>BQJS01000120.1 GCA_021604825.1 Phycisphaerae bacterium | reverse complement strand
GCACTGCTCACAGAGCAGTGGCACACTTTATGTGGCTTTGTAGAGGGTTCCGTGGGTAAGGTTGAGATTGAATCGCTGGAGCAGTTGAAGCAGGCTTTTCAGAAGCTTCCGGGCATCGGGCCACGCAGCGCCGAGCGACTGGCTTTTCACATTCTCCGCAGCGATCGACAAGAAGCTGCACGGTTGGCCGACGCGATCATCGCGGTCAAAGACCGGGTCATCCATTGCAGCACGTGTTTTAACCTCACCGAATCCAATCCATGCAAATTATGTTCGACGTCCAGTCGTGACCACACGCAGGTCTGGGTGGTCGAACAACCCAAGGACGTCATCGCTCTTGAGCAAACCAGCTTGGTGCGCGGCGTTTATCATGTTTTAATGGGACACATCGCACCGCTTGATGGTATCGAACCGGGCGACCTGACGATCGACGCATTGATGAATCGCGTGAAAGCGCAGGATGTCTCAGAGGTGATTCTCGCGACCAACCCGACGATTGAAGGCGATGGGACGGCGCTCTACTTGGAGAGTCTGCTCGCCGACACCAACGTCAAAGTGACGCGTCTGGCCCGTGGGTTGGCGGTCGGTTCGCAATTGGAATACGCAAGTCTGGGAATGCTCGAAGCGGCGATTCGCGGGCGCACCTGAACCGAAACTTGAGTCAATTCTACTCAGGTCAATTCTCTAAAATCGAATCTGGAGTTGTGAATCTGATCAGTTCACCCAATGCGCGGAGTGCGGGCTGCAATCGATCATATTAACGCCATGGCCCGAATTCAAGAAACATCGATTCATGGCGGTGGCGGTGCATTTCTCAAGTTTGTCGGTTTGTCTCCCCGAACAATGTATAATGAGGTAGCGGTTGGGCTTGCGGTTGGCGAATTGTTTGATCGCGATTCGTCGTGGCCGTTGGTTTTTTCAAGCGTCGACGCTAAGCTTGATCCGTGATTTCGATCAGTCGGTAGAGTGATTCAACATGGCACCGGGTTTGTCACAATCTTTGGGTCAGTACATGCGGATGGAGCAGAAGCTCACGCCGCAATTGATCCAATCCATGAGCATCTTGCAGCTCAACGCCATGGCCCTCGAAAACCGCGTGGCGGAAGAGTTGGAAAAAAACTTCTCCCTCGAAGAAGGCAATCCGGCCAAATCCGAAACCGATGGCAGCGCCAGCGAAGGCAACGGTGCGAATCGAAGTCAAGGTGACACGGTACAGAGCAACGGGGCGTCTGCTCCAGATGAGATCAACGGCGAGAGTTTTCAGCGACTCGATCGTTTGACCCGCGAATATGGCAGTGACGATGCACGCGGGTTTGCGAACACGGTATCGCGCGGTGCCATGGTGGGCGAGCGTGACGCCAAGATGGACGCGATGGCCAACGCAGCAAGTCGCCCCGAAAGTCTCGCAGAACACTTGCTTGTGCAGTGGGCGGTCCTGGAACTCGAAGACGAAACCCGCCGGGCCGGCGAAGCGATCATCTACAGCCTCGAAGACGACGGATACCTCAGGGTTCATCTCGACGAAATCGCCGTAAGCAACCGACCTGAATTGGAAGTCGCATCGCTCGAGGCGGCGTTGCTTTTGGTGCAGCAACTCGATCCGGTTGGGGTGGCTGCCCGCGATTATCAAGAATGCCTGTTGCTGCAACTCGACGCACTTCAGGGTGACAATCAAATCGAAAAGGAGTTGGTGCGGAACCATCTTCGCGATGTGGTGCGCAATCGTTATCCGGCGATCTCCAAAGCGACGGGGTTCTCGGTGGGCGAAATCACCGAAGCCGTCAAAGCGATGCAGTCCACGCTGCACCTTCACCCGGGGTATACCGTGGTCGATCGCGAGATTCCGCGAATCACCCCCGACGTCATCATCGAAGACAGCGAGAGCGGCGGTGGGTTTGACGTGCGCTTGACCCGAGCGAGCAGTCCGCAATTGCGATTGAGTCAATCGGCGATTGATATGTTGCAGGATAAATCATCGACGAAGGAAGTGCGCGACTTTGTCCGCAAGCACCTGGAATCTGCAACAGCGTTAATCGATGCGATCAAATTTCGAAGAGATCGTTTGCGTTTGGTGGCTGAGCGCATCGTTGAGCGGCAGGCGGATTTCTTCGAGATCGGTCCGGAAGGGCTCAAAGTGCTTCGGATGAGCGAGCTGGCTGAAGAGCTGGAATGCGACCCGTCGACGATCAGCCGCACGGTGGCGGGCAAGTACGTGCAGACACCGAGGGGCATTTTCCCGATGCGGTACTTCTTTACCGGTGGGACGGAAAGTTCGTCGGGCGAGAGCACCAGTTGGGACAGCGTCAAGACGAGCGTCCAGAAGTTGATCGAAGAGGAAGACAAGAAGAATCCGTACAACGACGATCAGGTCGCAGCCCTGTTGAACAAGCGCGGGATCGACATCTCCCGGCGCACCGTCGCCAAGTATCGCCAACAATTGAGCATCCCGTCATCGCGGCAGCGGAAAGAATTCTAGTCTGGTGCCGCGCTCGTCTGATTTGAAGACGAAGGCAAGATACCTGTGCCACTGCTCTGTGAGCAGTGCTGCCATTCGCGATACGTTGATACGCACTGCTCGCAGAGCAGTGGCACGTCATCAATCATCATCAAACGCATGACAGAGCACCAGCCGTCCAGACTCGCGTCAAATCAGGTGAAACCTGCGGGCTTGGCGTTGACTTGGAATCCCAACTGACATAAATGTACGCCCATGCGAGTGGACCGACGTTATCTGAGTTTCTATTGGGTCATCGCATTGATTCCGTTCACATCGTGCGCGTGCTTGTTTCCCAAGCAGGTCGATTCAGATCCTCAAGATTCAAACAATGGCATAGCCCAGTCGGGCAACGGCGATTCGCAGGATTGGTCTGCCGACTCGGTCGTGGATCGTTCGGCTGGCAGTGCGGGTCAACACGTTGGCTCGATCCACATGCAATTCGACGTGCATCGTGTCGAGCTTCCGATTGAAGAGGAGCGACGCTCGCTTGATCTCTGGAAACATTTGAATGAATCGCTGGGCGATCCGCAGTTAACCGCGCTTTTGGCGCGCAATGGACTCCGGGCTGGCAAAGGTGATCGCGACGCTTGGCCGGCGATGAAGTCGATCATTGAGGACGCGGGCGGGCGGATGGGCACCTACCGCCACGTTTTGGACAATGGGTTGTCGTTGCTCGTCAACCTTGACCGGACCGAAGGCGGGGAGTCATATTTCTTGCACGAGCGCGGCGGTTCGCTCAAAGGCGGGAGTTTGCCCGAGGGGACGAAGCGTATTCTCATTGATTACGCCGCTCAGGATGGTGACGCCACACGCGTGATCTTAAAGGTCAGACCTGAGTTGGAGGAAGCCCGCACCCGCTCGCGTTGGGTCGAGCAAGATGGAAACGTCGCCAACGTCCAGGATCACGATGGGATTACATTTGACGAATTGGCGGTCATGATCAAACTCGCGCCGGGAGAATTCGCCGTACTCGGCAGCAGTGAGCAAGCCGACAGCGGATATTTGATCGGCAGTCGGTGGCTGTCATCGACGCTTGGCATGAAAAACCACGAGACGGTTCTGTTTATTCGCCCACAATTGGTGAGGGTGAATTAATCGTGAAGCATTAGTATGATGAACTTACCAGAAACCGGATTACCCCCAACCGGAATCAAAAGGTGAACCAGTCGTCCAACCCATCTCCCGCCGAAGACTTGCACCGCCTCTTGTTCAACCAAGCCGGAATGGCGATGGTGGCAGTGGATCATGATCGAAACATCACCGCGTGGAATCGGGCGGCTCAACGCATGTTTGGGGCACCAGCCACGGAGATGTTGGGCAGCGATTGGGATTCGCTGATCCCTTTGGATGAGCGGGAGAATGCCGGCCGACTCATGACCGAGTGTTTGAATGAAGGCTCGGTGGGTGAGTTTGAATTCGCCATGCGCGACGAACACGGCGATCGACGTCGGTTGGCGGCTATCGTCACGCCGATCGCGAAGGTAGACGGCGAACCGCTCGGCGGGCTGGCTTGCGTCAGGGACATCACCAATCGGTTGGTCCTGCAGGAGCAGTTGGCGTATCAATCCAAGATGGCCGCTCTGGGCGAGATGGCTGGGGCCATGTCGCATCACTTCAACAACATGTTGGGCAGCATCGTCACGAGCGTCGATTTTGCATTGCAGTCGCGTGATCCGGAAGTGCTGTCCCGCGTCCTGGGAAAGACGGCTGACACGTTGAATCGATCGACGGATCTGGTCAGCAACTTGCTGGCATTTGCAGAGGGCGACTTTCGCGACGCGACTTACTGCGAACTTGGCGAAGTGATGATGGATACCGTTCGGGAAACGCAAGGTCGGTTGCAGGGAGGGAAGATCGAGCTTGAAAGTCAGATCGATTTGGTGCCGGTACTTGCGGTTCCACGAACTGCATTGATGACGATGCTTCGCAATCTCGTCGACAACGCGCTTGAGGCGATGCCCGAGGGTGGGAAGTTGTTGATGACGCTTACGGATGGTGGTAACTGCGCCAAGATCGTTGTGGCGGACACTGGGCTTGGCTTGGATGATGAAACCATCTCGCGCATCTTTGAACCGTTCTATACGACGAAGCGCACCGATCGCGATCCGGCATTTAATCGCGGACTGGGGCTCGCAGTTGCCCACGGAATTCTCAAAGTTCTGCACGGATCATTTTCTGTTACATCGACGCCAGGAAACGGCGCCGAGTTCCTGGTCACCCTTCCCTATGCTGAAAACGACGTTTCACGTTGACGCGCTCTGCACAAAATCTCAAGTGAGAGTTGCCTTGAGGAATGGCTGGCATAACCTCCACAGACTGCCTATACTCTCGTCAATGAAGTGGAAATTGGCGCGATCCCACTTCTGATCAGGGAAGTCGTCTTTCCGGTGATCGAAATCATGACGCTGGACGTCGATGGTACTGGCCAACGTGCATCAACGGGCACGGTCAGTAAGTGCCGAGTACACATGGGTTTCGCGTTTGGCACGAGCGCGTTTGGCTGAGGCTTGCTTATTCGGCTGAGCTTGATCGTTGCAGTAAATGTCGAATGGCTGCCGATATCAAAGAGTGTGGGTGCGAGCGGGTAGCTCGATCGAGAATGTTGGTAGTCGGTGAGGCGTCGGGCACGTGAAGTGGATTGGCCCAATGCCCCCGGAATTTGGGAGTCGCCGAGTTTTCGGCGCGTTTCATCACCGTTGTCGCCCGCAACGTATGGTGATCCGGCGGGTATCACTCTGTTGTGGGGGGATTCAAGATTCTGGCTTAGGCGCATCGTCGAAAGTTGATATCGTAGGCTCGCAGCATTGCGACCTTCGCGATCACGCCTTTCGTTTATCGTTGGATGGTTGTTCGAGTTTTTCAGACGGGTAATGCTTTTGAATATCAATTCGCAGAATAGAAATCGGCGTGACGCAGTGATGGTTGGCCTTTGTGTCATTGTGGCATTCAGCATGCACTGTCAGCGAGCTTCTCAGGTGACGATGTACGCGGGACCAGAGAGAGTCGACACGCATGCCGATTCGTCGCAGCAGAAGGTCGCGTCGAATAGGAATTCAGCAGAGACGTCGACCGCCGTCGTCGATCCTGCGCCCTCCAATGAAGTGCAAGTTGCCGACGCGCGTCCGACCAAGATGGACGCGGTTGAAATGGTGCCAGGTGGCGCGGTTGCCGCGGCGGCATCGATTCAAGCTGCACCCGCGGGGCTGCCCGAATCCAACGAACATGAGGCGTTCGCCAAGCGCGATCCATTGGGTTTCCTGCGCTTCTGCTGGGACAACTACAAATTCAACGTTCAGGATTACCGTTGCACCTTCACGAAGCAAGAGCGCATCGCTGGCGAACACAAACCGGAGCAGATCGCCGACGTGCGATTCCGTGAGAGCCCGTTCAGCGTTGACATGACGTTTACGAAGAACATCGGTGAATGCGCGCGGGCGTTGTACGTCGCAAACAAATGGCTCGACGATGAGGGCAACCAGCAAGCCTGGGCCAAACCGGGTGGTGCGATTGTCCGCCTTTTGATCTCAAAGATCTTGCAGCCGATTCATGGTTCTCGAGCACAGAAAGCCTCACGACGCACGATTGATCAGTTTGGATTCGGCAAATCGTTTGAACTCATCATTCATTACTCGGTCAAGGCACAGGCCGAGGACGCACTCACCTTGAGGTACGTGGGTGAGGGGACCATTGACGGTCGGTCAACCTATCAGTTCGAGCGAATTCTGCCGTACGACGGGGACGAATCGAACTATCCAGATCATTTGCTGGTTTTTCACGTTGACCGCGAAACGTTGCTGCCTGTTGCCTGTTATGCCTACAGCGATGAAGCCGGTAACGACTTGCTCGGGAGCTATATCTACACCGATGTCGTGCTTAATCCGGGGTATACGCCGGAAGACTTCGACCCGGACATCATCAACTTCTAGGTTCCCCACTTTTGCTGGCCAAGAATTGACCCGCTGCCACAATTTGACTCGATCAACGCGTGCGACTCTGTTTCCGAGTTGACCACCGCGCTTATCGTTTCTATGTTTGGCGCTGAATTGTGGCAACAAGCGAGGATTATTTGTGGATCAAGACAATACCCATCAAGACAAGGCCCAAAGCGGTTTGAATCTCGTCACTGGTGGCACCGGCCTGCTCGGTAGCCATTTTGTCGAACAGTTGGTCAAGCGGGGTCGTCGCGTGCGTGCCCTGGTGCGGCCTGGAAGCGACACCCGCTTTTTGGAATCGCTTGGCGTGGAATTGGCCGAAGGCGACATGACCGACGAGGCCTCACTGAAACGGGCGTGCGAAGGTGTGACGATCGTCTACCACGCTGCGGCGCGGGTCGGCGACTGGGGCCCATGGCATGAGTTTGTCGAGATTACGATCGAAGGTACGCGCAAACTTCTGACCTCGGCGATTGCGGCGGGTGTGAAGCGATTCCTCCACATCAGTTCGATCAGTGCGTATGGCCACCCCAATCAACCGGGCCTGGTCATCGACGAGTCGGATCCGTTGGGCGTGAATCTTCATCATTGGAGCTACTACTCGCGGGCGAAGGTCGAAGCTGAGAAGCTGGTGTGGGCAGCCCACAAGCGCGGTGATGTCGAAGTCACGGTGATTCGCCCGAGTTGGCTTTACGGCCCGCGCGATCGCGCCACGATCGGGCGCCTCTGTGATTCGATTCGCAAGGGTAAGATCAAACTCATCGGCGATGGCAACAATCGCCTCAACGTGGTCCACGCAGGAAACGTTGCGGAGGGAGGCATCACGGCGGCTGAGATGCCCGAAGGTGCTGGCGAAGCTTACAACTGCAGCAACGACGGCGTGTTGACGCAGAAGCAGTATTTCAATCTGGTGGCCAAGGCGCTGGGCGAACCGGAAGTGAAGCGGAAAGTCCCTTACCGCGTGGCCTATACCGCCGCTTTCGTCTTTGAAATCATCGGGCACATGTTTCGCCGCAAGACACCGCCGTTGGTGACGCGGTATTCGGTGTGGCTGATGGGGCGCAAGACCTTCTTCGAGTGCCAAAAGGCCCGTGAGAAGCTTTCGTGGACACCGACCGTCAAGTATGAGGACGGGATTCCCGAAGCTGTCGCCGCCTACTTGTCGCAGCCGTCGACCAAGCACGCGCCCTCGATCCCCGCCAAGGAAATGGTCGCCACGTAGCGTTCGCGCTCGCCGCAACAAGTACATGCCCATCCGAACCTGGGAGGCCTGCATGGTGACCCTGCGCTTCGCCATCGCTTACCAACAAGCAGATTCACGGTTGTATGCCTCGAGGGGGCGCCTACAATCGTCGGTATCATGCGAACCAAGCCTCAAAACCTGATAGCCCGTTGGTCGTCTCATTGGTACGTGGTCGCGATGCTAAGCGCGGTCCTGCTCGGATTTGTGCCAGCGGTCCGAAGTCAGCCAACCCCTGCACCCGCTTCAAAATCAACCGAGGCCATCACGCCGCTTCCTGTGCCCAAAACGCCGGAGGAATTGGGGCGCGTGCGCACGGCAATCAACGAGCAATTGGAAGAATTGCCCGCTGATGAAGTCGGGCCCGAATCATCTCAGGCGACGCAGAAGAAAAGTGCAGCCGCGGCAGCCGCCCGTGAAGTGTTGACGGCCTGTCTTGAGCAGTTGGGCGTGTATGAGGAGATGCTCAAGAAATCCGCGGCGCTCGGGTCCGATGAGCAGATCAACCAACGCACCGCCGACGTCGACGAATATCGCAATCGCACCGCCAAATTGCAAAGCTGGATGAAAGAAAAACCCGGGGCGGTCGATCAGGCTGAACTCGAAAAGAGACGCGCGGACATAGCGGCGGAGTACAAGCGGGTTAACGCCCTGACGGATACGACGAACAAGCAGCAGACCAACCGAACCAACACCATCGGTGAATTCACGCAGCGCGAGTCCGACGCCACAAAGGCGGCTGCCGACGCCCGGTTTGAACTTGATACGGTCATCAAGAAGCTTCCGGATGAGTCAGCCGAAGGCATCGATGCCGCGACCGCGCGAGAGATTCACCACATCAATCTCGTGCGCAGTACCTGGAAGGTGTTTCTCGCCGATCTGCGCATTGAGCAGTTGGCGGCCCAGAAGATCAATTTGAATCTGGAAATGTCGGCGACCGATCTGGTGCTTCCGGAACTCAAGGCCTACGTCAAAGCGCTCGGTGATTATCGCACGCGCTTGGAGACTCGGGCATCCGTTGGTGAATCGGAGACGATCGAGCAGGAACTTAAGGCCGCCAAAACACCTGCTGACAAGGCTTATTGGAACTATCGCAATCTTATCGCGAACACGCAGAAGGAATTTCTAAGCCACCGAGATGGCATCCGCAATCGATACCGTGAGAGCGACAAGAACGATTTGTCCCGCGATATGAAGCAGGTGCGGGCGAAGTACAATCGGTTGCAGGACAGACTCTCGCGCATCAGCGGGGCGGAAAAAACGTCAGCTTATCGTACGCTGATCGATCTTTCTGGCGACTATGCGGCACAGTTAACCGTTCTCAACGCTGAACTTGATTTGGCCCGTCTCGAACTTGACGAATTGCTCATCGGCCAAGACGACGCTGCGGAGGACATGGCGGCTGCTCGCGCGGAGTTGAAAGAAGCGACATCGAAAATCACCGAACTTCCGGAGCAGGAACTGTTTGCGGCGCGGGCGGCTGAGTTGGCGTCCAAGTATCGACCCGCCCTCGACGAGACCATCAGCGAGATCGTTTCTGCGGCGCGTGGATCGGTCAATCGCCTTGAGGAATCGGTTAAGGAACTATCACTGTTCCTCGAGGATCTGGCTCGGTTTCGTCAGGGTCTTTATTGGTCGTATACGCTTGCCCGAAGTCAGCACATCGGCGGAAAAATCAAAGCCGCCTATGACGAAGTGCGGACCGGCCAAAGCACTTCACAGATCAAGGATGCTTTTGGCAACTTCAAGCCGAAAGCCGGAGGTGTTGACGCCTCGTCTTATCGCGTCGCCAGTTTTGTGATTGTGTTGGGAATTTTCTTGGGCGTCATTGTGCGGATGCGGGCGAATCGGTTGGCCGCCAAGACTGAAGAAGCTGTATCAGCGGCCCTGCAATCTGGCAGCATCACCGAAGTGGGTATGACCAGTCGGTTTCGCATTCAGATTGCAAACATCACCGCGTATTGCGTGATTCTTGCGCTGCCGTTGACGCTGCTCGCCGGCTGGATTTTCATGTCGCGTTTCAGTAGAAATCCGTTGCCGGTCTTGGTGATGCGAATGAGCCTGTTGGGTGTTGCGGCTGTTGTTACACGAGCGGCGCTTGTGCATTTGTTTCGATCGGGCAAGCCGCGATTTCGAATCATTCCCTGCTCCAACAATGTTGCACAATACTATCGACGGTGGTGCGGATTGTTTTGGTGGATGGCTGTTCTACTTGGGATTCCGGTCGTATTCCTAAAAACAATCGAAGCTGCCCCCGCGTTGCACGATGGGTTGTGGGCGGTGTATTGCACCGTCGCGTTGGTCCTTACCGTGCTGTTCTTGCGGGATCGCAATTCGGTGGTGCGCGTATTGGGTCGCAAGTTTGCCCAGCGCCGGCCAATCGCTTTCGGGGCGGTTGTTCAGGTCTACCCGATTATCGTCTTGGTACTGTTGGCGCTATTGGTCGCCGAAGTCGTGGGATATGGGGCGTTCGTGGATTACCTCGCTCGAAACGTCGTCCATACGGTTGCAGCGTTTGCACTGGCGGCACTTCTTGGTGACGTGCTCGGCGATATTCGAAAGAAAGCCATACCAGACAAAGCCACTGAGGATGCCGATGGCGATGACGACGACGCCGATCATGAGTTGGATCAATTGCTCGGTGGCGTTGAATCGCGTGAATTGGGTTTGGTGGTTGGCGGCGTGACCAGTGTGGTTCAGTGGCTGGTGTGGGTTGGGGCGATTGTTTGGATTTGTGCGGCGTGGGGGATGACGAGCCTTTCGGCGCGGGCGGTGCTGACGTACAAGTTGGCTGGCGTCGAAGATCATGCGATCACCGTCTGGCGGGTGATTGCCGCGATCGTGGCGATGTTTGCGGTACTGAAAATATCGAAGGCCATCCGGGCGACGCTCAACGCGAAGATCTACCCGACTTATGCGGGCATCAATCGAGGCGCCCAGGCGACGATCAATGCACTTCTCCACTACATGCTGATCGTCCTCGGATTGTATATTTCGTTCCGATTGGTCCATATCAATCTCGGAGCGCTGGCCGTGCTGTTTGGCGGGCTCGGTTTGGGATTGGGTCTCGGACTTCAGCCGCTGCTCGTTAACTTCATGAGCGGGTTGCTACTCTTTGCGGAGCGACACGTCAAGGTTGGCGACATCGTCGAAGTCAACGGTGAGTTGGGCGAGGTCGTGCGAATCAGCATGCGTTCGACGCAAATCAAATCGTTCGACAACATCGACCGCATCGTGCCCAACTCCGAGTTTATCACCAGCAGCGTGACCAACTGGACGCTGGACAACGACACAAAAATTCGCGGCAAGATCAACGTTGGCGTGGCTTATGGAACTGACGTCGCCCGCGTGCGCGATCTATTGCTCGAGATCGCCCAAGCCGAACCATCCGTGGTGGTTGATCCCGTACCGCAGGTGTGGTTCGTCAACTTTGGTGACAGCAGCTTGGACTTTGTCGCCGCAATGTGGTTCCTGACGCCGGGCGAGCGCTGGATGGGGATGATCAACATGCGCTACGAAATCGACCGGCGATTCAAAGAAGAGGGCATCGAGATTCCATTCCCGCAGCGTACGATTTCGTTCGTGCCCGATTCCAAAGTCGCAGTCCAACAAAGCGGAAAGACCGCGCAACCCGAATTTCAAGTTCCTCCGCAACGAGAAGCCGGATTGGAGAAGACGCAGCAGCCATGAACACTCAAAAACACTTAGCGATATTGATGACTTGGGCATTTTGTGCGATCACGTTGGCCGATGGGCCAGCCGTTCAGGTCGGAATCGATGTTCTCAGCGGAGATGGGTTTAAACTGCTCGATGGACGAAGCGTCGGTTTGATTACCAACCCGACTGGTGTTAGCGGTGATTTGCAGTCAACCGTTGATTTGTTACACGCCGCGAGGAATGTGAAGCTTGTATCGCTGTACGGACCCGAGCATGGCGTGCGCGGTGATGCCTATGCCGGGGACAAGGTGGAAGACGCCATCGATTCCGATACCAAGCTGCCCGTATACTCGCTTTATGGCAAGACGCGGCAACCCACCGAAGAGATGCTCAAGGGCATCGACACATTGGTTTTCGACATACAGGACATCGGTTCGCGATCGTATACGTTCATCAACACCATGACGGTCGCAATGCAGGCCGCGGCTGAAAACAAGTTGAAGTTTGTGGTGCTGGATCGTCCGAATCCGCTCGGTGGCGATCGAATCGAGGGTAGCCCGCTCGATATGGAATTTCGCTCGTTCATTGGATTCCTGCCAATTCCATACCTGCACGGCATGACGGTGGGGGAGCTAGCTCAGATGATCAACGAGGAGGGGTGGCTTGAAGGCGGCATCAAGTGCGACCTGACCGTGGTTCAGATGAAGGGCTGGAAGCGGTCGATGGGCTTTGACGATTGCGGGCTTGAATGGGTGCCGTCGTCGCCGCACGTGCCGAAGTCAGAGTCCGCGCTCTTTTACGCAGCCACCGGCATCATGGGCGAGTTGCACGTCGTCAGCGAAGGCGTCGGGTATCCGCTGCCGTTTGAGTTGGTTGGATTGCCAGAAGCAGATGCGGGTTTGTTTGCATCGCAGTTAGAAGAACGCAAGCTCGCCGGAGTGCGGTTTCGTCCGATCTATTTCAAACCATATTACGGTCCGAACAAGGGCAAGGTTTGCGGCGGGGCACAGGTGCATCTGACCGATCCCGATAAGGCCCACCTGACCGGTATTCAGTTTCACGTGATGGATGTCGTCCGCAAATCATTCGCCGATCACAAGCTGTTTGAAAGCAAGCGGAAGCGCTCATTCGACAAGGCCTGTGGCACCGACGAAATTCGAAAACTGTTTGAAGCCGGCAAGCCCATCGAAGACATTCTCGCCAGGTGGAACGAAGGCGTTGAAGACTTCCGCAAAGCCCGCGCGAAGTATCTGCTCTATAAGTAAGTAGGAAGATTACCGTTGAGATGATATCCGCTGTGCCACTGCTCTGTGAGCAGTGTTCTTGATCGGAGCCATTTCAATGCTTGCACTGCTCACAGAGCAGTGGCACGTTGGTCGAATCGCCTCCTTTGATTGATCTAACGATTTTGTTCCAACATCCACGCGATAACTTCTGGGTCGCCGTAGGTCGGGTCCCATGAGTTGTGGTTGACGCCGGGGTATTCCGTGTACTTGATGTTCCCGCCGGCGGCTTGGACTGCCGCGACCATTTCGCGCGAGCGGTCGGGTGCGACAACGTTGTCGTCACCGCCGTGAAAACACCAAATCGGAATTTGTGCAAGCGACTCGACGGCGTAGGGCTCACCTCCGCCGCAGATGGGGGCCAACGCGGCAAAGCGATCCGTATAAGTTCGTCCCACCGCCCACGTTCCGAATCCGCCCATCGACAGGCCCGTCAAAACGATGCGATCGGAGTCGATGCTGTATTTGGTCATCGCCTCGTCGAGCATGCCGATTACGACGGGCTCCATCGAACCGGTCCACCGCCGATCGTCCGGGCAGTGCGGCATGATGACGATGCAAGGAAATCGATCCGGGTTGTCGCGAATGGCTTTGCCCAGACCGACCGTGGTGTGTTTGACGCCGTCGCTGCCGCGTTCACCGAGACCATGCAGGAACAGCAGTGCCGGCCAACGTGTTTCGCTTGAATAATTGCTGGGGACGTACACCGCGTAAGGGAACGACTCGCCATTGGTGGACGTGAACGTGTGGGTGCTGAATGTTACTTCGGTGCTGTCGGGCATCTGTGGGTCGCTCCAGGGATTCTTAGCGTCGTGGCAGCCAGTCATCAAAACACCAAACAGGGCTGCGATCAATGCCGCAGCGTGGGTTGATTTATGCATGATATGCGTCACTTTCTTCATGGGATTGCGATTCAAACCGCATCCGTCGAGGATTGTTTCACAGCCGCAAGTGGGTAGAGTATCTCCATGGTGAATGGTTGTACAAGATGCTCGGGAGAAAGAAATGTTACACGTGCTTTACCTCGCTACCGCACTAATTCTGACGATTGGACATGACACCAAGAGCGCCTCAACGATGGATGCGACGGTGGCCAAGACGATTGAATCCTTCGAGCCATTCTGGAGACCGCCGGCGAAAACGCTGAAGGGCGTTACGGTGGTGATCGATCCTATCGGGGGGAGCGCCGCATCCGCACCCGAGCGCACGTGCGAAGACAACAATGTATTGACCGCATCGTACCTCTGGCACGCCATTCGCAAAGCCGGAGGCAAGGCGATCGTTGGGCGTCTCGGTGATGGGCCGGCTGACCTCGACCAAAGCGGTTCGGTCAGTGCATTGGAATTCGCACGCGATCCCAAACGCACAGCCTACGTTGCGATCCAATTCGATCGCAACGCCAAACAAGCCACTTATCAATTTGCAACGGGTGATGAGTCCGGCGACGGCGGAAACGCTTTGCTTCAATCGCTGATTGACGCAGGGGCACAAGCGGAGGCATCGGTGGAGCGGTCCGGTTCGCTAAGGGCTGAGTTAACGAAAGGGCCCAATGCGATCAATCAATTCGCCGCGATGACGCCATCCGTTTGCAAGATCGTGTTGCCATGCCCCGAGCGAGGAAACCGGCGCGAACAGCGCGATCGCACTGTGTGTCGTACTGCCGCCCAACAGTTGTGCGAGGGGTTGATTCGTTCGTTCGCAGACGTTGTCGAAGCGCCTGATTCAAAAGGTGAGAAGAAATCATTGCCCAACGGCTACGATCGTGTTGGTGCGTCGCGGGCCCGAAGTGCCGCCCGTCGGATTTGGCCCGGCGGCAATCTTCCGCACGACAAGGTCGAATGGTTTGTGGGCATGTACAAGCGAGTCGCCTTGCCCAATTCCAGCCTCTGTTATTTCAACGTGTCGGTAACGCAAAACGAGGACGGTTATCAACTCGTCGGTTCGAGCAGCGTGCCCAAGGTGGCGCATGGTTTGATGTCGGCCCTGAATGAAGTTGGCATCAAGCGGGTGCAAAACAATGTTCGGGACCTTCCCGACAGCAAGCGCCTCGACGGCAAGATTCATGGTGTTTGTACGGCTGGCATGGTGCGTTCGTACGATCGGCCTGGAAGCGCTGATGGTATGACGTCGCGGGCACTGCAAACCCAGTTGCTCTATGGCGAGCCGCTCTTTCTGCTCGATCGCGAAGGCGATTTTATCCTGGCCCA
>BQJS01000119.1 GCA_021604825.1 Phycisphaerae bacterium | reverse complement strand
CGCGCCGTCCTCAACGATCGTACCTTTGGCAAATCAAATTTAGCCAACATCTGCAGCGAGTTTGATCAGGTCAGCCGTTCGACACGAATAACCCCACTCGTTGTCGTACCACGAGATGACCTTGACCATGTTTCCGCGTTCGGCTGGCATGGTCATGGTGCAGAGTGAATCGACGATCGAACCATGCGGGTTACCGATGATGTCGCTACTGACGATCGGATCTTCGCAATACTCCAGGTAATTCTTCATCGGTCCGTCAGCCGCTGCCTTCAGCGCTGCGTTGACTTCGTCGGCGGTGACTGCTTTGTCCAACGTTGCCACCAAGTCCGTGCATGAACCGTCTGGTACGGGAACACGCAAGGAGAAACCGTTCAGCTTGCCGTTGAGTTCTGGGATCACCTTGCCAACAGCTTTGGCTGCACCGGTTGTGGTTGGGATGATATTTTGAGCAGCCGCCCTTGCCCGTCGCGGGTCGCTATGGAGTTGGTCGGCGGTTTGCTGATCGTTGGTGTACGCATGGATCGTGGTCATCAAACCTTCTTTGAGACCGAAGCTGTCGTTGAGGACCTTAGCGACTGGTGCAAGGCAGTTGGTTGTGCAGCTAGCGTTTGAGATGCACTTGTGTTCGGACGTGAGCTTCTTTTCGTTCACACCGAATACGACGGTCATGTCCGGCTCGTCTTTGGCGGGAGCGCTGAGGATGACCTTCTTCGCGCCGGCGGTGAGGTGGTCGCCATAGCCACCTTTTTCGGACGAACGCTTGGTGAATACACCGGTTGATTCAAGGGCGATGTCCACTTTCATTTTCGCCCAGGGAAGATTCGCCGGATTGCGCTCGGTCAGGACTTCGATTTTCTGTCCGTTGACGATGAGTGTTTCCCCTTCGGATTGAACCGATCCGGGAAAGCGGCCATGCACCGTGTCGTATTTAAGGAGAAGTTCCAGAGCCTTGGCGTTACCGAGGTCATTGATCGCCACAATCTTAAAATCATCCGGGCGCATGAACATCGCCCGAAATGCCAATCTTCCAATACGTCCGAAACCGTTGATACCGACTGTGACCGCCATGATGTGATCTCCTGGAATGCGGTTAAAGCATGTCGCCCGAGCAACGCGCCGCCGGGCGAACCACTGGCGATGGTAGAATCATCCCGTGGAAGGTCAAGACGGAGGCGGGGGATTATCGGTCCGTCAGAAGTTCGGTCTTATTTCCCAATGCGATGGCCCCACTGACCGATATGGAGTTGTGTAGGCGCGGGCTTCGCTTCGGTTTGAGGCGAGGTTGGCGGACATAACAACGAGGTATCGCAATGGGTCAAAAACTACGCTTGTGTCTCTTCTCGGCTTCTGCTCCGGGCGATGTGCCTTTCGCAGCCCCGTTTGAAGCCCAGAATCAGGTGACCGTCCTGGGTGAGACGGCCGACATCGAGGAATTTCGCGAAGGCATGCGCACGACGACCGTCGATGCTGTCGCGATCAATCTGGACGACGAAGCCGCGCTTGGTTTTGAAGCGATTGAATACACCGGCAAAGTGCAGCCGAATTGTGGGATCATCGGTGTCAGTAATGATTCGGACCCCGCGAAGATCATTCGCGCGATGCGGACCGGGTGCAACCAATTCGTCCATTGGCCCATCGATGAGGTGGACCTGCGCGACGCGGTGAATCGTATCGCTTCCAACATTCAGGTTTCCGCACCGGCAGGAAAGCGGATCTGTGTGATCGGTTCGTCTGGCGGTGTTGGTGCCACGACCGTTTCGTGCAACCTGGCAATGGAATTGGCTGGCTTGTCCGAATCTCATTGCGGGCTGGTCGATATGGATTTGGAATTCGGCGATGTGGCCTGCGCGTTTGACAGCGAGCCCAAATACACGCTGGCTGACATTTGCGTTGATGGCCAGCAGATTGACAAGGAATTTCTAACCAAAGCGGCGGAGGTCGTTCACGACAACATCGCACTTTTCGCGCGACCCAACGATGTCGAAGGGGCGCGGTCTGTTTCTCCAGAAGCCACAACGCAAACCTTCCAGGTGCTAAACGAGATGTACCCGTATGTGGTCGTCGATCTGCCGCGCACATTCAGCTTCTTGAGTGCAGCCGCCGTCCATGCAGCCGAGCGCGTGATCGTTGTTTCGCAGCTTAGTGTGGCGTCGATTCGCAACGCGACGCGAATTTTCCAGATCTTGCAGCAAATGAGCGTGCCGGCGGACCACATTGAGATCGTGCTGAATCGTTACAAAGCCAACTTTGAACGCATCACCCCGAGTGAAGTAGAGTCGCACTTTCAGCGGCCGATCTTCGCGACGATCCCGAACGACTATCGACACGTGCAGTCGGCACTGGACCTCGGCGCTCCGATGTATTCGGAATCGCCCGACAGCCCTGCGCGTCTCGCGATTCAGGGCATCGCCAAGCGACTCTTCAACAACGAGACATCGCAAGACGAGCCAGCCGCCACGCAGTCTTCAGGCCTCTTTAGTCGGATTTGGAAGCGCGGTTAGACTGCGCAGGCGAATCTCAAGCACTGCCCTTCGCACACCCAATGCCGAGTCTGCAGGCATATCCCAAGATATTCCACCTATACGCCATCAGTCCCAAGTTCCCGTGAGTTGACGCACGCCAATTTGGGCGGATACCCTGCACCGATATGCTTCGCTGGCGGTCGTGCGCTGGCGTCTTATTTGATTGCTTCCAAAAGGTGCAGCGATGCAAACTTCCTTGGATTCGTTTGAACGGCGTGTTTTGGGTTCGTTGCTCGAGAAGTCGATGGCCCAACCGGACTACTACCCGATGACCGAAAAGGCCATCGTCGCGGCGTGCAATCAAAAACAAAATCGCGATCCGGTGATGGACCTCGACGAAGATGTCGTCTGGGAGACGCTCGAATCGCTGCGCGAAAAGGGACTGGTGACGATGCTGCTGCCTGGCGCTGGGGCGCGCTCCAAAAAGTTCAAACACGAAGTCGAACAACATTACGGTTGGCAGAAACGCGAGCGAGCGGTGATGACGGAATTGCTCCTGCGAGGACCACAAACCGTCGGTGAGCTTCGATCGCGCTGCTCACGCTTCGTACCTTTCGACGACATCGCAGCCGTCACGATCGTCCTCGACTGCCTCGCAAGCGCCGAAACACCCATGCTAAAAGCCCTACCCCGCGAACCCGGACGATCAGCCATCCGCCACGCCCACCTGCTCTACACGGATGATGACGAGGACGCACCGACGGTATCGGGTGAGGGTGCATCGGAACCGGTAGCATTGGCGACCCCGCGGCCACAACCTGCCGCGCAACCGCCGAAAGACGAAACCGTCGAACAATTGCAAAAAGAAGTCGATGATTTGCGAGCAAGGGTCGAAACGTTGGAATCACAGTTCAATCAGCTGATGTCGTAGCCGCCAAATGGCCGCCCTGCGATCTGGATTCCCGCGTGCGCGGGAATGACGGCATAGCGCGAACGCCACAGAATACCGTAGTCGCCGTATCACGATCCCAACCCGATCTCCGCTTGGCGGTCCTATTCAATACTTTCGCATGCATTGTCAGGTATTCCCTAGCTTCGTCGGTTGTTGTGGGAATCCGCAAGAATGGCCATGTCCATCCATTCGGCGATGCTTATAATCCCCCGTTGATTCGAATTCTCAATATGGTGGGGCATCCCTAATAATGTGGCGAAAATTCGCGACGTCTTGCATTCTGATCGCCGGTTTTACCGCGGGCGGTATTGGCATTTTTATCACTTTGGTTGCGACCAAACCTCAGCCACCACAGCGTGAAATCGAGTCGCGGGCACCCATGGTGGCGACGATTGAATTGACGCCGACGAAGGTTCGCGATGTGCTTCGCGGGTATGGCAGTGCGCTGGCCGACAAACGGGCGACGCTGACGGCTGAGGTGAATGCCCCAGTGATCGAGCGCGTCAACAACATCGACGTGGGCGATCGGGTGGCCAAGGGGGATGTGCTGATCCGCCTCGACGATCGGCAGTATCGTCAGGAATTGCACGAAGCCGAAAGTCGAATGGCATCGCAGGACGCCCAGATTCAACAACTCGGTGTCGAGTTGCAGAACCAGCGCTCGCTGCTGGAGATTGCCGAATCCGATCTCGAATTGACGCGTGAAGAATACGATCGCGTTGAAGCCTTGTTCGCCAAGGGGGCTGCACCCAAAACCGAGCGGGACGCCAATCGCTTGCGCTATCAGGTCGCGCTTCGAGCCAAACAGCAGATCGACAATAGGGTTGCTCTGATCAAACCCCAGAGAATGCAACTCGAAGCCGTGAAAGCAGGCGCGGTCGCGGCGGCTGAACGTGCTCAACTCAATATTGAACGTTGCGAAATCAAAGCGCCATTCGATGGTCAGATCGATTCGATCAGCGTGGATGTGGGCGATCGCGCGCAAATGGGTACGCCCATGCTCGATATGCTCAATCTTGATCGCATCGAGATTCCAATCGAACTGCCCGTGTCCACCCGCGATCAAGCCACGGTTGGCGCTCGCGTCGAACTCTACGTTGAAAGCATGCCCAAAGTGCATTGGGAAGGGACGGTGGCCCGTATCGCCCCGAGCGCAGACGTCTTCAACCGCACCTATCGCGTCTATGTCGAAGTGGACAACCGACGGCAGGAGATGCCGCTGCTACCGGGGTACTTCGTCAAAGCCGCCGTCGACGGCGATCTATTGATGACCGCCCTGATCGTGCCCCGTCATGCCGTCGTTGATGGCAAGGTGTTCGTCGCCAACGGTCACAAAGCGCACTTTCGCGAAGTCGAGATCCTAAGGTTCCTCGAAGATGACGCGGTGTTAGCCGGCGATGTGAATCCCGGCGATCTGATCATCACCAGCAACCTCGACATTCTCTACGATGACGCACCCATTCGCATCGAGGGAGAACCCAACTTTGTGGCCACTTCGGATGGGTTTGAAGACGCCACATCGGCCGGTCTTGCCAAGAGCGGGGAGGGCGAAAGTTGAAATCCCTTCCACGCCTCAGCGTTAGAAATCCGATACTCGTCAATTTGTTGATGTATTCGATCGTCGTCGGTGGGGGATACTGCGCATTCACCCTCGTCCGCGAAATGTTTCCCGAAGTGCGTCCGAAGCAGGTGATGATCAGCACGCCGTATCCCGGTGCGTCGCCCGCCGAAGTCGAAAAGGGAATCACCATCAAGATCGAGGAACAAATCAAGAACATCCAGGGCATTGAAAAGATCGAATCCACGATCCGCGAAGGCTCCAGCGTGATCCTGGCCAAGCTGTACAACGAAATCGACGACGTCGATCGCGTGGTCACCGATATCAAAAACGCCGTCGATACCATTCCGCGCGATGATTTTCCGCAGGAGGCTGAGGAAACCGTCGTCGCCCGTTTCGAACCGACGCTGCCAGTGATCAACGTCTCGCTCTTTGGCGACATGACCGACGTGCAATTGAAAGCGTTTGGCAAGCAGCTGCGCGACGATTTGCTGGCCCTACCCGGTGTGACCGAAGTGACACTCTCTGGCACCAAGCGCGACGAGATCAGCGTCGAGGTGCGCCCCGAGCAGCTTCTCGAGTATGGCCTCTCCTTCATGGATGTTTCTGAAGCGATTCGCCGTGGAAACATGGACCTTCCTGGTGGGCAGATCAAGACCGGTGGAGCCAACCTTGCCGTCCGCACCCTCGGCGAGAAGGACGTCGGCGTCGAAATTGAGGACTTGATCGTGCGCGCCGATGGGTCGGGCCGTCTCGTTCGTCTCAACGATGTCGCCGACGTGGTCGATGGTTTTGAAAACACCGATTTACTCTCGCGGATGGACGGCAAACCGGGCGTCAGTGTGATGGTGTCCAAGACCGATGAGCAAGACGCGATTGATATCGCCCGCAAGGTCAAAGCCATGGTAGCGGGCAAGATGCACGAGCCGTTTCATGTCCCATGGTCAAGCAATCTCACCGGCCAGGGAAAGGTGCTCCAGAAGATTTACGACGATGCTTACGCCTCGCCATATCCCAAGATCGGCTCGCTCAAAACGCACTCTGATTTGTCGGTGTACATCGAAGGCCGCCTCGACCTGTTGCAGCGCAATGGATTCTGGGGTCTGGTGTTTGTATTCATGTCGCTGCTGTTCTTTTTGAATTGGCGGGTGGCGTTCTGGGTAATGATGGGTTTGGTGCTGGCGATTCTCGGCACGTTTGCGCTCATGCAGGTTGGCGGGATCACGCTCAATCTGATTTCGATGTTTGGGTTGATCGTGGTCCTCGGAATGCTCGTGGACGACGCGATCATCGTTGGTGAGCACATTTATACGAAAATCGAAGAGGGCGTTGAACCGAAGTTGGCGGCGATCACGGGTTCCGAAGAAGTGACCATGCCCGTCACCATCGCCATCGCCACGACGATGATCGCGTTCGCACCGCTGCTGTTCATCAAGGGCATGATGGGCGATTTCATGCGGGTGCTTCCGATGATCGTCATGTGCGCCTTGGCGATTTCGCTGTTTGAGGCGCTGACGATCCTTCCATCGCACCTCGCAGAAACTTTCGAGCGCGCCGCCCGCAAGCAAAAGCGGTCATCCACCAAAGGTCGAGTCGGTCTGTGGTTGGACGGTTTGCGGCAAAAGCAAATTTGGTTCGTCGATCAGAAGCTCAAGAAGGGCTACCGGCATCTGCTTGAGAAAGCTATCGAGTACCGCTACGCCTCCGTATCGCTGGCGATGGCGTTGTTGATCGTAGCCGTTGGGATGGTTGCGGGTGGCCGTGTGCAGACCGTGTTCATTCAAAAGATGGACGCGGACTCGTTGATCGTCGGGCTGGAGTTGCCGATCGGTTCAACCATCAAGCAGACCGATGAAAAGATGCGCTTCCTGGAAGAGGCGACGGGCGGGTTCTCTGAAGTCAAGACGCGCTTCTCGCTGATCGGCGGTCAGATCGACATGAACATGGAAGGTGGTGACGCCGCCGCTTCCCACTTAGGCCAAATAATTATCGAATTGGAACCGGGCGAGACCCGCGTTCGATCCAGCGACGAGTTGCTGCGTGATATGCGCGAGCGGACGGCCAACATGACGGGGATCAATTCGCTGACGTTCCGGGCGATCCACGGCGGCCCTGGTGGCGCGGCAATTCAGCTTGAAATTTCTGGTGAAGACGCCGAGCAACTGCACACTGTTTCCAACAAGATCAAAGCCCGCTTGTACGAATTCGAAGGTGTTTACGACATTGAAGACACGTTCGATTCGGGACAACGCGAGGTTCTGGTCGAGTTGCTTGATTCGGGAAGGGCATTGGGGCTGACCACGGAGAGTCTAGCCACACAGGTTCGAGCTGCGTTCTATGGATTGGAAGCCCGCAAGATTCAGCGCGACCGCGAAGACGTCAAGATCATGGTGCGCTATCCCGAGGCCCAACGGGCCAAGCTTGCCGATCTCGAACAGATGCGCATCGCCACGCCGGCTGGCCACCTCGTTCCCATTCGTGAAGTCGCCTCGATTCGCGACGGAGTTGGATACGCCACGATCCGTCGCAAGGATCAGATGCGCACCATTACCGTCAAAGCCGACGTAGATGACGATCGTGCCAATTCGCGTGAAGTGTTGGCTGCGATGGGGCCCGATCTCGCGAAATGGGCACAGGACACGCCTGGAGTTAAGTTCGGGTTCGGTGGACAGTCTGAAGAATTTCAAAAGTCATTCAGTTCGATCAAACGAGACGGGGCGCTGGCACTTGCAGGGATTTACATTTTGTTGGTCGCATTGTTCAAGAGCTATTCGCAACCGGCCATTGTCATGATGACAATTCCGTTCGGGTTCATCGGAGCGCTCGCCGGTCACTATGCCATGGGTTATCCGCTGACGATGTTCTCGATCATCGGGCTGGTGGCACTGACGGGTATCGTCGTCAACGATTCGCTGATCCTGGTGAGTTTTGTCAACCAGCGGCTTGCCGAAGGGCGCACAATCAAAGAAGCCGTCGTCGATGGCGGCATGGCTCGGTTGCGGGCGATTCTGCTGACCTCGATCACCACGGTCTTGGGGCTCGCACCGTTGCTGTCCGAGACCTCGTTTCAAGCGAAGTTTCTGATTCCCATGGGTATCTCAATCGCAGCCGGTTTGGCGTTCGCGACGTTGTTGACATTGATCCTCGTGCCGTGCTTCTGTGTGATCGAGAAAGATTTTAAGTATGCCTGGCGTTCAAAGGGAAAATTGTTGCGGCCAATATGGGAATTTCTATGGCCCACAAAGTCATCTGTCCCTGACCCGGAGCGCTAAGCCGCCAGGAATTCGCGATGTAGCATTAAGTGGCGGCGGAACATGGACCCCGCAGTAAGAAGTTGTCACAGGGGAGGATGCCGCATTGTTCAGTTTGACTGATCAAATTCGGGTCGGTTGGCCGATGCCAGACAGCGGTAACGTCATTTTTGGTCTGAACTTAGATTATTGTGGCGAATCCACGTTATCGGCTGCAACGTTTTGACGGGCTCGCGGGTATTTTCTTGAGGTATCCATTGAGCATGCTATGCTTTTCACCTTGGTGAGCAAACTTTCCAAGGTCGCGGACCACGATTCCGAACCGACCTTCGGCTGAGAAATATCAATATGAAGAATTCGAATTCGACCGAAACGCCCATGGCGTCAAGCAACGCAGCCAGCTATCTGGAATTTGAGAAGCCGCTGTATCGCATCCAGTTGGAAATCGAACAACTGGAACGCGACCAGATCGAAGGAGGGCGTGATTTTTCCTCCGACTTAAAAGAACTGCGGCAGCGTCTCAAGCAAATGACCAAGCGGATGTACTCGCACCTGACGGCGTGGGAGACGGTCCTTGTTGCCCGCCATCCGCAGCGTCCGCTCGCGCCGCATTACTTGGGCACGATGGTTCGCGACTTCTGCGAGATTCATGGCGATCGGTTGTACGGTGACGACAAAGCAATCATCACCGGTTTCGGTCGGATTGGTCCGCACAAGGTCATGGTCATCGGTCACAATAAAGGCCGCGACACCACCGAGCGCATCGCCTGCAACTTTGGCTGTGCCCACCCTGAAGGATATCGCAAAGCACTTCGCGCCATGGAGATGGCCGAGAAGTTTGGCTTGCCCGTCGTCTGCTTGATCGACACGCAGGGCGCGTTTCCGGGCATCGGTTCGGAAGAGCGCGGCATCAGTTCCGCGATTGCGGTGAACCTCCGCGAGATGTCGCGTTTGAAAACGCCGATCGTGTGTTGTGTGATTGGCGAAGGCGGCAGCGGTGGGGCGCTTGGTATTGGCGTGGGTGACCGCGTCGCGATGTTTGAGCATTCATTCTATTCGGTGATCTCGCCGGAAGGTTGCGCGGCGATTCTTTGGCGCACCGGTGAACAGCGCAAGTTGGCGGCTGAGTCGTTGAAACTGACGGCCAAGGATCTGTCGCGATTGAACATCATCGATTCGGTCATCAAAGAACCGATGGGTGGCGCCCATCGCGATCCCACGGCAACGATCGCCAGCCTCGAAAAGTACTTCACTGACTCGCTTCGCGAATTAAAGCGATTCAAAGTCGACACGCTCTTGCGAAAGCGGTACGAACGAATTCGCGGGCTCGGCAGCTTCTTTGAGACGGCGTCGGAAAACGCCAAAGCGCCGGCGTCGAGCAAGTCGGGTTCAAGCGGCTCTTCAGATCGCAAGATTTCCGTCAAATCGCCCGTACGGCAAGCCGGCGAGATGAAGCGGCCGTCACAAACCACTTCCTAGTATAGACTTAAGGTTCGTCTGCTGGCCAGGAGATCGTTTACTGACGGTTTCCAAGAGGAGCGGTCTGCGCTAGTCGCCTTGTGGCGGTTCAATATTTGCAAGGTCCTTCTTCATTGCTTCGATGGCTTCCTTGACTTGCAGTTCGCGCTTGGTGTTTTCTTCGGGTGTCAGATCGGATTCCCGAATGAACCAGTCGTAAGTGAATCCACCAGATTGGCTTGGGACTCGGATAGCTCCCACGATGGTATCCCGTCCGTGTCGCCGACGCGCCGGCGGACCCATGCGGTCGCTGCGAACCAGAACAACCTTGTCGCTGCGAATGACGTGGTCGCAATCGGCGGTCAGTGCGATTTGAATGATCGCCTCCTTGACGCTCACCCCTTCGGCAATCAGCGTGAAGTCTTCCTTGGTCTCTGGTGGGAGTGTTGCGGCTGCGCTGCCTTCAAACGTGATGGGCAGGTCAGCATGCCTCGATAAGTCGCGTAGGACTTGGGCAAGCGGGCCACCGTAGTGATGCACGGAAATAATTCGCTCTAACTGACGGGCGATCTGTGCTTGCTTGGGGAGAACCACGACCTGCTTGCCTTCGGGATACCATGTCCATCCCATCGCGTCGCAACCTTCGGACAACGCCGCTTCGATGGTGCTGTCGCGATTGGGGTTGATCGCGCTTTTGAGTTTCTTCCAGTTGTCTTCATGTGCGCCGCCGACACCAGAAAATCGGAGTCGGTTGGTCAGGTGATTCTTCAACGCATCGGCATCCGACCAACTTGCGGATCGTAGTTGCGAAATGGTGTCGATTTCATCCCAGGTAGCAGCCCGCGCGATTCGACGTAATTCTGGAGACGGCTTCACCACGATGCGGTCGTGCGTTGCATCAAACACCAAGCCAAGTTGCGTGCAGATTGCCGACAACCCCATGCGCACGGTGGCGTCATCGAGAACGATCGTAACTTTGGTTCGATCGGAATAGGGCAGCGCGTCGATCGCTTCCGGAGTGACGCGGATTTCGACTTCTGCGACGAGAGCCATGTGTTTGATCGCCTCGACGAACGGCAGATCGTCCAGCCGAATCGTTAACCCGGCATCGAATCGTTCGGTGGCTGTTGGGCCAGCCGCCATCGCATTCGATGACCACACAATTAGGACCACAAGAAGCGCGCTTGCAATTCTATTCATCTCGACAACTCTCCTCGAATCCGTTCTTAATTCAGACTGGTGCTGACCAGAATCGTTTTTTCGTGATAGGGCGGTCCCATGAATTCCGGGCCCTCGTAAATAGCTGCTCCGCTCGGTCGAGTGCGCGAAACGGTCGCAACCACTCCCGCCATCGCCGTCGAGTTCGACGCGTCATGGTGTGGCCGCGCAACCGAAATCGACACCTTGCCCGAATCAACATTCGCACCGCTGAGCAATGATTGTGGTGTGCTTTCGGGTTTTTGAACAAGCAAGAATGCCGTCACTGAAATTGCCACAACCGCCGCCGCGGCCAACGGCTGCCACTTCTGAAATCGGAATATCTTTCTGGAGTGATTATCGCTTCGATCACGCTTACCGATGCGCTTGCGCACCGAGTTGGAAAACGATTCCCAATCGATCTCCGGTATTTCGTCTTGATTGCTCTTGATCAACTCGTCAGCCGCCCGAAGTGCAGCCAACTCCTTCTGCAACGAAAGATCTACGGCAACCTTCTGCATCAACTCGATGGCCGCCTTCGGATCGAGCGTGCCATCGACGTACTCGCTCAATTGGCGAAGTATGTCGTCATTGGGTTGATTGGAATCTGCATTCATCGTTCGTTAGTCTTCAACATATCCGGCCAACACGGTCCGCAGTTTCTTGCGCGCCTGGAACACGTTCCACTTCACCAGTTCGAGCGAGCAATCCATGATCGTCGCGACTTCCTTTTGCGAGAGGCCTTCAAGGGCAAACAACGTCAGCGCAGTTCGCTGCTTCTCTGGAAGATCGTCGATCGCATCCCGGACGACGCGCTTGAGTTCGCGCTTGGCCATCGAGTCTTCCGCCGACGCAGCCACCATCTTCGCGCCGGTCGGCTTGCGGGGGGCTACGTCAAATTTGATCGTTTCGTCGACGTCGGCCATCTGATGTCGGGCCCGCGACTTGCGAAAGTTCAGCGACAGATTCGTCACGATCCGCATCAGCCAGCCCGCGAACTTCTTGGGATCGTCGAGCTTCTCCAAATTCTGATACGCCCGAACGAAGGCGTCCTGGGCGACGTCGGAGGCGTCTTCGATCCGGTTCAGCAGACGATAGGCCAAGGAAACCGCTTGACGGCGGTGACGCTCCACCAGCTTGTCATAAGCCGTCAGATCGCCCGCTCGGGTGGCAGCCACCCAAGTCGCATCCTGCTGTGCGGAAGCAGTCAGATCCGTTTGATCCCGCGAATCCGGTTTGTTTTGACGCGTCGATTCTTCCAATGGAGTAGACACCGTCTGGTTTGGATGGGTTAGTACATCTGGGATGATTTTTCTGACCGCGACGATATGAGGCCAATCCTGGGGTGTCAACGCAGGCGATGGGCGAATCAGTTGAACTTTGGCAGACTGGGATTGGCGATCGATGTTGTCTCGTCTGAATCTGCGAATAGGATGCTCGCTGATGATCAAAGCCCACACCATCCAAGGCGTTCGCGAATCCCTAAATGCTGCTCGGCAGAACGGGCAATCAATTGGGTTTGTACCCACCATGGGGGCGCTGCATGCCGGGCATTGGCTATTGATCGAGCGGGCCCGCGCCGAGTGTGACGTCGTCGTGGTCAGTATTTTCGTGAACCCGTTGCAATTCGGGCCGACCGAAGATCTCGACCGCTACCCAGCCACACTGGATGACGATCTATCTGGCTGCGAAGAACGCGGCGTCGATCTTGCATTCTGTCCGAGCGTATCTGAGATGTACGGCGACAGTGTGAAATTCAAGACCCGTGTTCATGTGGATGGGCTGTCTGATTGCCTTTGTGGTCGATCACGGTCGAATCATTTTGACGGTGTGTGTACGGTGGTGGCCAAGCTGTTTGGGATTGTTGGACCGGACCGCGCTTACTTTGGAGAGAAGGACTTCCAGCAACTCATGATCGTGCGGCAAATGGTCACCGATCTTTCGATGCCGGTGAAGGTTGTGGCGTGTGAGACCTGTCGAGAGGATGACGGTCTGGCGATTTCCAGTCGCAATCAATTTCTGTCAGCCGACCAGCGAGAGTCAGCGACGTCTATTTATGCCAGCCTCTGCGACGCTGTTGAAATGGTGAACGCTGGGCAATCCGATGTGGCGGACGTAATGGCTCGGATTCGTCACCAGATTGAAACAAGCGGTGCGGACCGCATCGACTACGTCGAGATTGTCGATGCAATGAATCTCGAATTATTGACACGAATCGACAGGCCCGCACGAATTTGCGTCGCAGCGTTCTATGGTGAAACCAGGTTGATTGACAACGTGGCTGTAGACGCACCCGCACCCGCCCGCTAGGATGCCTCAAACGATTCCGCGCGTTGCCAACATATAACGCGCACTACTACTTGTAGCGATCTATGTATCCTGAACTATTCACGATTCCGTTTGTCGATATGCCCGTCAAGAGTTACGGGGCGATGCTCACGCTTGGTTTTTTGACCGGCGTGTGGTTGTGCATGCGTCGCGCTGAACACGTCAAAGCCGACCCGGACATCATCCTGAATGTGGGCTTTGTCTCGTTGCTATGCGGCGTGGGTGGAGGGCGATTGTTTTTCGTGCTGCATTATTGGGAAACCAGTTTCGCAAACCAGCCCAATCCAATCCTCGCCGCGCTCAACATGACCAGTGGCGGGCTTGAGTACTACGGCGGGTTGATTTGTGCTGCGTTGGGTACGGTGACGTATCTTGCGATGAAACGCGTCTCGGTGCGGATGTATTTGGACATTTTGTTTCCGGGTGCGGCATGGGGTTTGGCGTTTGGACGGATTGGATGTTTGCTGAATGGTTGCTGCTGGGGTGGCATTTGTGTGGCACCGGGTGGACAAGCGACCGTACCTTGGGGGATTACATTTCCCTATGGCAGTCCAGCCGAGGTGCGACAGTGGGAAAACCGTCAGACGACGCTGCCGGCTGAGCTGATCGTGAGCATTCCGGGCGTTGCCCAGCCGTACCTCCTACCTCGAACTCTGATTGACATGCCTCCTGAGGAACGCGAAGGTACGGCGGCGGAGATTCGACTGTTGAACCGTGACATCAAAGAGGCCAGATCTCTGGGTTTGGATGCCAAGAAGGTTGGCAAGATGGAGCAGCAGCTTGAGAAACTAAGCAAGAAATGGGACCGCGAAAAGGGTCGAGTTGCTGTCCTCAATCGATCCAGACTGTTTCCCTCGCGAAATGATTCGGATCGTGCAACCACAGTTTCCGAACTCGAAGACCTGGCGCACCAGCATCGATCGGCGTTGGTCCATCCGGCGCAGATTTATGCAGTCGTCAATGCGTTTCTATTGAGTTGGCTACTCTTGGAGATCGCCAACCACCGCAAGCGGCACGGTGTCGTGTTCGCGACCATGATCATGATCTATCCGATCACGCGCATCATTCTCGAATACGTGCGCGTGGACAATCCGCACGACTCAGCCGGTTTGACAATCTCGCAGGCGGTCAGCGTCGGCATGTTCTTGTTCGGCGCGGCGTACTTGGTTTATCTCTTTAAGTCACCGGTGCGCTCGCCCAAAGCCGTTCCCTTCATCCCGCCACCGCTAGAAGATGACGATGCGGAATCGGCGTAACTCAATCAGTTTTGCGTCCGTCATCGCCGCAGTTGCGATCACGGTCCTTCTGCCGTCAACACCAACACTACATCCGATCCGCGCCGCCCACGCACACGGTGGGGCAGTGCGCTTGCGGAACGATCTTACGCAGGGTGCCTACGCCCAATACGACGTGATGGTACGCGGTGTCCGCCGCACGCCGCAGCGTCGCCACGATGAAGAGATCGCGTTCGAGCAGACGGGCCGGTTGCGATTGCTCGTACTTCCCACCTCGGTACCCAGGCCAAAGAATGCAGCGCGCGTTTGGATGATGCAGTTGGACGATCCGGTCATCACGTCATGCACCCGAGGTGGCGAACCCATCGCCGACGTGCCGCATCCCAAGATGGTCGGACTGCCACCGCGATCGGTGCAACTCCATGTCACCGAGATCGATGCAGAAAATGCCGACGCGACAGCCGTGGGTGGTTCTCGCGTGCAGCGGGCGGCGATGCTTCTGGCATTGGACTTCGCCCATTGGCCCGACGAAGTGGTTTCGCCGCACACCGATTGGCAAACGCCATCCAAACGACCGGAGCTGGAGGGTGGCTGGACTCATCGCTACGATCGGACGGAGGGGCATCGCGCGGAAC
>BQJS01000118.1 GCA_021604825.1 Phycisphaerae bacterium | reverse complement strand
GAGAGCTCGGTTCCCATCATGAACAACCGGCATTTCGCGAAGCATGAGTTCAGCGCGGCATGCACGTTCCTTTGCTAATCCCATAGCACCCTTAGCAATGAGAGGCATTGCTGCTGCAGCGTGCACAAGCATTATGTCGGTCTCGCGGGAAACGCTGTGGAATTCATCGATGCGGCGATCGCTGGCATGATCCACAAATTCGAGGAACGCACATGCATGAATAGAGGAGGCTTGAGTTGAGAGTGAATAATCGTTGCTCTCACAATTAGTGAGTACCTTCCAAAGTGCATCCTCAACACTCCGGACAATGGACTGTAATTCTGCTTTGGGACATTGTCGCAAGCGCATTCTGATGGCCTGCTGTACAAGCCGATGTACAAGAAAACCTCCGAATCCGGTGTCCCCTATTGCGGGAATCGTACGGCCAACGCCGAGTGAATGAAGACTGTCGACAACGTCTTCAGCTGTGCCATAGTCGGTACCTGCTGCGTGCGCCAATAGTTCGACGGGAATCACTTCTGGTGCCATCAATCCGCAGATACGAACAAATTGTACTTCTTCTGCTTCTGTGATTGACTCAAATACCGCTGCGAGGGCTGAAAGGGCTGGGCTGATGTAGTCGGTTGCCGAGCGCAGGAGTGAATGGCTCAAGAGCGGGTGTGAGTCGCTTGTTGGAGGCGTGGAGAGCAATCGTACGAGGCGTTCAGGATCTGGGTGGGACGGACGAGCAAGCCAGCTGCCGCACATAGTGAGCGCAAGGGGGTGGTATCCGGTGAGTTCAGCGATGGTTTCGAGTTGGCCCTCGCCGACATCGTCCCGGAACCCGCGCAGCAAAGACACTGCCTCTGCCTTTGCCATTGGATCGAGGTCGACGATTCGTACGCGCTGCGTCGGCCAATTCCGAATGCGAGACGTGACAAGGACTCGACATCCGGTCACAGCAGGAATGGAATGAGAGATCTCTGGGCAGTCAGCATTATCGATAACGAGCAGGTGCTTCCGGCCATCACTCAGGCATCGCGCTACTTCTTCATGTAGTTCTTGAGGTGACTTAATTGCAGGGTCGTCTACGCCGAGCCGTTGGCCGAGCACAGCCAGCCAATCAGGGGAGAACTCTGGGTCGGCGTCAACCCACCAGATCGCATCGAACCGTGCTTTGTCATTTGCAATGTCGTGCATATAGGTCTGTGCAATAGAACGAACCAATTCAGTCTTTCCCATGCCAGCGTGTCCACAAACGCAGAGGGCTCGGGGATTCGTGTCGTCGGTGAGGGCCGTAATGATAGTACCGCTCGAATCGGGTCTATCAACGTACCCTGGATTGATTGGAGGAGCAGCGGCCTGCAAATTTCCCCTTGGATACTGACTAGCGCTCGGCGCCTGCAGTATGCCTGCATCACTTGGCATGAAGCGATTACCAACCTGTTGCTTCACCAATTCAAACATCGCTGCCGAAGCGACTTGTGATTCATGCATGTCTTTGAGAAGATTCTCGACATGGCGAGTGCGCCCCAACACTTCGGTCACGTTGCTATCTACTCGTGGTAGGCGATCGGTGTTCGCCTCAATGCCCGAGAGGCGGGCGTCCAGATGGTCCAAAGCGTGCAAAATCTCTCTTGAAAGCCCGTTGATTTCCTCGCTGTGCCCACGTTGATTCTCATCCATCTTATCGCCGAGGGTATCCACGATCTCCTTGGCGCGACCGTGGATGTTGTCGGCGAGCATCCTAAGTCCGCGGCTGAGTTTTTGGGGATCGACGGTTCTTTGACCTTCTTTTCTGACGATTTTTGCAACTTTTACCATCCCGCCACTCAGCTCGCTCATCAGGCGTAAAATCAACGCCGGCCAGGCAAGATCATCCTTTTTCCAAGCGCGTTTCGATGCCTCCCAAACGGCGGCGGCGTAGCGTTCTTGCAGGCGCCGCGCAACGAACTCGAACGCCCTTTTTTCATCTGTCGTTGGGGAACCCACAAGTTCTTCTATCAGTGCTTCCCATTCGGACGGATCGTCTAGTGCCTTCTGCGCTTTGATTTGTGTGGGCGATCCAAGGAAATAGTTCCGAGTGTTGGGCGATACGATCGACTTGTATTGACAGGAAGGTAAATACTCAGACCAAGCTTTCTTGACTCCTCTTTGTACGCGCTTCATGTACGCGGAACCTGCCTTGTCGGACTTGGCTAAATCGTTGGCAGTATCGTCAATCACGATTTCGATTGCACGACCCATCATCAAGTACAAGTCATGATTCTGCAGTCGCCTCCGCTCAAGGTCGGCTTTACTCAATCCAGCCTTGGTCTTGTCGGAAATCCATGTGGCAGCAAAGCTCGGGCCCATGGCCTTGAATAATGAATAGATTCCTCCCATGGCGAACGTGGACGCTACTGCCCCCTCCGCGCCCGCTAGTGATTGCCCTGTACAAACGACGAGAGCGCACCCGGTTATCGCCACGAGTTTCTCAAGGTAAGCCAACATAGTCTTGTTCTCCGCAACGCTCAGGGAATAGTGCCGAGCGAGCGTCGCGAGTATGGCTAGTTAGGAATCTTCGATAAAGACCAATTCATGAATGCCATCACTTTAACACGGGCATCGCAAGCTGTCATAGGTGCAAATCTATGCGGATTCCTGATCCACTCATATCAGCCATTGAATTACCCATCCCGCTGCCTATACGTAATTTCGCAGCGCTATGTCGAGATATTGTTTGCGACGGATCGCAATGAAGCGCCGGTGGTCGAGGATTCGCTGAATGGGCTTTGGCAGGTTTGAGCATGAGCATTTTCGAGGCAAAATCGAACCGCAAGAGGCCGGGGCCCCTCAATATGGTGAGGAACCCGCTTGGTTGATATGCTGAAAAAGTCAACGTTTACACTAAGAACCTGTCCGGATAACGCTATGAAGCTCCCACAGATAATGGCGGATGCCAGTTGCAGTTGAGCAGTGACATTTTCATCTTTCTTGCACCAGCGGATGAGCAGATTGCGAAAGCGGTTGTACCAACTGTACGTGCGCTCGACGACCCACCGACGCGGTCGGTAGCGGATGTGCGGCCTGAATCCGAACATGCTGACCAACTCGCCGATAACCGGAGAGTCATATCCCTTGTCCATGCACATGCCTTGCGTTGTTCGCCGCGGGCTCGGGCGCTTCACCGGCAACTCATCCAATTCCAACAGGTTCGCGCCGACCAAACACATGCAATGCGCATTGGCGCCGTCCACGACTACCGACATTGGAATCCCAGCTGCGTCGACCAGCAGACTGCGTTTGGTCCCGCTTTTTCCGCCGTCGGTGGGGTTGCGGCCCGTTTTCTTCCCCGCCAAGTGGAGCCTGGGTCGTCGCGCCGTCCAAACTCAGAAACGACCAGTCGAGTCCGATCAGTTCGGCATAGCATTTCGCAGCATGGTGGAACAACGTTTCGAAAACACCGGCTTGCACCCACTGTTGGAAACGGACGTGAGCTGTCGAGCCCGGGCAGATGCCGGTGGCAACGATCGCCTTCCCTTGGCAACCCGTTCGCAGTACAAATAGAACACAGTTCAAATAGTTACGAACCGACCGAGGAGGCCGCCCACCGCCAAAGCGATGAGTGTTAACCCGCGTGCGCAGCAGCCTCTCAAAGAACGTAAGGTACTCATCTGACACCGGAAATCGATTGTTCCCCATCACAAGCGTTCATGCTCTGGCACCATCGCCAGAAACACTATCGGCTCACGAATGGTTTTTCTGATAGGTTCTAGATCGACGTCTGTGAAAGTGAAACAATGCCAACAGTCCGGGCGAGGCGTACCAACCTTCACCATGTCGTGCTGCAATTTACCCAAAGAGCAACACCCATCGAGGTAATGAAGTATGATAGATCATTCTCGGAATGGTTGGGGTCTGTTCAGGGCTCAACGAGTTCGTTTATCAACTGATTGGGCGCACTCATATTCAAGTACCGCCAAAAGACCGGATGAATTAGGACATCATCATTTGTTGACAATAGCGCTTCCGGAGCGGCAAAAGAGAATATTGCGACTCTACGTTGCTCATTCAACCCCATGCGTGTCGACTCAGATATCGTAACTGCTCTGTTGCTGAGTCTTCCGAATATGCCGATCTCATACAGATTCTCCGCAAGCCTAGACACCTCTTCTGCCTTCAGGAAACTGCCCTCAACTGACATCCCATCTAGGATTTTGCAAAAGACGCCGTATCGAAGAATCGCTTGCTTTCCCTGAAGCGAATTCAGGACTTCCTTCAGATGTGGTATTCGACCACCATATTCACGTACCAAATTATTCACGTGGTCCACCGTTCCCATTTGGACCCCTCTAGTCACGTCTTCTGGCTGCAGCTGATCGCTTCCCTCACGTTCGCGCGCCGCTCTAATGATATGATTAACAAGAGACAGAACGTCGCGGGGTCGATAGTGTGTATGCATTAGCACATATTCTACGGGATTCCTTTGAACGCCCCAATAGTCCGTCACCTGAAACGATTGTGGCCAACCGGGAAACAGCTTCCCCAGCATTTGTCTGATCGTCTCGGGCCCAAACTCCTTCGGAATCAGCTTTAGGTTCGTGGCGATACGTCGCGCAATCAATTCGGTCAAATTCGACGCCGTCCAATTAAGCCACATTACTGAGTGAGCCATCTTATCCAAATGCCGAAACGTAATTGTTCGGTATACATCTTCAGGTATGAACGCTTTGACTTGAACATTCGATTGCTGGTAGTGGTCGCGTGACAACTCCGGAAGTGCGTGAACAAGCCCCTCAATTACACATTGAAACTCATCGAAGGTGAAGTCACCCAAGCACGAGTCAAGATCATCTATCACTACTAATGCTCCCCCGGCAGCTTTGAGAACAATGCGAAGAGTTGCTTCCGCAGCTAAGAACTCCGAATCAATGGGGAATGAGGTCGTTACTGTCCCTTCAGCTTCTTGCCGTGACTGAAGCGATGCAGCATTATCGACTTGCACTCTTGCAATATCCAGAAGCGATAGCTTTTCGATCTTGCGTGCTGTTCCGAAAGCATTATCGAGGTATGCCTCGATAGATGTGACTTCATTTGAAAGTCCATCGGCACGCGCTAGTTCAAGAATGCGTGAATTGTTGACAGTTGCGTGCATGAGACGGACGACAATGAAATGTCGCCATAGGTTGCGAATGAGCGGAATATTGCTGATCAAGACAACCTGCTGAATCTGGCGAATGTACTCGAAGAATACGCCAGTTGCGAAGTCATCTAATGTAATCTCCAACTTAATTGGTGGTTGTCTGGACGCGAATCGTGAAATCGCCAAACGATGCGCGGTCTTTCCAGATCCTTTGCGCCCAACAACCAGTTGCGAATTGGAGTTAAGAAGTTGTGTGAAGCTTGGTGTCTCGACGAACCCTCCCTTTGCGAATAGAAAGTCAGTCTCTTGGCTTGCATCGACAGTCGCAAAATCAAGTTTGTTCAAGGTTCGCTTCGAAACACTACGCGACGGACTTACATTGTTCTCGACTGTTCGTTGAATTCGAATTACTGTTATGGGGCCAGTCGATTCGTGGCACTGAACACTATCCAAACCATGCCGCTGACGATACTTACGTATAAGCTCGAAACCTCGACCGATCTGGTCAGTCAATCGTAAACGATTCATGAACAACAAGAGAATCGGATTGCGTGGCAAGGATCGAAACGTCTTTTCCAGAACCAAGTCGAAATTTTGGCCATCCAACAGGCTGCCGGGATTGGAGATCTCCAGCCAATCGCGGCTGAGCCGAACTTCAACACTGCCGTTAACCGAGAAATCTCGATGAGCAAAAGCGTTGGAGAGGATCTCACGGATCAGTTCAGTGTCAATTTCGGAGCGCTCTTCACGTTGTCCACTGGTGGCTATGGAAGAGATTCGTTCCAATTTGCCTGACACCATTCGCATGAACGTACTAAACTGACGAATAATTGGGCCGCCAATTTCTCTCCTAACAAACTCTCCTTGACTTACAGTAAAATCTAAGAAGAAAGAGAGCGCCTCAGGATGGACTCGTTCCGGTTCACGACAAAAGCAGAGCGCTGCGGACCTATGCAGCAGGCGACGGCCTTTCACTATTACAGGTGAGAGCAACCCGAGGTATTCGAGATCCGCCTCCGTGACAGTGCGTTCCTTGCGATCAACCGTGCTGCCTTTGTGAACGCTAGCGGAATACTCATTAATTAAATCCAGATCAATATCCTCAATTGCGCCCAATCTAGATGGATGCTCCTCGGTAAGCTTCCTCTCGGCAAGCAGTTCAAGATCTGATGGCGAGTATACGCTGTTGGCCTCAGCAGGTATCGTCTCATCTGAGTCATCTTTGCAGGCGAGGTTTTTAGCTATCCAGATTTTCTGTGTGCCTCGAACTACAAACAATGGGTCTTGCTTGTACTCAGCATACTTGTCGTCATCCCGCAGAATAGCGGAAACTTCTACTACGACGTCTTGGACATCAAGAAAGGCCTCCTGGTTCGGGATTCCTGTTCGCAAGACGTGGCAGAATGCCTCCGTAAAAATGCTTGCGTCACCCTGTTGGTTTTGCCAACTCCATTGTGCTGGACCAGAGGATGCGATGATTGCCATGCCAGGAGGGATCGTCGTGTCGGTCACGTCAGGATGTAGCGGTGGGCAATGCTCAGGTGGCTTAGAATCGTTTGTTTTCGCAGCATGACCAGCACCGCACGCGTCGAGAATCAAGATTGCCTTCTTGACGTTACAGAGTGAAAGGCGTGCCATCAGATTGTCGAAAGGGAGGAGATCAACCGTCGAGTTCCCCAGTACGAGGCAGTACTGGCCTTTTTCCAGGCTACCGTGTCCAGAATAATAAAAAATGAGTTGATCGTCCTCATCCCATTCCCTGAGAATCTGGTTGAGGTTGGCGTCAAAATCTGCCACTTGAATGCAGTTGTATAAGGGCGGCGGGCTGGCTAAATGGCAAGCGCCTATCGTGTCAGTAACCAACACCGTATAAACAGAAGCCGCATCCTTTTTGGTTGCCGCGAGTGGTTTCCCTGCAGCACTGCCTACCGCAAAAACAAAGCGTTTCATGTCAGGTCGATTCGTCGTAGCTCAATCGAAACGGGAGTCTCCGCGTCCGCGGTATTCAAACGTTTGATGATGCGTGAGAACTGTTCCTTCGAGAGGTTAGTGACAGTGTATGTGTTCCCTGCTTCGGTCACCGTTACTGCGTAATTCTTCCTGCCCGTCCGCCAGATTTCTACGGCCTGCAAGACGAGACCGGCTATACCGGTCACGGCGCCGACGATGGCAAGGGAAGTCGTAAGCATTGGTTTGGAGCCCGCCGGCGCTTCGCCCTGTTCATACATCACGCGGAGATCAGGATTTGTGTCGATCAGGTCACCCAGCGCTCGAATGTCCGAGCCGAAAGAAGCATCGAAAGGTCCAATAGTTATCACTCTAACCGAGCACTGGTCATCGTTGTCCTGCATAGATCACTCCATGGTCAAACGAGGCTTGCTGATTAGATTCAGTTGAGACACTTCGACTCCGTGAATACGTTCGCGCTGTGCCCAGACACTGATCATACATGTTGTGTTTTGGTAGACAACGCTGGGGAGCACAAGCCCCCTTCCATTTGGGAGCGTATAGGGAGCGCCGGTGCGCCCCATTTTTCCACGTTTTTCCCCATTTTTCCTCGCTGAGGAATCACCCAAAGCACTTAAATAGATGTGATTACAAGAGTTACGTAATTCACCGGATCCGGCTCATAACCCGGAGGTCACAGGTTCGAGTCCTGTCCCCGCTAAATGCTAAACCCTGAAAGGTCAGCCACTTACGGCTGGCCTTTCTTTTTATTCACAGGGCGAGGGAGGGTGCTGGGAGCGTATAGGGAGCGCTTGGGTGATATGCGACAGATAAGACGGGCTTTTGCGACATGAAATCGGCCAGGAAATCGGCGCAAACCTTGCCTATTGGCCCCAAGGACACGCTTGAACTCGACTTTCATTCGACGTAGCCGATTCTATCGAACGGCGCTTAAGCCGTATTCGGATTCAGTTCGATCAGCAATTTGTCCTCGGTTATTCGGTTCCGCTGTTTTCGCGGATCTTGGTTGGCAGCAGGTCGATATGTCAGTTCTTCAAACTCCGTCTGTATTTGCCCCGCTAAGTTCAAGCACATAGCTTGGTGCTCTGGCCACGAATTCTTTCGCCCCGCCCTGTTCGTCCTACGGGACCGCTGGTGAATCTCCAGAGAATTCGACGCAGTCGATATCCGCGCATTCATAGCGTGAGTTTTTTCTTGCCTGAAATTGAATTCCAATGCAGGTTTCGCCATCAGTCTTTGGGTTCTCAAATGTCTCTGTTCGGAAATCCCCAACCGTGCCGACGCCGTTACCGAACGTATCCAACTTCACAATCATTCTGCCGGTAATTCCAACCCCGCAAGGATCCAGTTCATCGACGCTGGATTGTAGTCGCCTTGCCGTGAGATCAACTCGACGGTCAGGCTCGTTGCACCGGCCGGTATGTTGATCGGAAGCACTACAGTGTCCCATTCCGGGCCGTCTCCGCTGTCCAACAGATCGTCATAGTCGACTGCACTCTGACCTGAAACCTGTACCCGAATCCTATTGGATCGTTCATCCTCAACGCTGGCCGCAAACAGGTGGAGCGACGCCGAGCGCGCTGCCTGGCCGGCTGCAAATGTAAACGTCTTTGGCACCGTTGCATTCAGCGGTGGACTAAAGTTTATAAAGGCAAGATCCTGTCCATCCTGCACCTCAACGTGCGCAGCGCCACCGTCATGGTACAACACGACCAACCCGGCGCCGGAGCTTCCCTTATCGAAGTCCATATTCGCGATACCCACCGTTTGCTGCCCCGTTGAAATCAGGGACGTGATGTCCGCGCGGTATGTCGAAACGTAAACCGGACCGTTGTCGTCATAGAATTCCTCCGGCCCACCGATCAGCGTACCGGTCACACCTGTCGTGTTTGCATCAATGATCACGTCTACGCTTCCGTCGGCACTGCCGGACGTATGCTCACCCGACCAATACAAGTACGCATCACGAACCGAGCCGGGCACATTGATCGAAAACGAATCCGAGCCACCTTCCGTTCCGACCCCGGCGGTGACGATGCCCGAATATGTAGTCTCCAAACTGCCGTCCGAAATGCCATCCAGTACTACAAAGCTGTTCACGCCGTTGTCCGCCGACGCGAACCCGAACTCCAGCATGACGGGTACGCCGTTCGAGGCAATGGAATTGACGTCCAGGTGAACCGTGGTGAGACCGTTTGATCCGGCTTGCGGTTCAACGGTGACGGCGCCCGCCGTTGGGTCGTACACAACCGCCCCGTCCGAATCCGTATAGAAGAATCCCTGGCTAAACGACGGAGCCGCACTGGGCGAACTCGGCAGCACGCGGGCCGTTCCGTTGGTATTCAGTAGAAACGCGGTGAAGCTGTCCGGCGGCACCGTACTCGGTCGCGGGTCTGGGCTGCTGAACATTCGGTAGCTGAAGCTGAGTTTCTCAGTCCCGCTCGGAATTGTGAACGTCTGGCTGATGCTGCTCCGGCCCCCAACGGGTTCCTGCCCATCGCCGTGCGTTTCTTCGAAGCGGATGTATTGGTTGTTGCTCGCCGAGACCGAGACGGCCAACACATCGCCGTTCGCCGACCAGTCGGCAAGGCCATCCGTGAAGTCACCATTCTGCAGACTTTGCGCTGCCGCAGACGATTCACTCATGCTGGCTGCAAGGCACATGAATCCAATTACCCCGAGATTTCTTCTGAACTTCTTCATGATTTCTTCTCATCAAGCTGTTGGTCTTACGTCTGCAAAGCTTCTAATCCCTTTTGGCCGGATACCGTCACCGACTCGGTCACACACGCCCCGGAGGTATTCAAGTCGTCGTGCGTCACCGTCATCGTCTCGCGATTACCCACCCTGTCGTACGTGTATTCAATCCGACGAGACACCACGAAATCGTTCGCCGAATTCTTCTCCGTAATCGTCTCACGCGTCAGCCGATACAGATCGTCGTAACCGTAATCAACCTTGCGATCCCGCGTGTCGTCATCGGCACAAGTGTCATCGATATGCGTCCGATTTTGGACGATTGAATAAACTCCAAAATCCTGCATTACTTCATGCAAACTCGACAACCACTTTACCTTCCATTGGCTTGAGTGCTCTCAATGTTGATGCGACCCACTTAGCGACTACACTTTGAGCCTTCTTTTTTCGTATCTTAATCACCCCATAAGTATCAGTTTCAATTTCGGCTTTCCCTCGCAAATCAATCTCCGCGACTACGTTGCCGGTTCCATCAGGTTTAATCGACAGCCGTTCCAGCAAGCACACATCCAATCCGGATTTCAAACGGTGAATCTCGCCGGCGATCCGAATGCCCCCAATTCGCCCTCCCCCACGAGACCTAATATTAGTCTTGGGATCTACAAAATCAGTCTCGTAAACATACAAGGAGTCGGCAGAATTATTTTCCGCCCTTTTCCGAAGACTCGACAGCGATAGGCGTAATCGCTCAACCTCGACAATGCAGTCCCAATCGTCATCCTCACCCGGCAAAGATGTCGCTCCAGCCATTTCAAATACATCGCCTGCAATCTGCATCGCATCGATCACTTCCGAAGGAATGTCCAATTCACGTTGACTCGCCGCACTAGTCAGTCGTATTTTCACCTTCTAATCTCCTAGATTCCGTACCTTGCTTGCAGCATTCCGGATAAGGCAACGGCACCAACCAAAACCATAGCGCTTGCCTGCAAAGACTTAACCAATGCTCGCGACCTGCTAAATGCCAAGAACCCCAGGTTGAGAGCTGCTACAGCTCGCTCCAACGCCGTTGCAACATAGGTCAATATTCCGATTGAGGGGGCAAGCTCCAATGCTGGCTTGGCGTTTCGAAGAGCATCTTCTACCTTCCGGACAATCCGCTCCTTGTTTCGCATTGCTTCTCCAACCGTATCGTAAGGATTCTTGACTCGCATGTAGAACAGGACACCGGCCGCATTAAAGAGCGTCAACAGCAAGTGCTTGGCGCAATTGCCTCCAGGAAAAATACGTATACCTGGCTGCCAAGTCCCCGGGCGCCAGGGTTCACCAGTAGTAAGCGTTTTTGCTGCTAAATATCCTGCCAGTTGCGGATATCCTGTCGTAATCCCATAGACCGAAAGTGGTTTAATCTCGATGATGGAATTCAGAGTATGATCCGCAATGTCTGGTCTGATCTTTATGTCGGGCCACGCAATTGGTCTATCTATGATATAATTATTACCCAGATGCTCGCTTTCATACAATTCGCTAATCACGACATGCGCATAACTTCCAAATGCTGCGGCCGAGCAAAGCCCTGACGGGTCAATCTTATTAACAGGACTGGCGGCACAGTATGCATACCGGTGCATCGAGATAGGATCGGAAATAATGCCCCCAAACGAATCCCGCGAACTAAACCTCCCCATACCCTGGTCGTAATAACGCGCTCGCAGGTAATACTGCCCAACTTCCGCGTCGAACTGCTCGCCGGTGTATCGGTATGCGTTGTTGGTTGGGCCGTCGGTCTTGAGGTCGTTGCCGAATGCGTCGTACGTGTAGTGATCTGTCGTGGCGACGGAGGCTGGGGTTGCGTTGTCGTCGGTCAGTTGTCTTGTCGACATCTGGCCGTCGTAGTGGTAGTAGCGCGTGTCGAAGCCGCTGCTGCCGTCCGGTCTCGTTTGGCTGATGAGGTCGTCGCCGTAGGTGTAGCGGACGAGCAGATCGCCTTCCTTGGCCTCTCGTTCTTCGAGAACCTGGGCGTATGGGCGGTTCTTGTCCGTGGTGTATAGCGTCGTCTTGCTGAGATGCGTCTTGCTGGCCCGCACGCCGTCGGCATCGTAGCTGTACGACACACTTGCGCTGTGGACGGCGCTGCCGTCGATCGATTTGCGGTAACTGGCCAGGCGATTTTCTACGTCGAAGATAAACGTCTCGACCGTGGTGACGTTGTCCTGCACTGTCGTGCGGCTCGTCTGGTTGCCGTTGGCGTCGTATGTGTAATTGACCGTTGTGGTCGATGGTTCGACGTCCAGTGGGATGCCGGCTGCGATGCATGCCTGAGCGCGCAGGGCCTCCGTCGTCAGTGCGTCAACCGTTTGTGGATCGACAGCCATCAATGGGATTAGGAACGCCGCGATACACGCCGAGCGAATCCGCTGCCGCCGCGCACGCCGTCCGAGTCGCCTTCCATACGGCATCAACAGCGGCGCGAAGAATGCCGTCAATGTGACGCTCGCAAAGCCCAGCACTGCCCACCGCGTCCAGCCGGCTGGCCTGCGGGCGTAATAGTCGTTGAACCGCGCCTGGGCCACGGGCGACAGTGGATTTACCTCGGTCGTCGCCATCGTCAGCCGATCGTTGGCGTCATACTCGTACGCCGTCACCGACTCGGTCACACACGCCCCGGAGGTATTCATGTCGTCGTGCGTCACCGTCATCGTCTCGCGATTACCCACCCTGTCGTACGTGTATTCAATCCGACGAGACACCACGAACTCGTTCGCCGAATTCTTCTCCGTAACCGTCTCACGCGTCAGCCGATACAGATCGTCGTAACCGTAATCAACCTTGCGATCACGCGTGTCGTCATCGGCGTAAACGTCGTCGACATGCGTCCGATTGCCCGCATCCGTCACTGTGTACGCAAACCAGTGGGCGTGTTGAGATCATCGCCATGCATTACTGGTCGCGAATTACTATTGCCCTATAGATCATCGGCTCGCTTGCATACTTATCGATTCCCGTAAAACCCGCTTTTGCAAACTCCTGAAGTATCCGGCTCGAGATAATCAAGTGTTCCACTTTGTGTATATATTGGCGTCCTGTGTCGTCACGGAATCCGTGATAGGTCTGAAAGTCGCATTCATTTAGGTCGGACTGGTCAAATTCTCCAATCATCTTTGTCGCTGAAAACCCACCAACAGCACCACATTTTTCGCACTCATAAGCCACTGACAGCAACTTCCCAACGCAAGGCAATTTCTTGACCGAGGCAGTAACTACTAATTGATAGTACGCTGCGTTGTCATGACTCGGAGAGTCTCCAACCTGATCCAACATGTAACTCCTCGAATCATGCATGCTCTTTGCGTCAACACATGGAATGTAATTGCAGCCAGTTGCGTTCAATCTTTGCAACAAATCCTTACAACGTTTTGACACAATTGTGATTGCAGGACTTGTTATGAAATCAGGAGAAACCATGTCTACACCACTTAGTTGATCAGTATCGATTGGTATTACTCGATCTTGAATGCTGCCTATCCAGCACAAAGGAGGCTCGTCGGTTAGGCAGCCTGATCCGCTCGCTATGAATTCTGATGGCAATATTGAGCTGTGATAGCGAGCGTGAAAATAAAAGTACGGAAATTCATTCAAGCCCTCTGCCGTACATTTAATGACAGTACCGGAACCTACGTCAGCGCCCTTTAGTCGTAATCGAAAACTCGCCTCGTCCTTGCTTCCCTTTCGGAACACAAATGATCCGACGGTATTCATGCTTGCATGAAACTCCTTGGCAAGTAATCGCTTTAGCCCACCATTCATGCTGTTTGTCAAGAATTCCACATTTGTCTCATGCATGACATCATCCCCATCATTACTAATTCGTACCTGGAATTATCCAGGTGATTACGCCATTGTTGTTCATGGCGTTCTTCCAGATTTCGAGACCGTATTGATATTGTAAGTCCCACGAAAGTGACTGCATCCATTGGCGAAAGCTGGTGAAACCTTTGTCTGAGAGAACGTTGCCCCAGCGTGGCAGGCCCGTATTATAGAATGCTGAAATCGCGCGGTGAATGTTCTGAGGAGTCGGGACTGTGTTTGCCGAACTATATATTGCGGAAGACCACGAGGGAAAAATACTCGCCAAGCGCTGCTCTACAATGTGGTGCCATTCAATAATCTGACCGCCTACTCTGATCGCTTTATCTTGATTGGCGACAAACTGATTGGCGGCTCTCTTGAAGTTGCCCGCCCCCGTTCCTAGAGCAGGCGATTGTGCTGCCTGAGACCTAGTAATTGTGTCGAAGGTTCTCATGAACATCGATTGAAGCCTGCTTACTGTCGCGGCCCCTCCGTGCTTGAGGCGGCTGAACCATGCCTGCCCGCGTGTGACAAGAAAGGCGACCCCGCCAAAGAAGTAAGTTCCGATCGAGAACGCAATGCGATACGCGAGCAGTTTAAGAGAATCGATGGCTCTCACGATGGCGCCTATCGCTGAGCTTGCCAAGGCTGCTATAGCGCCAAATATCAGGCCACTTGGGTCAATGTGGGCTACTGGATTACCACCCGCGTATTGGTATCGGTGCAGGGTAACAGGATCGGAACCTATGCCACCAAACGGGTCCCGGCTCACAAACCGCCCAATGCCCTGATCGTAATACCGAGCCCGCAGGTAATACTGCCCGACTTCGGCATCAAACTGCTCACCGGTGTATCGGTAGGCGTTGTTGGTTGGGCCGTCGGTCTTGAGGTCGTTGCCGAAGGCGTCGTACGTGTAATGATCGGTCGTGGCGACGGAGGCTGGCGTTGTGTTGTCGTCGGTTAGTTGTCTTGTCGACATCTGGCCGTCGTAGTGGTAATACCGCGTGTCGAACCCGCTGCTGCCGTCCGGTCTGGTCTGGCTGATCAGGTCGTCGCCGTAGGTGTAGCGGACGATGAGATCGCCGGTCTTGGCCTGTCGTTCTTCCAGCACCTGAGCGTATGGGCGGTTCTTGTCCGTGGTGTATAGCGTTGTCTTGCTGAGATGCGTCTTGCTGGCTCGCACGCCGTCGGCATCGTAGGTGTAGGACACGCTGGCGCTGTGGACGGCGCTGCCGTCGATCGACTTGCGGTAACTTGTCAGGCGATTCTCGACGTCGAAGATGAACGTCTCGACCGTGGTGACGCCATCGTTCAGAGTTGTGCGGCTCGTTTGGTTGCCGTTGGCGTCGTAGCCGAACGTCACCGTCGTCGTCGATGGTTCGACGTCCAGTGGAATACCGGCTGCGATGCACGCCTGGGCGCGCAGGGCCTCTGTCGTCAGCGCATCGACCGTTTGCGGATCGACGGCCATCAACGGAACCAGGAACGCCGCGATACACGCCGAGCGAAT
>BQJS01000117.1 GCA_021604825.1 Phycisphaerae bacterium | reverse complement strand
ATTCTCCTGAAGTCCGACGAACATCATTCGGTCACAAAGAATTCGATACGCTGCATCCGCGTCTGGTTTTCCGGCAAGGAATCGTGACATCCGATTGTGAAACTTGGGATTTTTGATCCATTCTTCGAGTTCGGCGCGGTGCAGACCTTGAGCCCACCTAAAACGATACTGGGAAATATATCGACTGACAGGCTCACGCAGAAATGTGAAATACTTAACGTCGTTTCGCAAACGCTCGTATTCAATGATGGGGCGGACGCAGTGTCCGGCGATGGAACAGAGGCCTTTGTTTAGGCGCTGGAGTATGTCAAGGTCGCCTAATCCAAAGTCCTTGTCTTTTTGAAAAAACGGGCGCACGTCGACGTGACGTGCTCCGAAACTTTTTCGAAGAATAATGGTGGTGGTCCAACCTGCAGTTTTTGGAATGTGCGCAAAACAAAGTAGCAAAAGAACCGTCAACGTTTCTGCCCGACCCATTATCGCCAATTGGATCTATGCCCGGCAGAGTTCTCTACGTTCGGAATCGGATTGCCTAGCAGAAACCGAACCTGAGAATTTTATCGTAGTCGAACGGAATGGCTAATTCAAGAGAATTCGGATTCAGCGAAGCGGTCTCTGACGTTCGTATACGAGGGCAACTTCAAGACGGATTGGAGTTCGGTCTTGTGCTGCGATGCAACGTAAGGAACGGTGATTGTCCAATCAATTTGAGCGATTCGCCATTGATAACTTAGGATCCTCATCCCCAGTACCCAAGGAGAGGCTAATGGCCCAAATTTCCCACTAAGCAGTCGATGCTGTGTTTGGTCAGCGATGTTAAGCGCAAACTGCGCTGAAATGTTCTATCACGGTGTTCAGAATATACTTGGCTGCTTGCCCATTTCCATAAGGGTTTTCTGATTGGCACATTTGATTGTACTGGCATGGGTCATCAAGCAGTGCCACCGACGAAGAAATGATTGACTCGCGACTCGACCCGACGAGTTTGGCGACGCCTGCCTCAATTCCTTCTGGGCGTTCGGTCGAGTCTCTCATGACCAATACGGGTTTCCCAAGCGACGGCGCCTCTTCTTGAATGCCGCCGGAATCTGTGAGAATCAATGTCGATCGAGCCATCAATGCGACGAACTGCAAATATCCGACTGGTGAAATCAACTTGATGTTCTCTCGTCCGGAGAGAATGCGATAGACCGGTTCCTGTACATTCGGGTTCAAATGCACAGGGTAGATGAAATCGACGTCGGGAAACTTGCGCGATAATTCGAGTATCGCCTGGCAAATCTCTTCAAACTCATCTCCGAAATTCTCTCTGCGGTGACCGGTGATAAGCACAATACGCCGACCACTGTCGCACGCCGCCAAGTTCAGATCCAGCCCCTCAATGACCGGCGGATTCGCGCGGACCATTTCCTGGGCCATTTCCAATGCGTCAACGATTGTGTTGCCAGTGACTGTGATATTCTTGGGGGCCACGCCCGCCGAGATCAAATGATCGCGAGCGCCTTCGGTCGGTGCAAAATGCAACTCAGCAAGCTGCGTCGTCAGGACGCGATTCATTTCTTCCGGGAATGGTGAGTATCGATTTCCCGTCCGAAGTCCGGCTTCGACATGACCCACCGGGATTTTCCGGTAGAAGGCGGCCAATGCCGCGCACATGACGGTCGAGGTATCCCCCTGAACCATCACAAGATCTGGTTCTTCGACTTCCAAATAGTTTTCGATGGCACGAAGGGCGCGCGACGAAAACGCCGCAAGTGACTGGTTGGCGGTCATCAGGTTCAAGTTGACGTCTGGTTCTATTGAAAACGCGTCCATCACTTGGGTGAGCATGGATTGATGTTGCCCGGTGACACAAACGTGCGACTGCAATTCACCGTCTTCGCGAATCGCGTGGATCAGCGGGGCAAGTTTGATCGCCTCGGGGCGGGTTCCAAATATGAACGATACTTTCATGCTGCTATCCGAGACGTTCAAAGCTCATAGATGGGTTCGAAATGCCAGTTGCCTGATGGAGAATATGGAGTTCAAGTGAGCCCACCGGACTCGCTTTCTGTGGGGCTCCTATGTGCCTTTTATCGGTCATTGGGGCCTTATTCTCTAGGCGCATGGACGGTCGGTCCCCGATTGAGCTTGGTACGCACCTAGGGGGCAGTTGGGGAGTCGCTGGCTTCGATTGGCGGCGCAGACTTGGGGGAGGCATGGACTATCTTGAAGAGGTGGCCAAAAGGCTCCAATTGGTAATGATCGCCCGCAAGCCAGTGCCCAAAATCCTTCGGGTTTCTGGTCCCCGTCGAAAAGAGCAATCCTTCTTCAACCAGTTGATCCGTCTTGCGTTCGTCCAATTCAAATGAACGTTGCCATGGCCGCTCGAATCGCTGCATGGGAATGATGACGTCCAACCGCAGGCCTTGAGACCCTTGAATCACGTCAATGGGGCGTCCAGCCGTTGAGTCAATCAGGAGAATCGCACCTTGCGGCAGGCTCTCCAGAGCTTCGCGAGCGTAGCGATCTGCCCCGTGATAACCACTGCGCCAAGGCTGCAGAAACCATTTGTATGGTTCCCGATAAGGCAAGACCCTCTCGGGAAACTTGACCCAGCTCCCGAGATAACGCTCACCCAAAACCGGTGTAGCCGCATAAAAGATTGGCCCCAGGCAGCAAAGAAAAATCGCAGACGCCTTGAACAAGGTGCTGCGGTTCGGACCGGCAAAATGGTCGAGTCCAATCGCCACAAACAATGCAAAAAACATGTGGCTGTGCGTCAAGAATGTGTACTGGTCTGGGACATCGTAGCGCGCTGCAAATACGAAGTAAGCGCATGCGGCTGTGGTCAGGAACCAAACCATGGGCTTGGGTTTTGTTTTTGCGAATCGCCAAAGACCAATTGGAAGAAGCAGCAACAACGGTGTCGGAAAGTTGAGAACATGGTAAGCGACGACCCGAAAGATCATCGAAGTCGTGAGCCGCAGGTTAAATACGCTATCGCCATAGACTCCTACAAATACAGATTGCAACGCACCGCCAAGTCCTTCCATGTCGTCGAGTCGAGAAAACACCGACAGGATCAATGGCGTCACGCCCATGAGCCACATCGAAGCGATGATGAAAAAATGCTTCCAATTGAGTCCTGAGACCCAACGACGATCCATGACGGTTGTCATGATGTATGCGGGCCAAATGAGCAAGGCGAAATTGTGCGTGGACCAGCCAAGACCGTTGGCCATTGCAGCGCAAGCGATCCAAACAAATCTTCCCCGAGTCAGAAACCGAATCGTGCAAAGAAGCTCAAGGCTTAGGAACATCATCGAAAACGTGATGACTTCGGCTCCCGCACTCATCTGCCAGAGCGTGTGCGAGAACATCAGAAGGCACATCCCACCGACCAATGCAACGCGTCCGTGAATCAGCAGTGACAAGAGTGCGGTGAAATTTGCGATCGTGATCGCGCCTGCGATGGCAGAAACAAGATTGGCGGTTTGAATGGGATCCGACCGCAGGAGCCGCGAGATTCCGCTGGCCGTCGCAAAATAAGTGACATGGGAACGTGCCAATTCGCGATAATCCTGCAACTGGCATGTCAAAACACGCAATTGGGCCTCACCAAAATCGCCCCATAGAACGCCAGGGGCCAGCGAGCAATAGTAGACGCTTGCCGCCACTATGAACGCACCACACCAAATGGACCACAGGGGCCATTCCGGCGGCTGAATCGCAGATACATTGGCGGCGGGCTGAGCGTCGGTCATACATTCCCTGCGGTCAAATAGAGCGAGATCCTTCAGTAAATTCTACCGTGCAGCAATTCTCCGTTGAGGCCCGAAAGGCAATTCGCTGTCTGGGACAACGAATCCCGCTCAGACCGTTGGATCCGGCTTATTTCGAGTTGCTCCGGATCTTGGAGCGTCTTCCAATATTACCCCGGATTCCATGATTTGCGATCATTGTAGGTTGAAATCATAATTGCTGCGTGCCTGGGTGTAGAGTGCCGATAATGATCTGGTAAAGCGTGTCTTGTATTTTGGAACTCAATGGCCGCGAACCCGTTGGGCACTTGGTGCGTTGAATATACATGGAGCGTTGAATAGGGGGTGCCATCCTCCTAGAATTCTCCCTGAATGACTGCTTTTGAGAGAAGAGATTTGGGGAGGCCTGAAGTATCTGGCACCTCGTCAAAGTGCAGGCGTGACGAGTTTAGCGACTGGCCAGAAGTTCGGGATGTCATAGAGAAATGATCATGCGTATTGTTAAGAACTCACAAGGTGTTCGAGCGAGTTGGCCTGTGCTGCTTGTATGCGTATGGGTTTGCACCCATGTCAACGAGGCGGTAGCGCAGAGTGCTGGAAATTCGTTGCAAGCAAGTCGAGGCTCAAATCAATTGGGTTCGACTTTGAGTCGAACGATTCGAAATACCGGATTGTTCAGACGGCCCCAGTCTGCGAGTACGGGTGGGGCGAGTCAACGGGGGTTTGTGAATTCAGGATCTGTAGGGGGGAATCCATTTGCGTCGCGAGGCAATCGTCGTGGATTGGGAAGCGGCGTTTTCTTTCAGGGGACCCGCAACACCCGCGCCCTTGGTGCAACAACGCTTTTGCGGTACTTCGGCCAAAGCCCTTCTGCCCGATTCTTTGCACCTCCTGGATTTGTCGGGTTACAAAGGGTATCGCCAACACGACGTCCTCGATTCGAAACGGGAAATGTTGACTTGGACATTCATCGAAGAGAAGAATCAACTTACACGAATGCATTTCATCATTCGATTGGACTGGGCTTGCAATTGCAGTCACTCCGCGATGTCGAAACCAACGATTCATTGCTCAACATGCCAGAAATCACGGATAGCGACGCGTCCAGCGCCATGAGCAATCCAAGTCATACCGAGCAATTACAACGAAAAGTCAGTTTGATTCGTGAAAACCAGACCAAGAAGGCGTGGGAGTTGCTCCGCGAAGGCAGATATCACCAAAGTCGCAAAGCGTTCCAGCGAGTGGGCGTGGGCGTTGACGACGAGGTGGCACCAGCAATTGGCGAGTTCGTCAGTGCAGTCGTCGATCGTCAGTATCGATCAGCCGTGGTCCGGCTCCAATCGATGCTTCGTCGTCATCCTGGAATGTTTTCAGAGCAATATCCACTTGAGTCGATTCTGCCTTCCCCCCGTATCGGCGAACAGGTCCTATCTGAATGCGCCGCAGTCGTCACAGCAAATCCAGATTCAGCTGATTTTGCTGCGATCCAAGCATTTATCCTCTGGATCGACAGTGACTCGCCCGTGAAGCAGGCTGCGGCGATAAAGGCCGCCACCCGCCTAAGGGATCAGTTTCGCACTTCCAAGTACGCTGAGTTTCTCGACAAGATTCAAGAAGAATTGGATGCTCGGGAAGTTCCAGGCGACACCCCTGACAGCACCATCGGTTGAGTTGGCGAAGGGGCTGCCTTGGTAGATCCAGTTGCTCTATGCCTGTGGAGTTACAGATGCTCCAAGGTTGATCGTTGGTCTCCCGGTTACTCTCGCACGCGACAACAATCCGAATCTCCTCAGTCCCATAATCTCGATTATTTGCCCCTCCCGTTGTGGTCGATTCTAGGTTGATTTAGGATAGGTTTTTGGTCGATTGGCAGAGGGGTGAATCGCGCCAATCGCGCCGCAATAACGGGTATCTTCAAGAGGTCTGAAACTTGGATTCTTCAACCGAAAGCAGCACAGTGGAGAATCAGCGGCGCCCCAGATATTCATGGCGCAAGCACCGAAACGCACTCTCGGTCCTCGCCCACGCCATGTTGTTCCTTCTGGCACTTTTTTCCGCATTTGGTTTGGCGTACAACTTCCATGGGTGGCAGACCTGGATCTTCCGCCTCTTTCTGCCGATTGCGGCGATTGCCCTGCCGATCAAGCTCGTCGTATTCGCCAGAATGCAGCAGTTTCACGGATCGTGGCGATTTGTGGGGTTGCGAGACTTGGTCGCAATTGCCGTAGGTTCGCAGGTCAGTTCGTTCTTTCTGATCGGGACTTTCTTTCTCATCGAGAATCTGGCCCATAGCATGACGGGCGAAGTGCTCATCGATCGAGGGGCGAATTTTCGCCAAGCCGTCTTCTTGATCGATTGGGCTGCAACCATCAATTTCGTTGCCGCCGCGCGCGTGTTGTTTAGGTCATATTACGAATACACCCGCGGGAAGAGTTCCAACGTCGAGTCACGAGTTCTGATCGTGGGTGCGGGCGATCACGGTCAGAATCTCTTGCGAGAATTGCTAAGAGGCGGACAGGCCGGATACAACGTCGTCGGTTTCGTGGACGACGAAGTCGCCAATCTGGGGCACCGTATTCACAACGTTGAAGTCCTCGGTCGGACCCGTCAGATCAAGGAAATTTGCAACGAACATCGCGTGGACGAATTGTTCATCGCGATGCCCCACGCCAAGCCCAAGGAAGTGCGGGAGATCGTTCGCTTTTGCGAGGGTAATTCCGTCAAATTCCGTACGATCCCGGCGATGACTGACCTGATCGAGGGACGCGTGCAGGTCAGCCAACTTCGCCCAGTCGATATCGAGGACTTGCTGGGGCGCGAACCCGTCACGCTGGACACCGACGCCATCGGGGCAGAACTCACCGGGAAAAAAATCGTCGTCACCGGTGCCGGTGGTAGTATTGGTTCGGAAATGTGCCGGCAGATTGCACGGTTCAATCCTGCACTTTTGCTGTTGATTGAGCAAGCCGAGAACAATCTCTTCGAGATTCATCGCGAATTGATTGCAACGTTCCCGGAGATCGACATCCAACCGATCGTGGCTGACATTTGCGACGCCACCCGCATCAAGCAGGTTTTTAAGACACATGAGCCCAGTGAGGTCTTCCACGCAGCCGCACACAAACACGTCCCCATGATGGAGTGCAACCCGGGTGAAGCCGTCAAGAACAATGTTGTCGGCACGCGCACCATTGCGCTGGCGGCGGCTGAGTGTGGCGTCTCCAAAATGGTGATGATCTCAACGGACAAAGCTGTCAACCCCACCAGCGTCATGGGGTGCAGCAAGCGGGTCGCCGAAATATTCGTCCAGCAATTTGGATTCAAAGCCCCAACTCAGTTCGTAACCGTCCGATTTGGAAACGTTTTGGGTTCCAGTGGCAGCGTCATTCCAATTTTCAAGCAGCAAATCGCCAAAGGCGGACCTGTTACGGTCACCCATCCCGACATGACCCGTTATTTCATGACGATACCTGAAGCTGCGCAGTTGGTGCTGCAAGCGGGAACCATGGGCAACGGTGGTGAAATCTTCGTTCTCGATATGGGCGACCCCGTCAAGATCGTCGATTTGGCCCACAACATGATCACGCTGAGTGGACTTCGCCCCGGTGAAGATATTGACGTCGTATTCAGTGGAATGCGCCCCGGTGAAAAACTATTTGAAGAATTGCTCATCGATGGCGAGAACGTCAACGCGACGCGTCATCCAAAAATCGGGATATGGCAGTCCCGCCGCGAACAATGGGATGAGATGATTCAGAAAACCGATCGCTTGATTGGTGCGGCTGACGACTCGACTCCTGCTGCGATTCGTCAAATGCTGGGCGACATCGTGCCCGAGTATCAACCGCCCAACCCGCAATAAGCGCCGACTTGGCGCGCACCGACGCAGATGCCTTTTGCGCCCGACGATTCATTCACATCAGATGTAATTCAACCCCCATCAAACCCCGCATTCGCGCGACTCTGTTCTCTCGTCGTTACATCAAATCGGTGCGATCCGTTCACATTGATCTATTCGTTCAACATCGGTGAAGGCGATCGCGCCACGTTGGCCACGCTAGCGCAGCGTGAAGAAAGGAGAATGTTTACCCGATGCCTTAGCGGCGACTTGGTCGTTGGCAGTGCATCCACATCAGCGTTCAACGTTTGTGGATGTACCGCGCCGGACTTGGTATTCGCAGGGCAATTCAACGCAGGGAGATTGAACGATGAGTCAAACGACATTGGCGCCGCCAGAGGCCCGCGATCCACAGGAGGTTTCTTTGGATGACGGATTGCAGATTGTAGGATTTCGATTGGCCGGCGAAGAATACGGCATCGACATCATGTGCGTTCAGGAGATTATTCTCCCCGGGCGCATGACCGAACTGCTTCAAGTTCCTGATTTCATTCGTGGGCTCATCAACCTTCGAGGAAGCATCATTCCCGTCATCGACTTAAGGATGCGTTTCGGATTGACGGTGACCGAGCAGAGCGATGATTCCCGCATCATTGTGACCGAATTGGGCAGCCGTACCGTTGGCATCGTTGTGGATGCTGTGAGCGAAGTTCTGCGCATCTCATCAAGTCAAATCGACCCACCTTCGACGATTGGCACGCTGGATCAAGCTTATATCAAAGGGCTCGTCAAACTCGAGCAAAAGCTGCTCATTCTACTTGAGCTCGAAGCGGTACTTGAGCAAGAAATTCCTGCAAACATCACCGCATAGAACAAGCGAGGCGATTCTCGAAATGACGACAGCACAACAATTAACACCTCGTGAATTCAAGCTCGTAACGGGATTCATATACGAGCGGACGGGCATCTATATCCCCGAGGAAAAACTTGCGTTGGTCAGCAATCGGCTGCGCAAGCGACTTCGGGCATTGAAACTGCCCGGATTTATGGCGTACTACGATTTGATGACCAAGGGGGGTTCTGAATTCGAGGAGGAGTTTCCGCATTTTCTATCAGCCGTCACGACCAACGAGACTTACTTCTTCCGAAACGTCAAGTTGTGGGAGATGGTTTCGGGAGAACTCTTGGATGATCTGCTTGAGCTGAAGGCTAAGCAGAAGAGTATCGCCGTTTGGAGTGCGGCTTGCAGCAGTGGGGCGGAAGCCTACAGCGTTGCCATATGCCTGAACGAACAGCGGCACAAGTTGCGCGACTGGAAACTTAGGATTGTTGGTACGGATATCAGTTCACGTGTGCTCGATATCGCTCGCGAGGGCATCTACAACGAGTACGCTGTCTCAAAGTGCGCTCCCGAACGCATTCGCACCAATTTCAAACAACTCGATGCGGATCGCTACCAACTTCGCGCAGACGTCCGGAGCATGGCTGAATTCAAATTCCACAATCTTCGCGATTCGATGAAAGAGAAATTCGACTTTGTACTTCTGCGTAACGTGATGATGTACTTCGATACGCCCATGAAGATCAAAGTCGTTCGCAGTGTCGCCGCGTCGATGAACCCTGGGGGAATCTTGTATGCGGGTGATGTGGATCCCATTCGATCGACATTGGATTTGAATGAATTTCCGCAAATTGAGTATGTCAAACCGTTTATCTACCGTCGTACAGACGCGCCGTCTACGCATTGACCGAATCGATGAAGGATAGTCAGCCATGAGTGGTACCGTAGACGTGACTCCTGAATTCCTCGCAGGCTTCTTGGATGAAGCCGAGGAATACATGGAACATCTGAATTCCGATCTACTCGCCGTTGAGGAGAGTGCTGACGGTGGTCCGATTGCGCTCGACACGCCCGAACGGGTCGAGTGGATGAATGAAATGTTTCGGGCGGCGCACAGTCTCAAGGGACTGGCGGCCACCATGGGGTTTGACAACATCAAAGAAGTCACCCATCGAATGGAAACGCTGTTCGATCGAATTCGCTTGGGAAAAGCCTCACTGGATCCCAGCAAATTCGAAACGCTTTTCTCTGTTTTTGATTGCCTCCAAAGACTCATCAACGAGCTCAGTGAGAACTCGATCGGCGGGGTCGAAATCGCTCCAACTTTGGCAATGCTCGATCAAGAGTTGCAAGGGTCCGAACAGGGGCAGAAAGACGCAACAACCATGGGATTGGAAAACAATCAACCGAAAGAGTCAGATGGGATTCAGGATCAACCAGTGGAATCGATTGAATCAACCGTTTCTGATGAGTCGAGCGAATCCGCCAAGGTGTTGGCCGACGATGACCTTCGCAACCTGTTCATCGAATCCACGATGGAGTCCATCGATCACCTCAACGAATCGCTGCTGAAGATGGAGCAGGGAAGTGGTGAGCTTGAATTGATCCAGGAAGTTTTCCGAATGGCCCACAATATCAAAGGGGCTTGCGGCGCTGTCGGACTTGACGATGCGTATCGATTTACCCATGGGATGGAGTCCGTCCTCGATCAGGTGCGGAATGATTCGATCGAATTGACCGACAATCTCATGTCTGCCCTATTTAAAGGGGCGGACATGCTGCGCGAAGTGGTGGACGGCGTCCGGGGTGATAACCACTCGGGTCTTGATCCGATTGTCACCGGCCACCTGTTTGAATCGTGGATTGGTGAAAATGCCCAAGCCGATGTGGAGTCTGGCATTACGGATTCTGCAGAAAGCGTCGCAGACGATGAACTTACTGTGATTCTGGACTTCGCTGCAGATTCAATGGACGCAGAGATTCAGGCATTTCTAATTCTGAATCGAATCAAAGAGATCGGGGTGGTTCACCGCTGCATCCCCGATGTCGAAAATCTTGGGAATGACGAGTCGGCGCATCACGTCGAAATTGAGGTCACGCCTGATATCCCCGCATGCGAACTGCAAGAAATTGTCGCCAAATTCGAGGTTCAATCCGTTCGCATTACAAGCGCCTCAAGTGAATCTCAAAGTGAGGCGGTGGTAGGCCGTATTGATGGGAAATCGGATGGTTGCGAAGAATTGGGCAACACTGATCCTGTACCGGAACCTGCCCCATCGACATGCTCAACCCCGGAAAACGAAGCGAACGTTTCGCCCGCATCTCCTGCCAAGTTACCCACGGCCCGCGGACCTGTTTCGGAAATCCCCGTCAGCGATGCAGCTCCCAATAATACAGTTCCGACAAACGAGCCGCGCGTTGACGTGACAATTTCAGCGGCTGCTCAGGTCGAGGCAATACCAGCCGCAGACACCCAGTCACCGTCAGTGTCGACCGAACACCCGAACGTCGCAGCCGCCAAGTCAGCGCCCGTAGCCCGATCCGGCGAGACCGTTCGTGTTGATATTGAGCGACTTGATCAGTTGATGAATCTCGGCGGTGAGTTGGTCATTTGTCGTGCGCGGCTGAATCAAATCCAATCGGGCATTTCAAGAGTTTTTGAAGGTGTGGGGACATCATTTCAGGCTGACGAAATGACATACGGGCTGGCGCAACTCCAAGACGCACTGGCCAAAGAGGCGGGAAGTAGCGGACTGGCCAGTTTCGCAGAAATGAGTCGAATGGTGGCGCGACTCAAGGAAAGCTTCCAACCGTATGGCTCGATTGCCCGTCGGGTTGTCGATGCCCGTGGTCAATTCCATGAATTCGCAGAGTCCATCCATGCGTTGGGCAGGGTTTCGGATGGATTGCAGAAGGGGATCATGGACACGCGGATGGTGGCGGTCGGTCCACTCTTTACGCGATTTCGGCGCGTGGTCAGGGATTTGTGCAAGGCCAAGAATAAGAAGATCAACCTCGTCCTGGTTGGTGAGAATACAGAATTGGACAAGCGAATGATTGATGAGTTGGGCGATCCATTGACCCACATGGTTCGGAATTCGGTGGATCATGGCATCGAATTGCCTGAGGATCGATTGGCTACCGGGAAGGATGAAACGGCGACTATTACCATGGAAGCCTATCACGCGGGAAATTCGATTTGCATCGAAGTGCGTGATGACGGCCGGGGAATCGACCACGAATCCGTACGCCGGAAAGCAATCGAAAAGGAGATCCTCTCTCCGCAGCAAGCTGAGCAGGCGACCCCAAAGGAACTGAACCAACTGATTTTCCAGCCAGGATTCTCGACAGCGAAAGAAGTGTCGGACCTTTCGGGTCGCGGTATGGGCATGGACATCGTGATGACGAAGCTCAATGCCCTGAGCGGAACGATCGATGTGGATTCGACGCCGGGTGAAGGAACCAAAGTGACGATCCGCCTTCCGCTGACTTTGGCGATCATTAACGGCTTGCTGGTCAGGATCGGTCGTGGAGTTTACGTCATCCCGATCGATTCCGTTGCAGAGATTATCACGATACATCCGGACGAATTGCAGAATATCCAAAGGCAGAAGGTAGCGCGCGTTCGAGATCAGGTGATTCCGATCGTTGCCATTGAAGATGTATTTGCGACTGAACGAGTAAATCTGCGTACGGAAACATCCGGCTCTGATGAAATGACACTCTGCATCATCGGAACGGAAGGGAACCGAATCGGCCTATCGGTCGATCAACTGCTCGGTCAGGAAGACATTGTCATCAAGAGCCTTTCAGAGAACTTCCAGAACCTGCGCGGATTTGCCGGTGCATCCATCATGGGCGATGGAACCGTTTCGTTGATATTGGACGTTGCGACGATGCTCGATTTGGTTCGTGAGAACAAAATCGGTCATCAACAGTCGGCGGCTATCGGAGCGTGCGGCTGATGGCATTGGCGATAGAAAATCCCGTCCTAATCGCATTGGGATCGGTGGCAGCCCACGGCGCGGCCGAAGCGACCGCCGCACTGAGCAAGTGGTTCAATCGAGGCGTGCGCGTCACGAGTGACGGATTCGAAGCCGTTCCACTCGAATCGCTCAACGCGGCGATCGGTGATCCCGAGAAGTTGGTGGTGGCGGTTCGGATGCCCATCGATGGAGAAATCACTGGCGACATTCTCCTGACGATGCCTGATGACGTGGCGATGACGCTTTGCGATTTGCTCATGCAGCAACCACCGGGCACAACCACTTCGATCGGCGAGATGGAACTGTCGTGTGTACAGGAAACGGGCAACATCGTGGGCAGTGCCATGATGAATGGGTTGGTCGAATGGCTAAACGTGACGGCAGCGCCCGGCCCGCCGACGGTCTTACACGACATGGTGTGCGCGACAGTCGAACCCATTTTGGTTCAACAGGCCTCTGAGAGTGACGAGGTCTTGCTCGCTCGTTCAGATTTTCTAATGGACAAGCTGTGGTTGGAATGGGGGCTTTATTTGCTCCCATCGCCCGAGTCCAGCCGACTGATCGCCAGGCGCTGCGCGGATGATCGGGTTGAACGTTTCGAGAGTGTGATCAACAGCGTGGCGGCGAGCGGGGCGATGAATGCGTCACAGGCGCTTTCCAAGTGGTTTAACGCAGGTGTACGTTTGCGCACCGATGAATTTGTCGAAGTTCCGTTGGATGATTTGGAGAGCATCCTCGGAAATCCGGAAGAACCCGTCGCCGCACTGCGAATGCCAGTCACGGGTGGATTTGAAGCTGAGTCACTGTTGGCGTTTTCGGAACCGGTCGCATTATCGCTAATCGATCTCTTGATGGGACAAGAATTGGGCACCTCGAAAGAGTTGGACGAGGCGGGGCGGTCGTGCTTGCAGGAAACGGCCAACATCGTCAGCAGTTCCTACGTCAACAGCATGTGCGATTGGCTTGGCGTTTCCGCGACGCCGCAATCACCGCACTACCAATACGATTTGGCGGCAGCGGTCATTGCTCCGGTTCTCTTGGAGCAGGCTCAGGTCAGCGACACGGTACTCTTTACGCGAACTGATTTTCTGATGGACGGACACTGGTTGGATTGGATCTTCCTGTTGGTTCCGTCGCCGAAAGCGATGGATCGAATTCGAGAAATGTGCGAATAGACGCGCAATGAGCATGACCCATAAACTTGGAATCGCTGGTATCAATGCGATCAAATCGCCGGATCAGATCCGCACCGTGCTCGGTTCCTGCATAGGGATTACCGTCTGCGACGTGCAGGCTGGCATTGGTGGTATGGCCCATGTCATGCTTCCGCAAGCTACGGGGCCGACAGAGTCACCAGGAAAATTCGCAGATACTGGCGTTGATGCGCTAGTCGAAAGCGTTCTTGCAAGCGGTGCAGTGCAGAGTCGACTGAAAGCAAAAATCGCCGGGGGCGCTGCAATGTTTGGAGAGGGAGCGGACTCTGGAATTGGTTCGCGCAATGCGCAGGCTGTTCGGGAACGTTTGCAAAAACACGGAATCGCGATCGTGGCAAGCGAAGTTGGTGGAAACAAGGGAAGGCGAATGTCCTTGAATCCTGAAACCGGCGAAGTTGAAGTTCAGATTATTGGTCAAGAGGCGACGGTGCTTTGAGTCGGCCGTCGTGCGAGATCCTCAACCGGAGGTCATGTCGTGGCAATCCAAGTGCTCGTTGTTGATGATGCCGCATTCATGCGACACATGCTGCAGCAGATTCTCGTGGAGATGGATTGCGAGATTGTCGCGGAAGCAGGTGACGGGAAGGAGGCCATCGAGGCGTATCAAAAGCATCGACCGGATCTTGTAACGCTCGATCTCGTCATGCCCAACATGGGCGGGCTGGAAGCACTCGAGAAAATCCGCGAGTTGGATCCGAAAGCGCGCGTCATCGTTATTTCCGCCATCGATCAGCGAAGCTCGTTGATGCAAGCCGTCAAACTCGGCGCCGTCGATTATGTGGTGAAACCATTTGATCGCGACGGTGTGAAGAAAGCGCTGAATCGTGCCATGGAAACGATCGAATCGTAGGCCCCGCTATTCACTGTCGTGAAAGTCGTTCCCGCCAGCGACATACACTGCTCGCGTCATTCCGAGATTGGTCCGTCTCTTAAATGCGAAAGACTAGGGACGTGAATCGCTGATGATCTTGCCATCGCGCATCGTCACGGTTCTGTCGCATCGCTCTGCAACTTCGGGTTCGTGCGTCACCATGATGACGGTGCGTCCTTCGGATCGAAGCTCGTCGAAGATTTTCAAAATCATGTCGCCGGTGGCTGTGTCGAGATTACCTGTCGGTTCGTCGGCAAGAATGATCACCGGATTATTGATCAACGCTCGGGCGATGGCGGCTCGTTGTTGCTGACCGCCCGACAATTCCATCGGTCGATGGTCTGCACGATCGGATAACCCCACCCGCTCAATTAGAATTTCGGCGCTCTTGCGACGGTCTTGTGGGGGGACGCCCTGATAAAATAGCGGGACTTCCAAATTTTCAAGCACGGTGAGTTGCTGGATGAGGTTGAAGCTTTGAAACACAAAGCCGATACGCTCTCCGCGAATTTGTGAGAGACCGTCGTCGTCGAATTCAGAAACATCCGTCCCGTCGAGGCGGTATTCACCACTCGTGGGTCGATCGAGGCAGCCCAAGATGTTCAACATGGTACTCTTGCCCGATCCGCTCGCGCCGCAAATCGCAACCGATTCGCCTTCAATAAAGTCAATGGACACAGATCGAATTGCGTGAACTTCGACAGACCCACCGGGTTTGCG
>BQJS01000116.1 GCA_021604825.1 Phycisphaerae bacterium | reverse complement strand
CTCACAGAGCAGTGGCACGCATTGATTTGGTTTGGCGATCGCGTGAATCATGGGGCATGTTAGTGAATTGTTCGAGTGTGGTTGTTGGCGAATCGGGAGCGGACGACGGAATGAAATCAAACAAGACTGATACGAAGCAATGTGCGATGGGCGAGCGCGAAATGATTTCGCTGATGGGAGCGCATATTGGCGATGGCGACGTGCCTGGCAAGTTGGTGGTTGCGCCTTGGGGGCAGGTTGAGAGCAAGTCCGGCACGTTTGTGGTGGATCAGGAAAGTGGCGACGAGGCGGTGGCTGCGTTTGAGGCGCATGGGACGGACCTTCCGATTGACTACGAGCATCAGACGTTGGGTGGCGTGTATTCGTCGCCAACGGGTGCGGCGCCGGCGGCTGGCTGGATTACGGGGCTGGAAGTGGTTGCCGGTGAGGGATTGGTGGCGTCGGTGACGTGGACGGATCAGGCGCGTGAACTGCTTGTAGTGAAGGCGTATCGGTATTTGTCGCCGGTGGTGCTGTTGCGTAAGAGTGATCGAAAAGTAGTGGCGATTCACTCGGTGGCGCTGACGAACAAGCCGGCGATCGTGGGGATGGCGGCGATTGTGAATCATGAAATTGTGCACGACGTGAATGAAGTGGATACTGAAGTTGCCGCGTTGCGCGAGCGACTTGATGTGGACGGTGAATCGGATGTGGCGACGGTGTTGGCCGCGGCCAGTGAACGCATTCGCTTGTTGGAAGAAACGTCGAAGGTGCGTGAAGTTGACGCAGTGATTGATCGGGCGATGTCGGATGGCAAGTTGTCGCCGGCGCAGCGTGATTGGGCGATGCGTTTGGCGCTTGCCGATCGTGTGTTGTTTGATGAATGGCTTCAGAGCGCGCCGGTGGTTGTGTCGCTGGGAAAATTGGTGACGGGTAAGAAGTCGGGGGCGGCAGCGTCGGGTGACAAGGCGGTGGCCCATCGAGCGCGGCAGGAGTATCAAGCGTGTCATGCGCTTTGGGGTTTGACGTCGGAAGAAGCGTACGTGTCCGATGCGCTGCGGCATCGGATTAACTAATTGCGGATCGGGGTGTGAATCGCTTCTTGGGTATGGGCATTTTGGATTGTGGGGGAATTGAATCATGGCGCTAGCGGCCAATCTGGAAGTCAATCATTATGTGGATCAGGAGTTGCGTACGGTTGCGGTCGCCGCATCGACGCACGTTTACAAGGGGGCGCTGGTCGAGTGGGGTCCGACGGGTTTCGCGCGGCCGGTGACTGGGGCTGGGCAGTTCGCTGGGCTGGCGTACGAAGAGGGCGACAACAGCAGCGGTGGGGATGGCGACGTTTCGATTCGCATTTACACGCTGGGTGATTTCGGATTGCCGCTTTCGGGCGCGGTTCAGGCGTCAGTGGGCGCGGCGGTCTATGCGAGTGACGATGCAACGCTGACGTTGGATAGTGATGCGGCGACGTTTGTGGGTTCGGTGCAGGGTTTGGAGTCGGCGGGTAACGTGGTTCTGCGCCTTGCGGGCGATGGTCCGGCGCGGGTGTCGCCCATCGATCATCGAATCGCGAGCTTTGGCGTGTCGGCGCGGCAGTCTGGTACGACCTTTACCAATGCCGGTGCAAGCGGAACGATCACGGCGACCCTTCCGCAGACGGCTGCGAAGGGAACGGCGTTTGCGTTCGTGTGCATGGCCGACGAGGAATTGCGCATCGCGCCGGGAGCGGCTGGCGGTGTGTACATCAAGGGGGCCAAGCAGGCTGATAACAAGTACGTGTCCATCACCGATATTGGCGACTTTGTTCATCTGATTGCGGATGGCAATGGTGACTGGGTGGCGGTTGCTTCGATCGGTGGCGCGGATGCGGACATCAGCGTTGAGGCTTAGGCGGTCGGGTTCTTGGATTCAAGTGACGCGCCGCTGATCATTTCTTAGGCGTTGGATTTATTTCGATTCGGGTTGGATTTTTACGGATTGGCGCAACTTCCGCGCCTTGACGAAATTTCAAGGAGTTCTTTCGTGGCAATTATCAATACGGGTTTACTGACGAAGGGTCTGCGGAGCGAATTTTCCAATCGCTTTGATGGGGCGCCGACACACTATCAGGATTTGTCCACACGGATTGTTTCGAGTGGGCACACGGAGATTTATCGGTGGTTGGGTTCGGTGCCGCAGATGCGCGAGTGGGGGACCGGTCGGGTGGCCCGCGGTCTTAGGCCGGAAAGCTACTCGATTGAGAACCTCAAATACGAGTCGACGCTTGAAGTCGATCGCGACGAGCTGTCAGACGATCAGACCGGGCAGATTCGGGTGCGGATTGGTGAACTGGCGGAGCGGGCTGCGACGCACAAGGATTACCTGATCGCACAACTCTTGGAGAGCGGCGATCAAAGTGGTTTCAATTCTTATGATGGGGTGTCCTTCTTTGGATCGGGCCACGTATCGGGCGCGAGCGGAACGCAGAATAACACCATCGGGTCGGCTGCCTCGCTTCCTGCTCGTCCGACGACTTCGGAATTTCGCGAATCGCTGGCCGATTGCATCACGCGCATGATGTCGTTTAAGGACGACCAGGGTCAACCGATGGCGATTGCGGCTGACGGGATGTACTGCGTGGTTCCGCCGACGATGTATTTTGCGGCGTTGGAAACCGTGAATTCGAGCGTGACGAGCAATTCAGACAACGTGTTGCGCGGTGCGGCGCAGGTCGTTGCGTTTCCGTGGTTGACCGACCCCGAGAGTTGGTTCCTGCTTAAGAACAACGGTGTGGTGCGGCCGTTTATCTTCCAGGATCGCGAGCCCATCGAGTTCAATTCTCTGTCGGACGGTAGCGATGATGTATTCAAGCGCGAGAAGTTGCTCTATGGCGTTCGGGCGCGATACCGGATGGCCTATGGGTACTGGCAATTCGCGGTCAAATCGACTTTCCAAGTTGGATAGGCGTTGGGTTTTGGCGGCGCGGTCGGAAGGGTGACGACTGCGCCGCTTGCTGAATTGGATGACATCGTTTCGCGAAAGGTAAACGTCTCGTGAGTTACATCACTGATGCTGACATCGAACGGCGCTTGGGTTCGGCGGATTTTGTTCAATTGACGGATGACGCCGGTAGTGGTGCGGCGGACCTCGACGTGGTGGCAGAAGCGCGCGAGGGGGCGGTGGGCGAAGTGAACAGTTACCTGGCCCGCCGGTTTCGCGTGCCGATTGATGTGGGAGTGCATGCGGAGTTGGCTTCGATCCTGGCGACGGTGACGCTTGATGTGGTTGCGCATCGATTGCACAGCCGGCGTCCACCGATTCCAACGGAGGTTGCGGCGCGTTACGAATCGACGGTTAGCTGGCTGGCGAAAGTTGCGACGGGCGATGTGTCGCTTCCGTCGGAGGGCATGTTGGCTGGTGCGGATGCGTCGGGCGTGATTGCAAAGGCAACCGGTAATCAAGCGGTGTTGTCGCGGGACGAGTTGGCCGGGCTGTAGAGTTTTTTATTGCACTCGATGATGAATGGTGACGTGCCACTGCCCTGTGAGCAGTGTCGCGCAGTGGGCCATTGGTTGAACAGCACTGCTCACAGAGCAGTGGCACATTTGATGATGGGCTTATGACTTTGGAACTTGTGGACATCGAAAGTGCGGTGGGTTCGCTTCTTGGTGCGATCGTCAAGGACGCTTCGCCTTTGTTTTCCAGCGTGCAGGCGATGGCGGTGGCCGATCGCAAGTCGGCGGTTGCGGCTGCTTTGGATTTGCCGACACCGGCGGTACTTTTTGGGGTTGAAGGTCGAGACAAGTCGGCTGCGGGGACTGTGGTTCCGGGAAACCCGCGGCTGATTGTGTATTTGGTGGCGACCAATCTGCGCACGGCGGACGGTGCGCGGCTTGGCGATGTTGATGGTGTTGGTGCATACGAGCTGGCGAACGAGACGCTGGCTGCGTTGGACGGAGCGGTTGTCACGGGTGGGCGGCGGATCATTGCGATTGACGATCGTGTCGTGTTGTCGAATGAGCGAACGATCGTGTTTGAGCAGCGGTGGAGCATTGAAATGTTGGCCGATGCGGCGGTTCCGACTTTTGACGGGCAGGCGATCGCTGGTGCGGGTTCGTTGGTGTCGACGCAGGTTGGCTCGCTTAAGACGCGATCGATTGAATTTGGTTTTCCGGGGATCGATGGCGCGTTTCGTCACGCGTTGGGTCATGAATCTCGCACGATTCGTTGGGTGGGTCAGCTTCGCGCCGACTCGCACGATGGGGTTAGTGCGATTGAGAATGGGATTGAGGGTTTGATGGGGAACGGAGGAGTGGCGGTGTTGAGCGATACGGTTGGCCGGACGTTCGAGCGGTGCGCGCTGGATTCGTTCAATCGGCGCGGAGGGCGATACGTTCATCCGTTGACCGGGCAAGTGGTGCAGAACTTCGAACTCGATTTTGTTCAGTTGGCGGGTTGATCCAGAAAATGGGCGCTCCAACGAAAATTCATGCGCGGCTGACGGGACTGATGGTTGATGTTGAGACGTCGCCGGGTTCGGGGATCTTTCGCACTGACGCACGACTTCGGGCGACGGATGTGGAGCATCGTAGTGACGATCGGATTAGTGAGGCGACGATCCTGGTGCGGTTGGATGACGGGTTTGATGCGCACGACGCTCGGGATCGGTATCTGCCGGACTGCCGGGTTGTTGTTTGGGCGGATGATCCGGGAGATGGGTCGCGCCAAGTTCTGTTTAATGGGTATCCGTTTCGACACGTGTCTGATCGCGATGGCCGACCTTCGAAGGAACGCGAGGTTTTGCGCATTGAGGCGGTAGGGGTCTATTCGCGTTGGGCGGCGGATGTGCGGTCACAGATTTTCGGGCGACGCATGCGCAGTGCGGCGATTGTCGATGGGTTGGCGACTGATCCGGAGGGCTTTGCAAATTCGAGCGTGTTGGTGGAAGCGCTGCCGTGTGTGTTTAACGACGGCGGGCTTCCCAATCGGTCGCCTGATCCGGTGACGGTGATCGACATCGATGGTACAAAGCATCGTGTATTCATTTTTACATACGAAGGCGATCCGAGCGCACAGTCGTGGACGCTTCTCGACGCGCTTCGTTACGTTCTGTGGTTTTACCGATTGTCTGAGGGGCCGGTGGACTATTCGCATCTTCTGGGCATGACGGCGGCTGGTTCTGGGCTCGAGCCGGATGCACTCGGTGGATTCGTTCCGCAGTCGCGGCTGGTTTTACGGCTGTTGGCAAGCGCGGACGATCTCAACTGCGAAGCGACGAACTTGGTTGAGGCGATCGCGTTGATTGCGGAACGGGCTGGGATTCATGCGACGTGCGAGGCGGAGTCTGTTGACGGTGTGGCTCGTTCATTGCTGCGCTTGTGGGCACCTGAAGACGGTGAAGACAAGTCGTTGTGTCTTGCGTGGGGTGGTCGGTATGGCGACGGTTCGCGACGGTACGATTCCAGCGTAGTGACAGATCGTGACATTCTGGAAGCCAATGAAATTAGCTCGATGGAGTTGGACTGGGATAACAGTGCGATCGTCAATGCGCCGAAGGTTGTCGGTGCGGCGAAACGTTGGGAGATGACCGTGCCGTTGGTGCCTGGGTGGGTGCCGGAAGTTAACTTGGATGATGTTGATCCGCCGGATCGCGAAGTGGCGAAGCTCTTGGCGCTGACGCCAGAACAGGTGAATTTTGCGGGGCCGGACGTGGAACTGTCGGCGTGGTACCGAAAGTATCATCGCAACGGTTCGGAGTTTGAAGATCATCGTAACGTTTCGCGGTTGTGGGTGCTTAACGAGGACGGGGCGTTTGCGGGTGCGACTTACAATCGCAATGCCCCGTTTGATTCGTATGAGCCCTACGATTTTACGACGGTTGCGGATGAGCGCGTTACCTCGCCGGGGCAATGGATTCGTCGCCCGCGACCTTTCAAGCCGTCGATCACGCTGGCGGCAGATGGTTCCGATTTTGGCGTGCATATCGAGGTTAGCTTCGATGGCGGATTGAGTTGGTCGAAGCCGATCGGGCAAGTTTCGGTGTTGAAGGATCGGGCGGGGATCTGGTTTGGGGTGGTGAATCCGACGTCGATGATTGAGCCCGATGGGAATCCGGCTGAGCGCAACATGTGGTATGCGCTGATTGATCAGGTTTTTAGTGTACGGGTGACGGCTGTCTTTGAGGCGGACGAGCGACTGGTGGCGACGCATCCCAGCAACACGGCGCACACGCCGACGATTCATCAGAACGCACAACTGGTTTACAAGCCGGGGTTGTACAAGTTCGCAAGTCGGATGGGTACCGTCGATGCGCTTGCGGAAGTTGACAGCGGGGCCCAGGTGTTTGAGGTGGATGATTCGTCCGAGGCGCTGGCGGTGGCTACGTCGCTTGCGGCGAACCAGCAGGAGGGGCGCATCGAAATCGAGGCGAAAATTCCTTGGATTGATACGCGCTTTGATGTGGGCGACCGCGTTGTGGGGATTGGCAGTCGTGGGGTCCGATTGAACGGGCGACTGGCGCGGAGCTTGGCCCGTGATGCGGATTGGTCGGTCGTTGGCAAGACCTACGAACAGAGTGACACGCGAGCCGAGACCCGGTTGCTTCTGACTCGTCGCTTGAGTTCCGCTTAGGAGAAAGACGTTGCAGCGCATTCGCATATTGATTGCCCGCGATCCTGATGCCGGTTCAGACTTGGCGGTTGAGTGGTACGCTGGTCTTGGGTCCGGAAGCGTCGATTTGACGCGGCCTTTGCCTCCGGGACGGCAGAAGCTTTGGCCGGAAAGTCCGGCGTACGTTGGGCATGTGCAAGTCGGGCATCTGGTGATTGGTCATCTTGATACGGTTTATGATGACGGACACCTTGAATGCACCCATGTTGGCGACGGTCATTTGGAAGCTGGTTACGCGATGGTGTTCGATTCGCCGCGTTATGTCTTCGGTCGGTTTCGTCATGCGCTGCGCATGTTTGATGGTGCAGGGAACGCGACGGGCGAAGAAGCGTTGGAATACATTCACACCATCAACTCAAGCCCGCCTGCTCCCTTGGGCATCCGCAGAAGCAGCTGGAACGCCTCGACTTCGCAGCTTCAATTTGAATTCACGCCGGTGCGTTTCAACCCGGTGATCGGCAACTGAAATAGCAACGAGTCTCACTCTGGGGGGAATGCATCAACCATGCCAACTTATCCGAACGAGTCTTATCCAGCCGATGCGACGACGCTGGCGCTGAATGGACAAGTCGATGTCGCTACCGGACTGCCATATCTCGCGCGGGGAATTAACGCCAACAGTCAGCCGTCATACGAAGTGCAGTACAACCGGCGTCAGCAGAGGCAGAACGGAATCCTTGGCGCACTGCGGCAGGGGATGGTCGTCGACGAAGGGAGCTTGAACATTGGCGTTTATCCGATCGCGTATACGTTAAGTTCAACGAGAAAATCATTCGACGGCGCGACGGGTGTCGCCGTTGCGGACGATACGACGCACAAGGTTTACATCGACAGCAGCAATGCGCTGCAAGTGGCAGCATCGTACCCTGGGGGTGTGACAAGCTACCTTCCGTTGGCAACGGTTGTGGCTGCAAGTGGGACGTTGACGATTCAAGATGATCGCGCGCTGATGCTCTTTGCGGTGTAGCGAGCGCGGCAGACTTTGGTGATGGGTTGGGCTTGGCTGGAGAGATGATTCGCGATGGCGTTTGTTGAACGGTATGTGACGTCGACGGCGGGTGGCGGTGGTGACGGAACGCTGGGTGATCCGTGGACGTTGCCGGAGGCGGCATCGGCGGCGGTTGCTGGTGATCGGGTTAACATCAAGGCCGGCACGTATGTGTTGGCGGCTTCGTTTTCGCCCTCGAACGATGGCACCAATTCGTCGCCGATCGTATGGAGCGGTTATTCGTCCACGATTGGCGACGCGGATGCCCCGGTGGTGACGTTAGATGTTAACGGTGCTTCGGCGCATGCGATCGATTGTGTTCGTGCATACCACCGCTTTGAGTATCTCACGGCTACTGGCAACGCGGGCATCAGCGGGGTGATATATGGCATCAGCCTCTCCGGTATTGCCAATATTGCCTTTCGCTGTCGAGCGACTTCGGTTCGTCGGGGGATTCTGGCTGCGGGGCAGGGTGTTCAGATCGTCGGATGCGAAGTTGATCAGTGGGCGGGGAATTCGGGGATCCAACTTGCGGCGAGCAATTCGGCTGCGATCGGTTGCCACATGCATGATGGTGGCGGTTTTGGTGGTGGGTTCAGTGATCCGAGTTCGGGTGGATACTACTACTGCGTATCGGCAAACAACGATGGCAATGGGTTTCTCGCTGGTCAATCGGGCGGTGAGCAGAATCGGTGGTTGGTTCATTGCACTGCTTATGGAAACGGTGGAGACGGAGTAACGATCAACGGTACACCTGACGGGCAACCGTTCGTAATTGCCAATTGTCTATTGGTCGAGAACTTCTTGTACGGGATTGGTGGGTCGAACACTGGTGTGGGTACGCCACATGTGACGCTCCTTGGCTGTGGTTTTTTCGGGAACGGCAATGGAGAGATCAGAAGTGGCGTCGGTTTGTCTGAAGCCATACCTCGCGTCAGCCTTGCTGCGGATCCAATCGTTGACATGGGTGCGGGTGACTCGCGGTTGCGGGCGGACGCAGAGGAAGCCTTGGGAACCGGTTTTCCGGGAAACCTTTTGATTGACGGTTCACTGGGTTCGTGGCGGGGGGCGCCCGATCTGGGCGCAATACAACAGACGGTTCGACCTTTGGTGAATCCTGGATTCGTGGGAGCGTTTTGATGTTGCAGATGGCCAAAGACAGTCAGGACGTCAGCGTTGAAGTGTTTGGCGTTAACGAGGTGACCGGGCTTCCGGAAACGGGACTCGGTTTTTCGGATGTTGCGGTGCATTACGTGCGCAACCGTGCTGCGGCGGTTTCGGTTTCGCTTTCAGCGCTGGCTGGGGCGGACGCGGCGCATGCCGATGGTGGTTTCGTTGAAATCGACGCGAGCGCTGCCACTGGTTGGTACCGATTGGATTTGCCGGATGCCGCATTCGCAGCCGGCGCATTGGATGTCACGGTGATCCCCAAAGCGACTGGCGTATTGTTTACGCCGGTTCGTGCGCAAATCGGCGCGGTGGCTTCCGGCGAATTCAACGATGAGATTCACTTGTGCAAAGCCGCCCTCGTCAACAAGCGCGTCCACACGGTTTCGACCGGTGTGGACGAGATCAAAGACGACGATGGCACCACGACGCTCGTGACGATGACACCGCAGGATGGCGGCGACGACGTGATTGAGATTGTGCCGTCTTAGGGCGAGGGTGAATTGCGCATGTCGAGTTTGCTTACGCATTGGCTGAGCCATTACGATTCGATTCATCGCGGTTGGACGCCGCGAGGTATCGCCAACGGCGTCTGCGCGACGAATGGGTTTGCGTTTCCGCGAGTCGCCGGTGGATACAATTTGTATCGTCGTGATAACGGAAGCCAAGAAACTGTGGTCGTTGGGGCGGCTGGTGCGAATGCTGACCGCGTAGAGAATTTTGTTTGGGCGGCTGCCGGTGCGGACGATGATGTTCGTTTTGAGCTTCGATCGATCGGTGGTGGCGGGGTGGAGAGCGCTGCGTCGGGCTTGAAAGTCGATGTGCAGTTTGATGGGCTCGCTCAACCCAATGCCGTAAAGCCGAATTCACCGGATGGCTTGACGATCGAGCGGCGGGCGGCGGGCCGTTTTGAATTGACTTGGCGATACCGTGATCGCGATCAGGAAGTTGCGCCTGTTTTCTTCAGAATCTTCACCGACAATGCGACTGGTGTGATCGACTACAAGAACCCCGTTGGCGAAGTCGCATATCAGCCGCGACGGATTGCCTACTCATTTCTGACAGTATCGCACAGCCATGGGACGACGTTTCAGTTTGTTGTTCGCGCGGTTGCGGAAAGCGGTGCACATGATGGCAGTACGGTCGCGGTTGCGCAATGGGCTGATGCCGTTCCGCCGGTGCTTCCGCAGGTGGTGCTGACTGAAATCGTGGAGGCCTGTTGATGAAGGTCAGGAGACTTTCGGAACTGAAACAAACGCAGGCGAGGATGCTTGAAGAGCTTCGGGCTGATCGCACGTTGGTGGATGAGGCGGTAGGGGATTCGTCAGAATTCGTGACATCGTTGGGTTTGGCGATGGGACGCGTTGAATCGGTGGTGGCGAGTGATCCCGAGTTGGGTGCTCATCTGGTTGTGGCGAAGCAACGGGTGGTGGGCGTGCCTCCTTCGTTTGACGATGATGCCGTTGCGAGCCAAATCTACTATCCAGCCCCGAGCAGAGTTGTTGGCGATTACTTAGTCGATGAATCTGTGCTTTGCTGCCAGATGGATGGATCGCGAATCGCGCTGAAGATGGTTTGAGCGTTGACTGCTGGCCCCTCGCACCTTTGGGTCTATAATCGTTTCCAATCAATGACAGTTGGAGGCGACATGTCTGAACTTCAAAAAGCCACAGAACCGGAAATCGACGCGGCGCTCGCTGGCCTGGACGGTTGGCTGGTTCGCGACGGGAAACTGCATCGCGAATTTCAGTTCAGCGATTTTTCCGAGGCGTGGGGTTTTATGTCGAGGGTGGCGCTGCTGGCCGAGCAGCACGTTCATCATCCCGAATGGTTCAACGTTTGGAACCGTGTTGTTGTGGATCTGTCGACCCACGATGTCGGGGGGATCAGCCGCAAGGATTTTGAACTGGCGGCTGGCATCAACTCGCTTGCGACGTAAGGCCTTGCCGGTTTCGATCATCCTCTGCCGCAAATCCACTTTGTTTTCCATTACTAAATGTTCCCCTAGCTCATTGCGGCTATAATTAATGACGGCGAGCGATACTGTGCGCAGTTAAATCCGGATTCGTGTCGGTGCTTATGGTTACGATCGACGCGTCCTAACCTGGAGGTCATTGAGATGAAATACCACGTCACCGGGGCAAGCCGAGATACGGCAGAAGATATCGAGATGCTGGTCGATGCGGAATCGGAAGACGCAGCCGCCCAAACCGTCGCGGGCATGAACGTGATGGTGGAGAAGATCGAGCCGGCGGAGAGCGAGCTGCCGTCTGAAACGCATTTTCGATATGAATACCACACGCTGCGCTGCAATTTTTCAGATCTTCAAACGCACTTGAATAAGTACGCCAAGGAACGCTGGCGGGTGGCGCACCTCAATCATGATCCGCATGACAACAAATCGATATCCGTTCTCATGGAGCGCATCCATCACGTTGATCCGACAAGTAAGTATTGACGTAATTCGGTTCAGCTCTTGATCGAGCGGCGACAGCGCACCAAGGAAATTCCGCCAAGCAACGTAAGAAACACGCTTGATGGTTCTGGCAGAACTGTGATATTCATCGTGCCAATGCCTGCTTGCACGATAGCTGCCTCGACGCTGTAGACGGCTGGCGGTGGTCCGCTTCCGCCGGTGATGACGTTCGAGAAGAAGTTGGAGATTTCCAGTTGATACAGTCCCGGTATCGTCGGCAAGTTAGCAACACCTGACGCCAGCACGACTGGGGAGATTCCGATTCCCGTCACAACCTCGCCAATCGGGAACGGAGGGGTCGTGTTGCCGATCGTGTTCTGACCGCCGCCGATCTGGCTGAGGAGGTCGTCGCCGATGGGTGTTCCGCCATACCCTGCAGGGTTGGTCAACCCGTCCGGCTTAACGAAGCTGCCCATCTCCGGACCAGGATCGAGTTGAGGCAAACCTCCCGGTATCGAATAGCTTGACTGGAGATCGCCTCCCCAAAGCGCCAAGCCGAAACCAACATCGCCCGAGAGCTCTCCAATCAATTCATAGGATACGCTTCCGCCAGGTGCGACGGTGGTGGATGACGTCGGGACAATATCGATCGTGAGCGTTGCGGCTAATACTCGGGATGTTGCGGAAAGTGAAGCTACGGCGAACAGAGCCAGAGTGATCCAACGTTTTACAGTTTGCATTTGAATTCCCTCATTCCAATTCGATGGCTTGTGTCCGTGATACAGCAAAAAAAAAAAAGAGCCCGCCCTTGGGCGTCTCTCTATTCGCATCCCGATTTGATTTTTGTGGCAGAGCCCCTCCGACGCTGCCATCGCTATTCGTAGCTTAGACAATTCGAAAGGTGCGTGTCAATGGTATGGGCAACGGAGGTATGGGCAACGGAGGTCCTTCTGCGCTCAATGTCAGCGACGGTCGAATGATTCAACCGTCGCTGTGGCAAATTTCCCAATTGCTTGCAAGAATAGTGTCAATTAACGCGCGCAGCCGACCGAATGTTCAATCTGACAAAACCAGTCGCGTTCCATTCACCCGATGTAGTGGCGTATTTTCTTAGTCGATGCGTTGAGGGTCGGTAGATCACTACGTACAGAGAATACACCATGGCGCGTCCTCCGGAATATTTGACTGGCGTTGAACGTCCGTTTGGCGAAGAAGAAATCATCGTCAGCAAAACGGACAGTCGCGGTGTCATCACGTACGCCAACGAAGTGTTTCTTCGCGTTTCGCAATACACCGAAGCCGAAATCATCGGGCAGCCCCACAACTGCATTCGGCATCCCGCGATGCCTCGCTGCGTGTTCAAATTGTTGTGGGACACGGTGCAGGCAGGCTCCGAGATATTTGCCTATGTGATCAACCGCGCCAAGAGCGGAGACCATTACTGGGTGCTCGCTCATGTCACGCCGACCTTCGGTGCCACTGGGGAGATCACCGGATATCATTCCAACCGCCGATACCCGGACCCTGATATTGTGGCCAAGGTTGAAGGGATCTATCAACTGCTTCTCGACGAAGAGAATAAGTTTCCGCAATGCAAAGAGCAGATGTCTGCATCAACCAACATCCTGACCAATCTGCTCGCGGATCAAGGCGTGTCCTATATGGAATTCATTTTTTCGCTTTGCGCTCCATCAGAGAAACCGGTCAGCGCTGGCGCTTTTGACGACTCTGGGGCCTCAGCCGACGCAGAAGCTCCAATTGCAAGCGTATAGGTAGCGTGGTTTTCTTGATGCACGCATATTGGAAGAAATCATATGTCCGCAGGTAGCACGCTCACATCGTCAACCAGTCATGAGGCGACGGCTGACTCGCAATCCAAGTGGATTCAGCAAGCAACAGAAGTGTGCCAAGCGGCTTCGAAGGGCGACCTTGAAGCGCGCCTGTTGCACATCGATGTGGATGGTGACCTGGGTCGATTGCTTCATTCGATCAACCACATGTTGGACGTGAACGATGCGTTTGTGCGTGAGTCTGTTGCCTCGCTGGATTGTGCCAGTCGGGACCAATTCTACCGCCGCGTCCTCGAGCGTGGCATGCAAGGCATCTATCGCCACGCAGCCCAAGGGATCAACAAGGCAACTAGCGCGATGCACGAGCGCTCCGACGCGCTGAAGATAGCAGAGGATCGTCGCGCTACACTGGGCGCCGAAATCACGAACTTCAGAACCGTCTGCGAGGACTTGGCCAACGCTTCTAGCTCGATGAGAGACGTTGTGCGGATCATCAGTACCGTCGCCCGGCAGACCAACCTCATCTCGCTTAACGCAGCCGTCGAAGCCGCTCGAATCGGCGATGCCGGTCGAGCGTTTGCCATCGTGGCTGACGAGATCAAGAGCCTGTCGCAACAGACTTCTGGGGCTACGGAAGAGATCCAAGGCATCGTCGAACAAATCTGCGAAGCCACGGTCCGGGCTGTTCACGCCATCGATAATCTCTAGATTAGAAGCCAAACACACCGGGCGTTACGCGGGTGGAGTCGAACCCGATAACCACTGCGCTCACTGTGACTTCGCTGGTTCGATCAAATCCCATTTGTTGCCATAGAGATCGACGAAGACCGCGACGCGGCCATAGGGTTCTTCTTTTGGGTCTCTGATGAACTTGATGCCGTTTGATCGGTAGCAGTTGAAATCGCGCTCGAAGTCATCGGTGTAGAGAAACAAAAACACGCGGCCGCCTGTTTGGTTGCCGATGCGGGTGGCTTGTTCGTTGGATGCCGCTTTTGCGAGGAGTAAAGCGCATTCGCTACCGGGCGGCGACACCACGACCCACCGCTTCACATCGCTGAGGCGCGTGTCTTCGATCAACTCGAACCCGAGCTTTTGGGTATAGAACGCGATGGCCTCGTCATAGTCGCGCACGACGATGGCGATTCGGGTTAGTTGCTGTGTCATGCGGAAGAGGATAGCAGAGGTCGTCGTGGGTGTCGTTGCGAAAGCAACATGGGCGGTTTGAAGTGGCGAACCCGTGCCAGTCCGATCGTAGCTCCCGCAACTTTATCAAAGGAATCAAACGGTAATCCGGTGTGTCCGCATTGCATGAAGGTACTCTGTGGGGGGCGACAAGACTGTAGGGGAGCGTCTGGTCTACCCGTCGCGCCATGTCAAACCGACCACTAATCACTCCGGCTTCCGCCCAGCAACCCCGAACGAATCACCAGGTAGAGCAGCGTCATGATCGCGGATACTGTTGCGGCGACGTAGGTCAGGGCGGCGGCGTTTAGGACTTTGTCTATGGCTTGGCGCTCTTCGATGGATGCGATGCCTTGTTCGACGACGATTCGCTTCGCGCGATTGCTGGCGTTGAACTCGACGGGCAGGTTGATCAGTTGAAACACCACGCCCAGCGAGAACATGCCGATGGCGACGATCATCACCGGCTGACCGATCGCTGGGCCCATGAACATCGCCAGCAGCATGCCAACCATGAAAATGCCAATGGAGAAATTGGTACCGATGGACGCCATGGGCACGAGGCCGTTCCGTAGTTTCAGCGGGGCGTAACCTTTCTTATCCTGAAGCGCATGACCAACCTCGTGTGCTGCGATGCCGACAGCTGCCAACGATCGACCGGAATAGACTTGCGGACTTAAGCGAAGTGTTTTGCTGCGCGGATCGTAATGATCCGTCAGCGTCCCTTGCACTTGTTCGATCTTGACTTCGCGCATGTCGTTCACATCGAGAATGCGCTGCGCCGTTTCGAGACCGCTCATGCCACTCATCGGTCGATACTTAGCCGCCGCAGCAAATGTGGACTTCACGCGATACTGCGCGAACGCCGCAAGCAACATCACCGGACCGAGCAACATGAAATACAGGGGATCAAATCCGATAAACATATCACCAACTCCACGGCCCTCGTGTCAGATTGGCAGCAATCGCCGCCACTTCACAGAACTGTAGCAAGCTCCATGCCACAAGGCACACGATGCGGGCGGAAGGCATTGAAACGCCGACAACAGTTTACAAGTTCGCCAATGGTGTGCCCAAAGAACCAATAGTGTGCCCAAAGACACGTATCCCCACCAATGTGCCACTGCTCTGTGAGCA
>BQJS01000115.1 GCA_021604825.1 Phycisphaerae bacterium | reverse complement strand
GCCCATACTTCAACGAAGAACCCCTTCATGCCAACGGCTTTACCATACCGCGAGTACGTCTCCATCACACAGCCAGCCGACTCGACCGTCACCACTGAATTCTGCGCCAACACACCACCGAAAGCCGCCGTCGGATCAGACAAATACGCCTTGCGATAAGCCTCCTCAAACGTATCCGCCACCCCAACCCCGCAAGCATTGGTATGCTTAACCAACACACAGACCGCCTGGCCAGCGAACGCCCGATCAAGTTCAGCGCAAAGCTCAACCGCCGCACTGACATCGACATAATTATTAAACGACATCTCTCCCTGAAGCACGCCTGCTCCGGCGACGCTCCCGGCCGCACCGGATTCCCCCAAGTACAACCCGGCCGCCTGATGATGATTCTCACCGTAGCGAAGTGTGTGCGCCAACGTCGCCTCAATCGAAAAACGCTCCGGCAGCACATCACCTGCAGCAGCATGCCCGCTCAAGTACGCATCAATTTGCGCGTCATACGCACTCGTCCGACGAAACACATCCGCCGCAAACTCCGCCCGACGATCATCCGAAATCGCGCCACTGCCACGCAGCAACGCCAGCACCGTTTCGTACACGTCCGCCTGACCGTACAGCACACACGTGCTCTGATGATTTTTCGCCGCCGCCCGCAACATGCACGGACCACCGATATCGATCATCTCAATCGCATGCGCAAACGTGCAGTCGGGTTTTGCGATTGTCCTTTCGAATGGATAGAGATTCACCACCACGAGATCGATCGGCTCGATCCCCGCTTCAACCAACTGTTGAACATGATCTGGATTGCGGCGGTCGGCAAGGATGCCCGCATGGATGCGCGGATGCAGCGTCTTAACTCGACCGTCAAGCATCTCGCCTGCGCCAGTCACCGCTTCAACCGGCGTCACCGCCACGCCCGAATCAACGAGCAACTTTGCGGTGCCACCGGTCGAAATGATTTCAACGCCAAACTCGTCCGCCAGCGTACGAGCGAATTCGACGATGCCGGTTTTGTCAAAGACGCTGATCAGCGCCCGTTTGATAGGTGTCATGGACATGCCGGTAGACTACCGACCGACTATCGCCTTACAAGGCGCACAAGAAAGGAGCGCCCCGCGGATAGCGAAGCGCTCCTGATCATATTCATCATAAAGCAGGCCACCGTCTACTTATTGCAATCAGTCCCACCCATCGATCCCGGCGGGCATCCCTCACAGGGAACCTCCCAATATTGAAACTCGCTGGTACTCGTCGGCGAAGAGGTAGCCACCGGGGGCGGCGACGAAGGCTGACGCGGGGCGGCTTGCACCTGCGTCTGCATGATTGGTTCCGGAGCAGCCCCAGGCAGCGGCAACACACAACGGAAACCAACATCCATCTGATGCACATCAGGACGGGCACCGCGACGACTGGTAACCTGGCAACGATCCAAGCCCTTCGTATACGACCCACCACGCATTGCCCGTCGGTCGCCATGAAGTGGTCCAACAGGATTGACCTCAACAGCATTGTCCACATCCATCTGCCCGCCCGGATACTCATGCGGCTCATACGGATACGGATCAACCCACGGGAAGTTGCGCGAACGCAGGGCAAAGTTCGGATCGTAATTGTCGATGCACCATTCCCAAACGTTTCCGGCCATGTTGTAACAACCGTATGGGCTGACGCCTCCACCGTATTCCATCACCGAAGCGACATACTCATGCCCGTCATTGAATCCCTGTTCGGCACTGTTGCAGAGCTTCTCAGCCCCACCGGCATTGTCGCCCCAAGGGAACGTACGATTGTCGCGCTTGCCACGGGCAGCCAACTCCCACTGCGCCTCGGTCGGCAGCATCTTCTGTGACCACTCGCTGTACAACCACGATTCCCACCACGACACGTTACGAACCGGATCATCGTTGTTGTGGCCGGGCTCCCAGAAGTCGAGATAGAAGTCGATATCTTTCGGATTCTGCCCACGCCATAGGTGGAACTGGTGGGCGATTTCCGGATAAAGCTTTTGCTTGGTCCAGCAGCGGAACGGATAGTACTCGCTCGGATATGTGTGGAAGGCGTTGCTTTCCATCCACGGGCGATTCCAGTTGCGTCGCAGGTGCGTTTGGAATCGACGATCTTTGCGGAACCGATCGAACTGCGAGTTGGTCACTTCATGCGTGTCGATATAGAACGGATCGACATAGACTCGACGACGGTTCTCGCCCTCGCCCATGTCAAACTCACCGCCGTCGACATAAACCATCACCATGTTGTCGCGCTGCGACACGATGAACCGTGGCCAATTGTCCGGATAGTGGTGGGGATTGCTTGGATCAAGCCCAGTCAGCGGCACAAACTCATCGGGAAGCAGCGACGCATTACCGTGGCTGCTAATCGTGCGATCACCCAACTGCGTGTGGTTCCAACTGCAACCCGTGATCGCCACACAAACAGCCACCGCAATCATCGAACGTGCGACACGCCCATTTGCAACGCCGAAAGATCTTTTCTTCATCGGCTCCATGGTGCTGACCTCCTATCAAACACCGCAAGTGCGGCGGATTATCAATTCCTGAAATCACCGTCCACAAACGCAGTCCGATCCATCAAGGCTCAAACCCGAGCCATCATGCCCAAACTGCATACCGACTATTTGGCTTCTTCAGCCTCTTCGCTGAATGCCACCATCTCGCGGCGTGGGTCGTCCCAATGCTTATGTCGGCCACCGACCCGCATCACCACCACCACTTCACCCAATGCTGGCAGCACAATATCGCCGGTGCGGTACTCGCCATATGGACCAGTCTCGTGCCCCATATACGCGCGATCCAGCCCAACTTGATGCTTGGTGTCGTGATATTCCCACTGCGTTTCGGGTGTGGCCAAGACCATCGAACCGCGACGGTTGACGATCTTCATTGAATCCAACAAACGCGTGCGGATGCGCTTTTCATTCTGCAGGTCTTCGATCTGCTGACGAATGAGGTAACGCTGATTTTCCAGACCCTGTCGCTTGGCTTCGATCTTGATGAAGCGGCTGCTCTGACCGGTCGAATCCTGATGGGCTGCGTACGGGTCGATCGTCGGATCGGCATAAAGCGCTTCGCGGCGATAACTTTCAAAACGCGAATCAACCAATTCCAACTCGGTGTTCAACACAGTTTCCGATGATCGCAACTTGTCGATGTGGAAATCAATTTCACGCACGGTCTCCCACGCCCGCTGCAAATCGGCGACAAAGTACACCTTTGTGATCAAGTCGCCCTGCTTGAGATGCTCAATTTCAATTTCTTCCAGCCCCGCCCCCGACGGTCCACGCACCGGGAAGTAATGCTCCGGATCATTCTGGTAATACCGACTCGGCAACACGATCGGCACAAACGTCCCACGCACAAATTTACGGGTTTCTTCCGAACGGGCTTTGTGAACTTCCAACTCGCCATAAATACTGACGCCAGGGAAACCCTCAGCCGTCGTGTACTTGAAGTTAAAGCATCGCCCGCTCTTCAGATTGAATACGGCGAACTCCTCCGGCGAATGCTCCAACCGATGATCGGAACCATATGCCGCCACCTGATGACGTGGCGTCTCAAACGTCTTCTGAATCGCCACCGTCGCACCGGGCGGCGCGTAGAACTGAACCTGCACCTTGCTCGGATTCGACCAACCGGTTTCAACGGCGTGCTGAGAACATCCCGACGCCAACATCCCGGTCGTCAGAATTCCCATGGCCAAAATACCCAATGACGGTGTCAGCTGTCGACGACGGCTAACCGTTTTCGTGATAACGCCGAGTGGTGCATGAATCTGGCGGGCAGCATCGCTCACGGCTGGTCCTCCCTTATGATTTGGATAAGCCGCCACCGAGCGCATGCCGGCAAGGCGGTATTGACGTTTCAAACTAAATGACGGTTCGATCTTGTCGCGCAGCCAGCACCCGTAACAAACGTCGAGATCCTGCCCGCAGAAGTTGCCCTCAAGGTATTGATTGGCCGCAAAACCGGCCTTGAAAGCGCCTGGAACTGAGCCGATCCTACTTCCGGGCGCAGGCGTGTCAAGCTGCATTCTCACAGGCTCGCCCACCTCCAACGCCCATCAAAGCGTGTGTGGCAAGCGCCAAGTAAGACTACACAGCCACCCACATTCGCCTCCGGTTCAACTCCGCTGACAGACAGAACGATTGCGCAATCGCACCGACCGGGACGAATGGCGAAAGCCCCTATCTTGAATTGGTGATCATGGGGCGAACGTGGGCACAAAGTACGGCGTCACAACTGATTTGATAAACGAGGCGAGAAAACCGTGCCACTGCTATGTGAGCAGTGCGTATCAACGTATCACCGACGACGCAACGCTGAGCACAACCCAATCGCTTCCTAAAAAGGGGCCTGCGCCAGATTAATTCTGATCCTTTGCCGGCTGACCCGCCAGGGGAGGAATATCCGTCGTACTTCGCAGGGGATCATCCCAATCCAAAACCTCGCTGCGCTTTGGAGTACGCGGCTTGAAATCCGGTTCGTCTTCGTCGCCAACTTCCAGCACGGGTGCGTGGTGCAACTCGCGCTTGGCCAGCGCCACAACTTCCGGCGTTAGATATGGATGACCTTTAGGCTTCGCACAGAACACAGTGCCAAGTCGTGACACTGCGTAGAGTGTTTCGTCTTGCGGGTTCAGAAGCGCCCGCGTGTGCGTCGGAAGGGTCACCGTTTCCAGCACCGCACCCGTGTCAGCCGCCACCAACTGCAGCCGGGTTCCGTTACCGACAATCACCTTGTCGCCGTTGCGGCACACCACATTTCGAGCCGAACCGACATTCCACAGCACTTTGCCAGTCTCCGCATCGATCCCCGAAACACCCTGCGTATCGCAAAATTGAAAAACCATGTTGCCGATCACAACGGGGCTATCATGCAGCGGTTCCGGAAAACGCACACGCCAACGCGGCACTCCAGAGACCATGTCCAACCGATACAATGACCGATCCGAACTAGCCACATAGACACTTTCCGGATCAACCGCGATCTCGCCTTCGATCGCACCGTCGGCATGAAAATCCCAGTTCAGAATCTTTTGGCCGGCTGTACAGTTAAATACGGACCCGCTTCGTGAAGCAAATACGAGATCTTCGCCACCATTGACCAGGTGCGGCTTCGCTCCGACCGGACCGCCAGCCATCGCCTTCCAACTGAAGATCGCCTCGCTCTTCCTGGGATCATCCCAAACCATCGAATAAAGATGACCGTCACTGCTCCCAAAAAACAATGAGGCTCCCTGCGCTACCACAGCACTACCGACCGACGCGCTCAACGTCAGATCCTTGACCTCATCACCTGTATATCGATCGAGAACATAAACGCGCGGCGTCGTCGCGATGACCGCCAATGCCGCCCCACCCACCGATGAAAAATGCTGCGGCTCAAAAACCTGGTAGACACTCTCTGTCAAGTTGCGCGACCAACGCGACAAGCCAATGTCGGCATGCAGCGAAAAAACATCGCCCTTTTCAGAGACGACATACAAACTGTCATCAATCCGATAGGCATCGCGCACATAGCCACCGCGATCCATCTCCAGATCGAGGCTCCAGTACTTGAAGTAGCCCAAGGCATTCAACTCACCCGTGCCCAGCAAGGCCTCCCCAGCCAAGCAAGGAACCGTACCCAACAGCATCAGGCATCCAACCCACAACAACGATCGACGTCTCATCGGCGACAACTCCAGATTCTGAATTCAAATATCGTAGGGTGCATTGTAACCGCACATGCCGCCGACGGCATCTCTTGATTGGCCGGCTAAAGCATCGCTCCAAAACCTAAAGTCGCAAAGTCGACGAGCAGGTAAAATTGACGGCGGTTAGCTGGAAAATTTGATGGCAGTCTGGGCAGACTTACACCGCTCGAAGAACTCCAGCACCTCGGTGGCGGGTTTCCTGTCGAATTCATCCGCAATCCCAACCGCTTCCTTCTGTGCTCGAATCGCACCATCGACCAGACCCAACTGATAGAAGGTCTGCGCGACGATTTGAAGGCTCTCGGCATCTTTCGCAGCGTTGGCCAGCACCATGTTCGCCGCCTCGATCGCCAATTCCGGCTGACGATCGGTCACTTCCGGCATCGCCAACATCAACGTCGACAGAATCGCCATGGTTTCAGCATTATCGCCGTGTTTGGCAATCATTTGCTTCACCCAGGCTTTGAGCTTCTCAACCGAACGCTGCTCCTCCATCATGATGTACACGTTGAAGCGCATCGCATCAAAATTGCCGGGATCAATCGTTAGCATCTGCTCGGTCAACCCAAGACAACGGTCCCAATCGCCACGCTGAACAGCGAAATTAAAATCGTTGAGTAGCGGACTCAGCTTCGCCTGAAGTTCGGATTCCTTCGCAGCCCGCTTCGGATCGAACCGGTCCATCAGCAAGTCCTTGATCGTCGATTCCATCATCGGTTCAAGCGGATGACCAAACCACGCGACCTTGCCATCCTTACCAATGACCACCGCATGCGGAATGCCAAGCGCGCCCGTCGCCACCACATAGGCCATGTTTGTCTTCTGAGTGCTGTCAAACGCGATCGGGTAATCCATCCGGTCACCCTGTTGCCCCACGAAAGCCTGGACCGATGCGAGTTGCTGCCCTTGGCCCGAATCGGTCACACCGATAAAGACCAACCCCTTATCCTTGTATCGTTGAGACAACTGCGTGTTCGATGGAATCATCTGAATGCACGGCGCACACCATGTCGCCCAGAACTCAAGGACGATGACCTTGCCCTTGTTGTCCTTCAGCACATCCATCGGTTTGCCCTTGACCCAATCCGTCACCGTCACCGGAGGAGCCACATCGCCAACTTTGAGCTGCGCCTGCGCCGTCGTCGCGGACAACCCAAGGGCCAGAACAAACGTCCATATCAATCTGTCAAAATGTCGCATCGTTATTCCTGTTTTCAAACCCACAATCCCAATTCGTCCCACAATCACCGTTCATTTCTATTCCGAAATCGCTCTGCTTGCAGCGATCCAACATGTGTTTTTGATTCTCGCGGCCCCTCCCGACCATGTCCATACCTGCCTATCCGTCAATCCCAGCCCTTCCCCTCCGTCCTTCCCGTGCACGCGGGAATCCAGAAGGCACACGACACCCAGCTACCGCACTGGACTCCCGCGTCCGCGAGAGTGACGAATCAACAACCCCGACTACATCCTTAGACACACCAACCGCCCAAGTCGATGTCGAAACTTGTCCAATCGCTAAGACCTACGAAGACTTCAGATCGGCCAACCGCCGGCAGGCTTCCTTCAAATCATCCCACCGCTTCGCAAAACAGAACCGCAATTGCGTCTCACCCTCTTCCGGTCGAGCATGGAAAGGCGCCCCAGGCACCGTCGCCACCCCCACCGACTCTAAGATGTCCTCAGCCGCCGTTTGCGAATTCGGATAGCGCCCTGCCCCGAAGTCGGCCATCATATAAAATGCACCCTGCGGCATGTAAGGCGTGAACCCAATCTTATCAAGCGTCTCAGCCAGCAAATCTCGCTTGGCGCGGTAGTCCGAACGCAATTCATCGTAGTAACGATTCGGTAACTGCATCCCCGCAAGCACACCATGCTGAAGCGGCGTCGGTGCGCAAATGTAAAACAAATCGTTGACCACCAGCATCTTCCCAAGGATGTCCGCCGGCCCAACGGCATAACCCACGCGCCACCCCGTCACCGCGTAAGACTTCGACGCACCACTCAGAGTAATCGTACGATCGTCCGCATCGGGCAACGTCGCCACGCTGACATGGTCCGCGTCAAACGTGATGTACTCGTAAATCTCGTCCGACACGATCAGCGCATCGTGCGCCTTCGCCAGCGCCGCAATCTCGGAAAGCTCATCGCGCGAAAACACCTTGCCGGTGGGGTTTGACGGCGTGTTGATCACCACCATCTTCGTCTTCGGTCCAAATGCTTTCCGCAATTCCGCCGAGTCATAATTCCAATTCGGCGGATGCGTCGCCACAAAGCGCACGTTCACATCCAGCAGCGCCAACGTATCTGTGTAATAACTATAGAACGGCGAAAAGACGACCACCTCATCGCCCGGGTTCAACGTCGCCATCGCCACACAAGCAAAAGCACCTGCCGCCCCCACCGTCACCGCGATTTCTTTCAGCGGGTCGGCATCGATGCCATTGAACAATTTCATCTTTTGCGCAATTGCCTCGCGCAGCTCGACGATCCCCGATAAATTCGAGTACGCTCCCCGACCTTCATCGATCGCAGCTTTAGCCGCCGCCAAAATCTCCGGCGGTGGATCAACATCGCACACGCCTTGCGAAAGATTGACGCCGCCAATTTCCGCGCACCGGGCACTGATCTTGCGCAGCGCCGTCAGATGAACATTGCCCACGCGGTCAGCCAACCGACAACGTTGCCCACCAACCGTTGAATTTGAAACCGAAGAATCAGTCATAATCGCTCAATCAAACGCCGCACTTCTGCGTGCCCGCGGGGCATCTTGCGGAGTGCGTGTCGTGGGTTACGCGTCGCAAGTCGCGCGTCACCGTCATTCCCGCGAATGCGGGAATCCAGATTCTGCACATAGCCGCGCCCGTTCTAGACTCCCGCTTTCGCGGGAGTGACGACCTTGCCCCCGGGAAACTCACCCGCAAAAATCCCCTACGACGTCGCCACAAATCCCGAAATCCAAAGAACCGCCAGCAGCAATAACAAGCCCTGCACCAAAAATTCCATCGCCATCTCCTTTGGCTCATAAGTTGCGAATGAAACCCGATCACACCAGCAATATTGAATTGTACCGCAGATGCACCCAAAGTACGATGCACCGCAGGTGTCAGGGCGACGGGTGAACAATCAGCCGGAGATTCATCGATGAACCGTACGGATTCGCTCGCCCGCAGCCAACAATCCCTTTGCGTTAAACTCCTCGTGATGACGCTGATTGCGTTCATCCCCGTAGCGGGATGCAGCACACAATTGAGCATCCTCGCCAAACCACCCGACCCGACGGCGGCCACCATCAGCAAACCGCCACCGCGAGAAAGGGAAGTTCCACCCCGCAAGAAACGTACCCCACCCAAGGACTGCCGCGATCTCGGCGAGCCAGCCGGTCCTTACCAACGCGCCATGTATCGACTGGTGAACGACTACCGCAAACGCAAGAACCTGCCACTATTGCGCTACTCGCGTTCGTTGGAGTTAGCCGCCAACCGCTATGCCGAGCGAATGCACCGCGAAGATTTCTTCAGCCACAATGCACCCGACGGAAGTGTGCCCGGCGATCGCGCCGTGGGGGCAGGGTATTGTGATCCGATCGTGGGTGAAAACATCGCCTACGGCATGAACAAAATGGGGTCAGCCGCCGAGGCCATGATGAGCCTGATGGACAGCCCGCACCACGACGACAACATGCGCCTGAAACGCTGGCGCTATGCCGGTGTCGGCTTCTACAAATTCAAAAGCCACAAAGGAACCGAGTACTGGTGGGTGCAACTCTTCGGCATGGACGTTCCCGACAACGCGATCCTACCAACCAAGAAAAAGCCCATGAACAGAAAAGGCAACGCGCCGCCCAAACGCAAAAGGCGTTCGCGATAATCAAGGACCATCGGGGGCATTCATGCGCCGGCATGTACCCGATGCACCTGATTGACCTTGCCCATCGAATAACAAACCCATCACTGCATCGTCAGCCAGTGACTCATGCGCCAACTCCGGATACTCGCGCCAGTCACGCTTCGGTGCGGCTTGTCTCGCAAGCAAACCCAATCGAAACGCCCGACGCTTCAGAGGCAGGTGCGCCACGTACATCGCCCGAACCAAGCGCTCATCAACCGGATGGTCGATCGCCTGACCGCCAAGATCGCAAACCGTCGCCAAAGCCCGCGTCTCATCGCGCACGTCATGTTCGACCACCCGCCCCGCGTCAGAAACCAATTCATCCAAACCCATCGCAAAAATCGCTTTGAAACAAGCGTCATTGACGCGATGCAGGGAATGGGCCATCACCCCCAAAAGCGCCTCCCGCCCGAAGTAAGACGCCAACGTGTACCGATGTCGATGAAGCGCCACCGCATCGGAAGCGTAAAACACGCGCTCGTCGTCACCGATCATCCGATGGGCGAATTCGACATCGTCATAGAAGACCGGCTGAAGCGATTCACAGAACGGACCGTCGAGCTTCTCGACCAACGATCGCGCCACCGACAGATTCAGATTCCACGCATGCCTGAATCCATACGATTTGCCACGTTTCAAATCGCTATAAAAAAACACCATCCGCGTGCGCGCAATCATCTCGTCGAAAATCGTTTGATCCGGATAAATCACCCAAGGCGAATACCCCAACACCACCTCGTGACCAGCCGCATGCGCATCGGCATGTCGCTGCACAAAATCGGGCCATGGCTCGATGTCATCATTAACAAACAGCAGCACATCACCGCGCGCCGCTGCAACCGCCGCGTTCTTCGCCGCCGAAATACCAACCCGTTCCAACGGCAGACATCGCACATCGGCGACCCGGCCATCCGCAAGCGTCAGCGACTCCTCTAGTTTCGCTGGTGTGCTGCCCTTGCCATCGAGCGCAACAACCACCTCAAACGACAGACCGTCGTCCAATCGCTGTTTACCCAGAAACGCCAGCAACCGCCCCAATGATTCTGGGCGGCTACAAGTCGGCACGATAACACTGATACGCGGTTTCAAAAGCGTTCACCCTGCGCAAGACACCCAACAATCCCTCCTTCCATACGCATCGGCGGGACACTGCCAACGCGTCCAGCCCATATTCAATCGCACCGCCCCGCTACCACTGCCGATGGGCTGGACCCGAAACGCAATTTCTGCCGATACACCACTTTCGCTTGAATCGAGGTCCCTTTGCCAACGTCCACCCAGACAAACCAGCTTGCCAGCATCTTCCAAGCCGGTCGCCATTTTCAATTCCTCCAGAAGTCGCACGAACTGTTGGCGAAACTTCCGCACGCACCCGAACTGGCTGCGATGAGCGTCGAGGCGCTCGCCACCCTCGGATACGGCGGACCCGCCCGCGAACTCATCCAACGTCGCGCCGACATCGGCGGTCCACTGGGTTTACAAAACCAGCTCAACGATTCACTAAGCAAGCTGCCCAATGGCCGCGTATCGTGGAACGAACTGAAAGAGACGTACCAACGAAACGTTCAAGCATTCATAGCTCGCTATCCGCACCATCAAGGAACCCTGGAACGCGCTGAGGAAGACCTCAAGAAGATCCACTTGTTCAGATCGCAAACAGGCCGCTTCCACATGTCGCGCCGCGAACCCGGGCAGATGCGCGAGTGGATCGGCGACCTCGGCGTCGAACCGAGCGAGATCGGCGTGCAGCTTCCCGACAAGGGCCCAATCCACGTTCCCGTCATCGTGGGCGTCAGCCTCGGATCATTGATCAACCGCGTGTGTGAACTCACACAGAATGCGTTCTTGACTTACAACCATCCCGTGTTTGTCGTCGAGACAAACCCACAGCGCTTCATCGCATGGATGCACTGCGCCGACCACACCGAATTGTTCAAGCACGAACACGTCGAGTGGTTCATCGGCAAAGATGCCATCGACGATTTCAGCCAGCACCTGCGCCACAACGACCCAATCGCATTGCCACAATTGGTCCTCAACCAATCCGCAAACGTCGACACCACTGCAGAAATTCAAGCGCAAGTGCTAGCAGTCGAAAACTCCCGAAGAGATTCGCTCGATAGCATCTGCGCCCGACTAGAAGACCTTTACGAAGCGCCGGCTGGCCCGGAACATGCGAACAGGCTAACCCCCCCGAACCGCGTTCTGGCCCTCACATCGCGCTACACAACCATGCTGCAGTACTCAACCCGCGACGTGCTGGACGCCCTCGACCACAAGGGGTTTGAAACCCAACTCCTCATCGAGCAACAAGCCCACCACTGCCTGACGCCCAACACAATCTGCAAGACAATCGAGGAATTCAAACCGAACCTGCTCATCATCCTCGACCACATGCGCCGCGAATACCCGTTCATACCAGCCAACCTGCCGATGCTCACCTGGATCCAAGACCCGCTTCCCGATCTGCTCTGCAAGGAAGCCGGCCAATCCGTCAAAGCGCCCGATTTCGTCTGCGGATTGTTTCGCGACCGCTGCATCGAACAGTTCGACTACCCCAAAGGCCAATTCGAGTACGTCGATGTCCCGGTTTCGACCCGCATCTTTCACGACGCCGAACCATCCGCCGCCCATCGCAAGCGATTCGAGTGCGACATCTCGTTCGTCAGCAACGCGTCAACGCCCATCGAAGAATTCCACGAAGCAGAACTTCAAAAGGGCGATCCGTCCGTTCACGAATTCATGAACGTCCTGTTTGAAGCCACCAAAAAGGCCATCGACGACGACGCATTCTGCCTGCGAAAAGCCATCGAACTCACGACCCGCATCGCCACCGAGATGGACCTCGATTTGACCGAAGAAAGCACCCGCACGTTCGCCACCCACTACACCTATCGCGTTTTCGACTGGGGTCGCCGCCAACGAACGCTCGAATGGGTCTCCAAGTGGGCTAACCGCACAAATCGCACATTCAAGATCTTCGGACGCGGCTGGGAAAATCACCCAACGCTAAGCCCCCACGCTGCCGGCGTCGTCGAACATGGCCAAGACCTCCGCGACGTCTACCGTTCCTCAACGCTGAGCCTGCAACTAATCCCCTCCGGGTTTCACCATCAACGTTCCTTCGAAATCATCGCCAGCGGATCACTGCCCCTGACCCGATTTTGCGAAGGCGACTTCGGCGACCTCCCAGCCACCGAATTCCAAGCCCTGCGCGATGCCGGAAAATTCCCAGAAGTCATTCCGAACTTCCCCCGTTTCCGCGAAATCGTTTTCACGTCACCAAAAGACTTCGAGACACAAGCCGAATCTTTTTTGAAGAACACGGACCGCCGCCAAGCAGTCCTAAAAGAATTGCAAGAATGCGTGCAAGAAAGATTCACCTACGACGCCGCCATAAACCGCGTACTAAGCGCATTTCGCAATCACCTAAGAAGTATCTAAATAGATTGGGTGCCCCGCCCTTCAGGGTGGGGGACAGAAGTATCAGAATTGACCGATCCTATTCCCACGAAGTGCCAAACCGTGGCACAACGACCGTAGGGCGGGCGTCCTAAAATCTAATTCGGACGCGATGCATCAGCTTTCGGCACAGCCCCCTTCAACCACTCCTGCACGTTCGACGCGAGAATGGAAGGGTCCTGCGACGCAACGATATGTTCGATCACCGAAGGCTTGATTTTAAGATTCTCGAGCGCCTTCGTGACCCGCTTCCAAAGTTGATCGGTCTTGGATTTCGTCTCAGCCAAGTACAACTCCGTCACCAATTCCTGAACCTTCGTCAGCATGATGTCATCGCGATTGTCATAGTATCGATTGATGAGCTTTCGCTGATGATTGGAATAGTCTGCCATCCGAAACAACTTTCAAAAACAAGATAAACGAATCACGGTCAACACCAAGCGGCCCGCGTCATTTCCGATCTTACGCCATTCCCGATCCAATGTCGAAACGCACACACGCCGTAATCCCCGCCCCCATTCCGTCATTCCCGCGCACGCGGGAATCCAGAATCCACGCGTATAACCGCCCACCCTGGACTCCCGCGTGCGCGGGAGTGACGACGGGAGAACCGCCACCATCCCCCCCATCGAAACCCAACCGCTCGACCGACACTTAGCCAACCTCTATCATCCAAACATGAGAATCCGAAAACACTTCGTTGCGGCCACCATCCTCAGCGCAATCATCGCACTCGGCGGCTGCGGAGAATTCAACTTCAACGTGCCCGACCCAGACGTGCATTTCATCGCATTCGGCGACTCCACCACCGACGGCCCCAGCAATCGCAACTACTGGGACATCCTTCGCGAACGCCTGGACGAAGACCCCATCCGCTTCGTCAACGAAGGCAACGGCGGCGAAACCACCGAAGAAGGGTTGCAGCGTTTGCAACGAATCATCGCGCTCGAAACGTATCCGAATGCAACGACTCTTCTCTTGTGGGAGGGCGGCAGCGACATCATCGACTTCATCGGCGAGACCGATTCCCTGCTAATCTTCTCGCCCGACTCAACCGACTACCCATTCGCAGGCCGCCTCACCGAACTGCTCGACGATTCCCAAACCAACCTCGAACAACAAATCAGCGCCGCCCAAGTCGCCGGCTGGGAAGTCTACGTCGCAACGCTTTTCCCCATCCGCGAACAAACCGCATCCTGCGACCCGCTGCCGCTAAACATCCTCCTAGCCCCACAAGCCATCAATGCCAACGTCTACGTCCGCCGCCTAAACGATCGCATAGTGTCAGCCGCCGAAAACACCGGCGCCACACTCGTAGACATCGATTCCCGCTCCGACGAAATCAACGCCAGCGGCGAAAACTATTTCGACTGCAACCACCTAAGCTCAGCCGGCAACGAAATCGCCGCCGACCAATTCCTAAGAGCCTTCGAAGCCAACGCTGCGGAACAGTGATGCAGAGCCTTCAAAGTTATCTGGATTGGCCAAATGTTGAATGTTGCTCAATGGTGTGTCGGTTTGTTTTGCATGACGATATTCTCTGTCATTGCTGGGACGAACGCTTGGATTGTTCTTCGCCAATTGAAACGGCCCCAAGGCCAGTCGTTAGCACCATTATTGGGAGGTCTCTTCGATGCCATCGGAGTCGCTGTATTGCCAATTCCAGGCTTCCTTAAATTCTTCTGGGTGCCACTATTGGTGGACCTTGGGTGCGTGCCATATTTAATCTTAGCCTTCATACAATTCGTACAGGATCTCGATCGAACCACGTGAATCTAGTACTCAACCTGAATCATGAAACCACTTAGGTTCATTCAGCGACTATTCCTCAAACGACGGGTGGCCCAGGTTTTTAAACCTGGGGCCTCGATTCCAAACTTCCACGCGATAGATCAAGTAGGCACATCGGCTCACCGACTCAACGCGTTCACTCCTCCGGTTCCCTGCGATACCCCCGACCCGACAGCCATCCAGCCACTCCCTCGCAGCACGTCGCATCGCATCGTACGTCGTTGCAGAATCTAAAGTTACGCCGTACCGTCGCCTATTTCCCGAAACCAGTTAAGCTCAATCGACCGACTTCGCCGATACATACTTTATCAGGAATCGGCATCTCCCCCGACCACTTTCGCGTCCGTATAATGGAGTGGTTTTCCAAGACCCTCTTGGGTCGAATACGCAGTGATACAACCCGTTGCCCCCAGTTCCCCACGGCCTACCCATTGCGCGTGGGGATCGTATCCATGGAGACCAGGCGCGTGGGAAACAATCTGAATCGACGAGTGGAAGACAATCAGGCGACCGAGTATCC
>BQJS01000114.1 GCA_021604825.1 Phycisphaerae bacterium | reverse complement strand
GTCACAAACGCAGCACTGGCAGCCGCCGTCTCGGTAAGCAGCAGCGTCTCGCCTCCGGGTTCGGTGCTGGATGCAACGACCACGCTCACCGTTTCGATCACCAGGTCATCGGTATTGAGGCCACAATCGATCACGGTCACGCCGCCTTCGCTCTCACAGGCATACTTGGAGCGATCAAACCGGGCGATCCCCGCATCGCTGCAATTAACCAGCACGGGATTGGCCGCCACCGAAAACGGCTGGGGGCCTTGCGGCACGCTGGTTCCAACGATATCGACGCGCCAAGCACCCGCCATCGGATTCGCCGCCGTCACCTGCTCGATATTGTTGATGTGATCTTCCTGATTCTGCACCGCAGGGGTGGCAGGGTTCAGAGGATCTAGCGTCCACGGGAAGTGCCGCACGCCATTGGGGTCGAACACCTGCAAATCGAGGTCGTTGACCAATACCGGATCGACGTTGGGCGTACCGGGCACGTCGTCCCACGCCAACGTCACGCGCATTTCCGGGTCGCCCGGATTGACCACGATGATGAGTGAATAAGTGTCACCTTGCGACACTGTTTCTTCGACGAAATTTTCTGCACGCATCAGGTTGATCGCCGGTTCAATGCGCACAGAACCGTATCCTGTTTTGTAGTCAGGACCGACCTGTTCAACATCTTGCGCAGTGTTGGCCAACATGGCTTTTAACGTCGAGTTACGGAAGTCGGGATCACCAGGATAGTGCGCCCGGTAGTCCTGCAGCAGAAGTGCGCTCAATCCGGCGATTGTCGGCGAAGACATTGAAGTGCCGCATTTCCCCGTGTATCCACCAAAACTGCTCGTCGAAGTGACGTCGTTGTCATCATTTGACTGGCAACCCGGACCAGAAATATCCGGCTTGATGCGACCGTCATCGACGGGCCCCCAACTGGTGAAACTCGTCACCGAATCGTCGTTGGAGTTCAACGCCCCAACCGTGATGTGGTTCTTCGCACCAGCTGGCGGAGCGGTCGTGTTGTACAGATCGCCGCAGCGGGTGGTCTGTCGTTCGTTACCGTTGGCCCAAACGATCCGCATCGGGTCGCCCAGACTGCCGCGAGCGATCGCGTCGATCAGCGCCCCCGTCACACCGTAGTCGCCGGTCCATTCGCAGGGATAACCGTTTGGCGCGGTGTTCGTCCCAATCGAGTTGTTTGAAATGTCCGCACCAAACGTATTGATCGCTTCGTTGTAGTCGGCTTCTAAATCTCCCGGGTCGGTGTAGAGAAAACCTTCGCTAAGCCCGCCCGGTTGTTCAAATCCGTACGACTCGATGGTCACGTTGGGGGCCATCCCGCGATACTGTCCACCGCTGTCCGCCCCGCTTCCGCCGACCGTACCAGCCACATGGGTCGCATGGTCCGACGTTCCCGAACTATCCCGCACCGTGGCTCGCCCGCCAAAATCCGGATGCGATGCGAGCACTTCGCCACCGTCGTAAACCAGCACGGTGACGCCGGTTCCGTCGAGGTTGTACGGAGCGGCTTGCACGATGTCGGCACCGGTGATGATGCGGTTGCTGTTGTTCAAGTTGCTGAATTGCGGCAGCGGTGGCTCGATGTATTGGACGGCATCATCGCTTGCCAGCGCCTTGATGTTCTTCGCCGGCAACTCCACCACAAACCCGTTGATCGAACGCAAGTGCGACTGAATCCGTCCGCCAAGATTGCCAATGATCCCGCGCCCAGTGGTGTCGAGCGTGACGTCGGGATGGAACAACACATAAACGGCTACAATCGTTTCGTCGTCGGCCGTGCCAATGCGAGGACCAGACTTGGACATCACGTCCTTCTCCCTCGGGTTCTTAGCCCCATCGACGATCGCCCACTCGTGAATCTCGTCGCGAACCAGCGAAGGGTGCAGCTTCCAATCACGCTGTATCGCCATCGACGCACGCAGCGACGAGACGTTACGCAGCGCATCCTGATTGACGCCAGCGTCGTCAAACGCCGCGAAATACGCATTGTCGCCAACATAGTTCAAGAGCGACAAACCCGCCGCTCGAAGTTCGGCGCGCTTGGCATCCGATACCGGCCCATCAAATTGAACAACCACATGCTTTTGATCGCTGCGGTTCGAAGACAACCCCGCGAGTTCAACCACGGCTTCCTGTGGCGTCTTAAGCGTCGTGGCTACTTCGCCCGATCGCCAGCGAATCCGCGAAGCCTCATGGCCCGCCACCTGCGCAAAAACCGGTGAAGCAACACCCACCAAGCAAAGCGCCGCAAACCAAGCGCGCACGGATCCAACAGAAGTGAATTTGAACATAGCCAAAACGTCCTCCAAGCCGCCCAAGCGACAAACCCCAAGGGAATGCAAAATTGAAATTGAATGACCACCATGCGAAATGAATTCAAACCGCGCGCAATCGAGCGCCCAAGATGGAACCGCTCGTTTGCCCGGAGAGTGCATTGCGCAAACCCCAATCATATCCGCCACGCGCCAACGGAATCAAACGACTTGTGCGCCGATTGTGTGTCTAATTTGTTTCGGTTGGCGAGTACTGGATAGAATTGATTAACGAATTGGCTGCCAATGTGTTTGGAGACAGCCGAGAAAGGGATTTGAACCCTCAACCTCAGCTTTACGAAAGCTGTGCTCTACCGTTGAGCTATCTCGGCGTTGGTCCTTGTGAATCTCTCCTAATCAGTATTCGATCGGGGCGAAATTCACTGGACGGTCTCAATTATCGCATCCCTTCTGCCAGTGTCAAAGTTGCCAGCTGTTTGCCACTCGCCAAGCCGTCAATGTGCGATAACATCGCGGCTTATGGACACCCTATGGGTCATCGTCATCGGCTTTGCGGCTGGCATCCTGGGCGGATTGCTCGGCATTGGCGGCAGTGTGGTCATGATCCCCGCCCTGACCGAAGCCCTTGGCCCGCGCCCGCACCTCTATCAAGCCGCAGCAATGATCGTCAATTTCTTCGTCGTCGCACCCGCCCTCATCCAACACGCGAAGGTCAAAGCCATCATCTTTCCCGTTGTCCGGACGATGGCCCCAGTGGCTACGATCGCGGTGCTGGCCGGGGTTTGGACCAGCGAGTTGGACCTGTTCAAAGGTTCGGGGCAGGCAACCCTGATCCTCATCTTCGGCATCTTCCTGCTATGGGTGGCTGGTCGACAGGTGATGGCTATCTGGGCCGATCCCATCAAGCCGTCTGACCCCGCCAACCAACCACAACGCAACGGTTGGCGGGCGGCACTGATGATCGGAGCGCCGATGGGATTCATCGCCGGGTTATTGGGCGTCGGTGGCGGTGTGATCTGCGTCCCGTTCCAAGTCCGCTTTCTGAAGATCCCGCTACGACAGGCCATCGCCAACTCCGCCGCGACAATCCTCGTCCTGAGTCTCGTCGGCGCAATCCTCAAGAACTGCGCCCTAGTCACCGGACACAGCGACATTCAACTCACCGAATCGCTGACACTGGCTGGCACCCTGATTCCACCGGCGATCATCGGCAGCATGTTGGGCAGCCGCCTGACGCACACCCTCCCCATCAAGATCCTCCGCGCCGCGCTCGTCTTAATTCTCCTCACCGCCGCCGCCCGCATGATCATCATCAGCCAGTCAATCTCGGAAAGTCAAACCACACCTCAATCAAGCGTCGTGCCATCCGCCGAATAGCCTACGATCACAGCAAAAACTGCGCCCCAGACCACACCAAACCCACTATCCGTCGCCACTCCGTCGAAGCGAAACGAGACACTCGCCGATAGCACTTGTGACGCACGAAATTCCGCACAGTCTTTCGGAGAAATACCCCATGACGGCTAAATACAAGCATCGATTTTGGGTCTTAATGGTTGGCACCGGTATGACATTGTCGATGGCCGGTGGCTGTGCCGAAGCCGAAGAATTTCGGTCCATCGCAGCCAGTCAGGTCCAATCGGGACTGACCTCCATCGTGACCGGTTTGATCGACGGCGTGTTTGCTGTCATCGAACCGGACGCAACGACCGACAATAACTAACGCCTGTCGCGATACGTCGCCATGGCAATTCGGTTGTCACGGGCCTGCTAGGACGATTTGCGCCAACGGGCAAGAATGGCTCATCGACGAGCAATTCTTGCGCGGCAACCGAATCGCGGATAATGCCGCCTAACGCGATCCCAGCCCCAACCGTATCATCCGCTGGGGGGCTGATGTTTTGTCGAATCGCTGGAACTCCTCCGCGACGACTTTGAACCCGCATTGCAAATAACAATCCAATGCCGGTTTGTTTTCGGGGAACACCACCAGCGAAACCTTCTTAGCCCCAAGCTCTGAGACGGCCTTGCGAATGATCAACTCAGTCAACTGCCGACCCAGCCCCTGGCGTCGCCGTTCAATATCAATCACAACATGACCAATCCAAAGGTGCGATGCGTCCCCCTGCATGGGATTCAATTCACCGTATCCGCAAGGAATCGACTCTTGCGACCGAAAAAGCAAAAACGCCTCACCGGTTTTCCTGGTCCAATTCACGACCTTGGCAGCCGTTAGCGGGAATTGCGTACGGGGTGCGAGCCAACGGAGTTGTAAGGGCGATCGAATCCACGCGGCCACGACCGGCGCATAAAGCGGATCGAACGGGCGAAGCTCTCCATTGGATTCCGACTTCGGACGCTCCACAGCCACCTATCCCTCACTGGTCAAACGGCGATCCCGGCGCGATTCGCACGAACACGCACTCCAACTACGACACTACGCTGGCCCAATTCCGCGATCTGGACGATAATGCGGGTACAGATGAACCCGCAGAAGAGGCTGATCGTATCCAAATAATGACGGCACCAGAAACCCAAACCCCGAAAGCAAGATCCCCCATGTCCACAAGTGACCGCCCGCGTCAGATTCCGACCCGTCGGCGGATTACCATCCTCGTCGCGATCATCCTGCTGACTGCCAACCTGCCCGCCTACGGTTATATCGGACCAGGCGCCGGGTTTGCTGTCCTCGGATCGTTCATGGTCTTTTTTGTGGCTATGCTGTCGGCGATTTTGACCCTCTTCACCTGGCCGGTGCGGTGGCTGATCCGATCGATTCGCGGTCGAAAAACCTATCGCCACGCCAAGATCAAACGGGCGGTGATCGTCGGGCTCGACGGCATGGAACCAACCCTCGTCGAAAAGTACATCGCCGAGGGCAAGATGCCCAACCTCAAAAAACTCCGTGAGCAGGGCTGCTACAAGAAACTCGGCACCACCCTGCCGCCGCTGAGCCCCGTGGCTTGGTCGTCGTTTCTGACCGGATGCAATCCCGGCAAGCACAACATCTTCGACTTCCTCACCGTCGATCGGCGCAACTACCTGCCGACGCTTTCAAGCGTGCATATTGGCGGTTCGTCGCGGACGCTAAAGATCGGTAAATATCTCGTGCCCATCGGCAAGCCAGCCATCCGCTTGCTGCGCAAGGGCAAACCGTTTTGGAATTATCTCGGCGAACACAACATCTTCTCCGACATCATCCGCGTCCCGATTACATTCCCGCCAGAGAAGTTTCGCGGTGTGCTTCTTTCGGCCATGTGCGTTCCAGATCTTCGCGGCAGCCAGGGGACGTTCAGTTTCTACTCCACCAAGAAAACCGACGAGCTGCCCTACACGGGCGGCGAGCAAATTCACGTAACACGTGATGGCACTCGCATCAAGTCGCACCTCATCGGACCAGAGAACAGCCTCCGCGTCGATGGCGGCGTGATGAAGGCTCCGTTTGAAGTCACCATCCGCGACAAGGAGTCAGCCACGCTGTCACTTTGCGGCGAAAAGATTGAACTCAAAAAAGAAGAATACACGCCGTGGATTCGCTTTCATTTCAAAGCCGCTCCCGGCATCAAAGTACACGGCATCTGCCAGTTTCTTTTGAAGAACACCGAACCGGATTTCGAGTTGTACGTCACGCCACTGCAAATCGATCCGGAAAAACCAGCGATGCCCATCTCGCACCCGACGGTCTATTCGACGTACCTAGCCAAGTCGCAAGGTTCGTTCGCAACATTGGGATTGGCTGAAGATACCTGGGCGCTCAACGAACAAATTCTCGAAGACCCATCCTTCCTTCATCAATGCACCGAAGCCGACAGCGAGCGCGAAGTAATGCTCGACGACGCCCTCAGCAAGCTCAAGCGCGGGCTCGTTTGCTGCGTGTTTGACGGCACCGACCGCATTCAGCACATGTTCTGGCGTTACATCGACAAGGACCACCCGGGCCACGAAGGTTTCGGCGACGTACGTTTGAAGAACGCCATTCCAGATCTCTACGAAAGGATGGACAAACTCGTCGGCAAAACGATGGCCAAGTGCGAGCAGGACGACACCTTGCTCATGGTCATCAGCGACCACGGCTTCAAAACCTTCCGCTACGGCATCGACCTGAACCGCTGGCTGATCGACAACGGGTACATGGTGCTCAAGACGCCCGCCAACGGCGAGCGCTATCTCGCGACAGTCGACTGGTCCAAGACCAAGGCCTACGCGTTGGGGCTTGCGGGCATCTACCTGAACGTCGCCGATCGTGAAAGTCAGGGCGTCGTGAACGAAGGCAAGGAAGCCGACGACCTCCGCGTCGAACTCTGCGAAAAACTCAGCGGGCTCGTTGATCCCCGTCACGACAAGACAGCCATCAACCGTGCGTACAGCGCCCGACATTCGTACAAAGGCCCCTACGCCGAACACGCACCCGACATCATCGTTGGCTACAACGAAGGGTACCGCGTGTCTTGGGAAGCAGCCGTCGGTGATGTCACCGATGACATCTTCTCCGACAACACCAAGGCCTGGAGCGGCGACCATTGCATCGACCCGAAAATCGTGCCGGGCATTTTGTTCTGCAACAAACCAATCGAAGATTCCGACCCGCGTCTGCTCGATCTGGGCCCAACGGTGATGAAGCTCTTCGGCATCAACGTCCCCAAGCACATGGATGGCAAACCGCTCAACGTAAAGGTCAACGGCGCCGCGCCGAAAGGAGCGGCTGCATGAATACGAAACTTTGTAGGGTGCGCTGTGCGCACCGCCGATACTTCACCGCATACGCTGGTGCGCACAGCGCACCCTACACATGCGCCGTCACCTTTTCCTTGGTAATCGCACTGTTGTTTTCGAGCGCGTGCAACGAAACCGCACAACCAAAAACCAAAGGCAAACAAGTCATCGTCCTCGGATTCGACGGAATGGACCCGAAGCTCTCCACCGAAATGATGAACCAAGGCCTGCTGCCGAACTTCTCGAAACTGGCTGACACCGGTTCATTCAAACCGCTCGGTACATCAACACCACCGCAAAGCCCCGTCGCCTGGACGACGTTCACCACCGGCACCAACCCCGGCGAACACGGCATCTTCGATTTCATCCATCGCGATCCGGAAACGTATTCGCCGAAATTCTCAACCTCAAACATCAGCACGGGTGAAGTCTTGTCCATCCCCTGGGGACATTGGAAGCTTCCGGTTTGGGGCGAGAGCACCCTCGCGATTGCTCGAAATGGTCGAGCGTTCTGGGAATACCTCACCGAAGCCGGCATCGACGCCCACGTCTACCGCATGCCAGCCAACTATCCGCCGTCCGAATCACCCGGCCCCGGCGAATTCCTAACGCTCAGCGACATGGGCACGCCTGACCTGACCGGCAGCCCTGGCGAAAGCTCGTTCTACACCACCGGCTCGACGCGACACATCAAGAACACCGGCGGCGCAAAGGCCTATACACTCCGCATAAAACCCGTCGGCGGCAACGTTGCGACCGGCGAATTTCACGGCCCGCCCGACGCGCTGCTCGATCCGAACAAAGCCAGCGACGCACAGCTCTACGAACCGATCACCGTTCCATTCACGATCTTTCGCAACAAGAAAACCGACTCCGCTCTGATCGAATGGGAAGGCGCTCGCGTGCTGCTCAAAGCCGGCGAGTGGAGCGACTGGCAAACCATCAACTTTGGGTTCGGACCAACCGTCGCAGGGACAGCCACGCAATCAATGTCGGGTAAAGTTCGAATGCACCTGCGCCAAGTGAAACCGACGATCGAGTTATACGTCACGCCCGTTCAAATCGATCCGGACGCGCCGGCGATGCCCATCAGCATTCCGAGCGACCTCAGCGCGAAAGTCTCCGAAGCAACCGGTCCATACTTCACGCAAGGCCTCCCCGAAGACACCCAAGGCCTGCGGGCGGGCATCCTGACGCGCGACGAATTCCTCGAACAAGCCAAGCTGATTTACGAAGAACGCTTGCGCCTACTCGACTACGCCATCGAAAATTACTCCGACGGCTTGCTGTTCTTCTACTTCGGCAGCACCGATCAAGTCGCCCACATGTTCTGGTCGGCGATGGCCGACTCGCACCCAGCCCTCACGCCCGAAGAAAGCATCAAGTACAAGAACACCGTCCGCGAAGTCTACGTCGAAGTCGACAAAGCCCTCGGCAAAGTGATGACCGCGTTCCCCGACGCCACCATCATCTGCGTGAGCGACCACGGGTTCGCCGACTTTGACCGTGGTGTGAACCTCAACACCTGGCTGATCGAAAACGGTTACGCCAAACTCAAACCAGACGGCAGTCGCAGCGACACCAGCGGATTCGACTGGAGTGCAACAAAAGCCTACGCCGTCGGGATCAACGGCTTGTATCTCAACATGAGGGGCCGCGAAAAACACGGCATCGTCAATCCGATCGACAGAGAAGATTTGATGAACGAAATTCGCGACAAGCTCAAAAACTTTCGCGACCCGGAGACCAACCGATTGGCGATCAAGGAAGTTTATTTCGCCGACGAAGTCTACGAAGGCGATCAAATCATCCACGGCCCGGACATGCAAATCGGCTACGCCCTCGACTACCGCTGCGGTTGGCCCACCGCGCTGGGCGGCGCACCCAAGACCATGCTCCACGACAACAAGGAAGCCTGGTGCAGCGACCACTGCATCGCCACCGATCTCGTCCCCGGCGTGATCTTCTCGAATCGTAAAGTGCCTTTTCCAAACCCAGACTTGGAGGACATGGCCCCCACGATTCTTTCGGCATTTGGAATTCAACCACCTGATACCATGCGCGGTAACGACGTCTTCACCGAGAAAACCGCCCGAGCCCAACAGGAGTAATCAAAACGATGGCCACCAAAATCAAAATCGAATCGTCGCTCTACGACCGTGTCGCCAAAGTCGCTGACATCGCGGGATACGCCAGCGCCGAAGAGTTCATCACCCACATGATCGAAAAAGAACTCGCCAAACTCGAGTCAGCCGGTTCGCCGGAGGAAGTCACCGAACGCCTCAAGGGACTCGGTTACCTGGAATAAGCCCAACGATCGCGAGCACCTGGGCGCTGATGAATCAATGAACTTACTCAACCGTATCCTAACCACAGTCTTCGACGCCTGCTTCTCAATCATGGAAAGCTGGCCCGGATGGCTATCGCTCACCTTCTGGTCGAGCGTCACCGGTGTCGTGGCGCTGTTCATTTACAAATACACGTCAAATCAGAAAGCCATCGGACAAGTCCGCGACGACATCAAAGCCAACCTCCTCGCCGTCAAACTGTTCAAAGAGGAATTGGGCGTCACACTCAAAGCCCAAGGTCGCATCCTGTGGGCGGCGTGTCGATTGCTCTGGCACTCGTTGGTACCGCTGGCAGTCATGATGATTCCGATGTCGCTGCTGGTCATTCAAATGTCGTTCCGCTACGAGTGGCGCCCCATGCAGCCGGGCGAGACGATTCTATTACGCGCTGAACTGAAAGACGATAAGATCGCCACCGATGTCGATACCAGTCTAAAGATCGCCGGCGATGGCATCGAGATCCAAACGCAGCACGCAGTCTTCGATGATTTCGAGGACCGCCCCAAACGCAACGAAGTCATCTGGCGACTCAAAGCCAACGAATCGGGCCGACACATTGTGACCGTCTCAGTCGATGGCGACGAAGCAACAAAAGAAATCCACGTCAACGAAAACCGCTATGCCCGCATCAGCCCAGTACGCTCAGGGGCTAACTTTCTCGAAAAAGCAATCTACGCAATCGAGCAGTCCGCCGCTTCTGGCGACACAATCCAGCGCATCGAATTGGATCTCATCAATCTTCCCAAAAACAAAACACCGATCTTCGGTTTCAACATTCACTGGGTCATCAGCTTCCTCATCATCTCGATCATTGCGGCTTTAATCGTCAAACCCATCATGAAGGTCCGAATCTGACACCCGGCAGCCTTCGCGTTACACTGCCCACGCATGGGTCAAGCACACGCGCAATTTTTCAGGACGGGTATTAACGCCGTCATTCCCGCGCACGCGGGAATCCAGAAGATGAACGTAAGACCCACAAAACCCATACTGGACTCCCGCGTGCGCGGGAGTGACGAATCGATACACCGGATAGTCTTGCGCAGTACGTAGGGCCCGTTGTGCGAACCAATCAAATTTTGCGAAAGCGAAAAAACACCATGAAAATCCTGCTAGGAAGCGGCGGATTCCGAACCGACGAGCGCAAAGCCAACCTCGCGGCGATGATGAAGTCCCATTTCGGCTCGATCAAGACGCTGCTGTTCGTGCCCTACGCCCTGCACGACCGCGACGCCTACGAAACCCTCATCACCGAAAACAACCTCCACGGCGGCTACCAAATCCAAGGCATCCACCGATTAGCCGACCCCAAACAAGCGATTCAGCAAGCCGAAGGAATCTACGTGGGCGGCGGTAACACATTTCGCCTGTTGAAAACACTCTACGACAATGACCTGCTCGACGTCATCCGCGAGCGCGTAAAGGAAGGCATGCCATACCTGGGCATCAGTGCCGGCACCAACGTCGCTTGCCCAACGATGATGACCACCAACGACATGCCCATCTGCATGCCGCCATCGTTCGACGCACTGGGCTTGGTTCCATTCCAAATCAATGCCCACTACTTCTGCGGGAGCACGTTCGTCAAAGAAGGCGACACCTACCAAGAGCACTTTGGCGAAACCCGCGACGACCGCTTGCGCGAGTTTCACGAAATGAACGACACGCCCGTCATCGGTTTGTGGGAAGGCGGCATGATCCAAATCATCGACGGCCAAGCCACGCTCCACGCCACGCCCGCCCGCCTGTTTCGCAGAGGCCAAGACCCGATCGACTTGCAGCCCGGCTGCGCAATAGACAGCCTATAGCTCTTGATGAATCAATGGGAACCTTCCAATACGAACACCGAGCCAAACTGCGTGCGAATCGCATAGCCATGGTCCTTCGCATGCCGCATGATTTCGTCGACTCGACGGTCCGCAATCACAGGGTCCCAGCCGTCGCGTGCGTCGATCACGATCAGACCTGGCCATGGCTTGTCGCCAAACGAGTCGATGATCGCCAATGGATAGATGGCTTTGTACTTCCAGAAGTGGGCGGCGAGTCGTTCACTTGCGAGGATTGAGTGTTGGCTTGGCGGATAGTTCTCATGAACAAACGCAACAGCCTGCGCACGGGGATCCACTTCGGCGGGTGGCGGAGCGGCGGCGTGTAATCGATACGATTGCGTCAACGGTGAATACCCCAACGCCTGGTGAAACAGCAATACGGTCACAAACAGTCCCCATGCTGAACCGCGAGAGGATGAGGCTTGCGTAACCGCGCGATCTGAATTGCCAACCCCGATCACACCAAGCATCGCCGCACAGAAGATCAGCGGCAGCATCGAACTTTGATGCCAGTATTTGATATTGAGGTATTGCTCGTCGCGTAACAACAAAACCAAACCAAGGGTTGGCAGGATCACGACGAGCAACTTTATGTTTCGCCACGACGCAACCGCCAGCGGCGCGAAAAGCGCAACCAGGTAGTAACCAACCTCCGCACGGGTCAGCCGCTCCACAGCGCCTTGGACACTCATGTCACCAAATAGCTTGAGTCGCGTATACGTCATCGCAGAAGTGAAATGCGGGATCACAACCTGCGTGGCAAGCAGCAGGTATAGGCCAGCACCAATCGCGATCATCACACCATCGCGTCGCCGATCCCCAAATAGCGCCAAGTACACACCCCAGCCAACAGCCACGCCGCACACGGTTTCTTCACACAACAGCGCCAGGACCAAACAAACATGCGACGCCTTCCACCGCCCGCTCATGGCCAAGCAAAAGGCCCACGCCAGAAACGGAACGGCCAGGTAAATCGACTGAAATCCATACGTCCCCGCGTACGGCAATCGCGATAGCGAAGGCAACAACAACCAACTGCTCGCCACGAGCAATGCAGTAAATGAATTGCCGCCCTTCCTCCGTGTCGTCAGGTAAAACGGCAAGGCAGCAGAATTCAAGAGCAGCGGCCCGGCGACCATCAAGAACACTGGATGCCGCATCAACGCATAGAGCGGCGCGAGCACGTAGAACATCCACACCGCATGATAACCCAACCGCGTATCGGCAAAGCGCTCCGACGCCTCGCGCCACGGTAGGCAGTGTTCTAACTCGTTAATGAACAGCCCCATGTCGGCATAGCCAAGCATGAACCGCTGCCAAAAAGAATACTGCATCGCAACATGCCACACTGTACTGGCAAGAATCAGCAGTAAGACCAACTTAAGATTGAGGGAGCGAAACAAGTCTTGGCCAGTATCGCCCAACGAATCTGGACGGTAGTCAATTCTGTTCTTGTTGCCACGAAATCGGATCAACGGCATGTACGCAACAATCGTCCCAAACGACACAAACGCGAGCGCGACGGCCAGAAAGCTGAAGGCAAAATTGACCCAAAACGCTGCGACGATTGCCAGGGCAAGCCAGATGATGTTGACCGGGCGTACCGATCCGGCATTGAGCGCCGTAGACTTGTCGCCAGCGAACATCCATTTGACGACCGGAAACAGGATGATGACAAATATCAGCAGATAAGGAGAGCGAGCCAGTCGCGAGATCGGGACGGTTACGTCGACAGCGTTGTAGTTCACAACATTGAGGATCTTACTTTCCAATCTGTCTAAGCAGAAAATGAAGGTGAGGCACGCGCAGCCTGAGTAAGCCAGAATCTGCGCAACCTGCTTGCGGGTGGCGGGTTGTGGCGACGTATCCATGGCATGATGGTACGGTTGAAAAACCGGCCCGACAATGCCGCAAATCATTCCTCCGCACAGGTTGACACCGAAATCCACAAACTATTGTCAACTCATCGCAGCAATCGTGGTATATTCAAATGGAAGCATCGCCGGGCCAACACCCTTTGAAGCTGCGGAGACGGACATGATCGATCGCCTACACGCAAACATCACCGGATCGCTCGTTACTATCATGTCGCTTGCCATGGTCGCATCGGCGCCGCATCGCGTGATCGCCGACGAATCTGCGCAAGCACCACCCATCAACCGCATCGAGGGCAAAGTTGTCGATCACGCGGGTAACCCGGTGGCTGGCGTTCAAGTCGCGGCGACCAACCGCAAGCTTGGTTACATCAACTACAACGGCAACGGAAGCCTTCACGTCTATGGCCCCAGCAAGCGCGTCCTGCTGATGTTCAAAGCCCGCAACGGCAGCGCATCAGTCGAAGCTGTCACAGACGCAAACGGTCAATTCGTCCTGTCGAGCATCATGGACGGGCCAGTAAACTTCGCAGCCGCCCATCCCGAACATGGCATCGCATTTCTTGAAAACATCGATCCAGTTAAAGATGGCAAGCCGCTTTCGATCAAACTTGAAGAACCGCTGTTTGCAACGGGCAAGATCAAGGGCGGCCCCGATCAACACTATGGTGCGATGTTCCAGCAGCCAGGCGATCAGCGCCGGCTTGGCAACCTTTTGCCCGTTGAGCCGGGACCTGCGAACAGTATCAACTGGCAGATGATGGCGTGGACCGGAGCCGACGGAGCGTTTCGCATCGGGCCGTTGCCTCATCACATTGACGAATGGAATTTCACGTTTGATCGCCGCGCCAAGAACTACAGCGCAACCGTTTTGCAAATTCCCGTGACGGTGTCAAAACTCGCCGAACGCCCAATCGACATCGACCTGTCCAAGGGGCACAAGCTAAGCGGCATCATTCGCGGCCCGAAAAACGAGCCGCTTCCCGACGTATCTGTCACAACGGTTCGGAGTGACGGCATCCTCGTCGGCACCATTTCGGACAAACTCGGTAAGTACGAAATCAGCGGCGCGACCGAAGGAACCATTCAACTTGAAGCCAAGCGGTGGGCAAGACGCACCGCCCCCGGCTGAGGCCCGGGCCCCCAAGATATCTCTCTGGTCAGGGAGATCAGCTTTGTCGCCAACAACTCCAAGCCCGTCGATCTCAAGGTCGATCGCTTCAGCATCATCAAGCCCGGCGAACTCGCACCCGACTTCACCGGAACAACCCTAGCCGGCGACAAGATCAAGCTATCCGAACTGCGCGGCAAGGTCGTACTGATCGATTTCTGGGCAACGTGGTGCGCACCGTGCGTCGCCGAAATGCCCAACATCCGGCGGGCCTACGACAAATACAAAAACACCGGCGACTTCGTGGTCCTCGGCATCAGCGTCGACCAAGACCCACAAACAGTGTCACGGTTTGTCACTGCCAAAAACATAACCTGGACCCAAATCGCTGCCGGTCCATCAGACCTCAACCCCATCGCCAAGACTTATTATGTCTCCGGTGTCCCAGCCACCTTCCTGATCAACCAGGAAGGCAAAGTCGTCGCCAAGGATTTGCGCGGCCAGATGCTGGATCACCACCTACGCCAGTTGATCAAACCACAGAGTAAGCACGCGGCGAAGTGACCCGCGACTGTTGTCGATTTGAAAATCGTATTCTAAGAGCCGGAATAGCCAACCGACTCCGCAGGCACGAAGTCGGCGACATCCGTCGGGACGCTCGACTCAACCGTCACGCAAACGTTCTTAAATGCCGGCGTCTTTGAGCGGGCGTCGGTGGTCTTGGGGACGAGGACGTTGGCTTCGGGGTAGTACATGACCGCGTTTCCCGCGCGGATATTGAAAGGGCGAACGAGGATGTTGGTCATGCGGCCCGTTGCGCTGGATACGGTGACGCGCTGGTCGACTTTAAGGTTGCGGGCTTTGATGTCTTCTGGGTTCATCAGGATGACGTCGCGGCGATCTTGATTGCGGTAGATGTCTTCCTCTTCGTACACCACAGTATTGAATTGTCCTTCGCTTCGGACTGTCATCAGGCGAAGTTCGTCGTCTTTGCCCAATAGCGGCGGTATGCTTAGGGCGTGAAACTGCGCCTTCTTCGAGTTTGTGGCGAAAACCGGATCGTGAAAGGTCCGGCCTTCGATTTGAAATTCGCCGTCTTTTCTGTCGTCGTCGATCGCGCCAATTTTTTCGTAACCGGGAATGGCGGCAGCGATCGCTTTTCGAATGTTGCGATGCTCGCCAAACTTGGACCAATCGATCGGTGAGTCGTCGCCAAAATAGTCAGCCGCCATCGATT
>BQJS01000113.1 GCA_021604825.1 Phycisphaerae bacterium | reverse complement strand
CCCTCAAAGCCCCAAAAACCACCCAAGACCCCCATCCCCCCAAGGAAATCGGGCCCCATAACCAATCAAATACGCCAACAATCAAAATAAACGAGGGATCACCCCTCCATCCCCAACCACCGCCCCAAAAAGCGGCAGTCCAATCTGGTATAGCCAAGCAAGCTGGGCGTTTTGACATGGGGTGTGAAATGCCCGCGAGACTTACGCGCATCCCTGACTCGCACCCTAGCGCGGAATGCCTATAAATGACTTTGGGGCCACCAAAAAAGAAGAACGCCCGATGGACTACGGCTGGACCAACCCGGTTTCGTTCAGCAGTTGTAATTGAATCCGAGCCGATTCAGCGAAAAAGGACGGGCTGATCAACCACCGATGAGCCCAGGAAGCCGGATCGAGTGATGATGCCAATCCGGCAGAAAGATTAATGCGAGTCAGCCACTACAAAAAATATCATACAGTCGCTGCCATTCAGCGCATCGTCGGACTACTCATCGCGGTGACCGCTGCCGGTCTCATTTGGCTGTACCCTGCTTACACACTTCTTATCAAATCTCCGATGGCAGAAATAACCGGATTCGATTGGCGTCTCTTTGCTTTTGGTGTGGTCAGTCAGATGTTTATCCACGAGATCGGCCACGTGGTAGCCGGCTTTGCTGTTGGTTTCCGCTTCTTGCTGATTGCAGTGTTTCCGCTGCTAGTCATGCGATCCAGTCAGAGATGGAGCCTTACCCCCTACTTTGGTTTGGGCCAAGGCGGAAGCGCGCCTCTTGGTCCTATCCTCGACTCCGATATTCCCAAACTGCGAAAATCCCTGTTTCGAATTTTCGGCGGAGGGCCATTATTCGGATTCCTGGGGTCCACTGCGGCCTTGCTCGCATGGTTTTACCTTGCCTCCGTTTATCCAATTGACTCGTCCATTGTTCGGGCGATGAAATCAAGCGCCATCATCGGATTCGTCATCAACCTATTGAACACCTTGCCACTCATTAAGGGTACCGATGGGGAATCTCTCAAAATTTTCGCTCGTGAAAATGAAGCCTCGCTCGCATGCACGGCAGTCATGGCTGTCACGTATTCGGTTGCCAGTGGAACACGTTTCAATGCCATCGACGAGAAGCTCCGCAAGTTGATCACGAGCCCTTCCACGTCATCCTCGGACGAGATAATCGGTTTGTACTACGCTTACTACGCAGCGTTGAGCGCTGATGAAATCGATGAGGCGGATGGATACATGCAGCGGCTCCAGGAGGTTGGGGGCCGGAAGGAAAACATCTCGTGGATGATGGACATTCAAACGGAGTTGGCATTCTTCTCAGGTTATTATCGAGGTGACCCGGTCGTCGCGCGAAGATGCTGGGAGGGCGCCAAAAACTCCCTCATCGATCCTTGCAATCGAGCGCGATGCGAGGCGGCTGTGTTGATCTCGGAGAATCGCGAGGAAGCTGCAAGGACTGTTCTCGAATCCGTCGCCGATGAGATGAAACAACTGCCAGCCCACGATCCAATGCGACAAATCGTGAGCGACTTACGCAAACTCGCGCAACGAGTCGGGATCATCGACGTAGCCGAAGACGGCCCCAATGATAATGGCCCTGATTAACGGATGTAGAACTTTCTAGTGGGCGCAGAGAAACTGTCGATCGATCACATATCCTCATCCGGATCGACTTCGTCGAGGCGGGATTTTACTCTTTTTAGCACTCTGGACTTGGCTTGGTAGACGCTGGCTTTGCTTAGGTTCAGGGATTCGGCGGTTTCTTCTACTGTTTTGCCGCCCAGGACGTGGAGCTTGAAGGCTTCTAGTGTGTGGGCTTCGAACTCGGGGGCGATTTCCCGCAGTGCCCAGCGCAGGCGGTGCATGCGCCATTCTTGTTCCCACTTTTCGTCGTTGTCGCTGTCTTTGACCGCCGCAAGATAATCGAACGCGTTGGGGTCCATGTTTTCGCCCTGGCGTTCGTCTTTTTTGGCTTTGCGACCCATCGCCCGGACGACGGCTGTCCTCAGGTACGCGCGGAAGCGACCCTTGCTGGCGTCGTATTCAAAACCATCGAGCGCCGACAGCAGGCTCATCTCCACTTCCTGCACGATGTCTTCGGCATCTTCAGCTTTGGCCCCTCGTCGCCGCGCGTAACGCAGCAGCAACTCGCCGTAGCGATCGTGGAACTCCTGCCAGCTCAGCTTGTCCGTCCGATCGCGGAGTCGCAGCAGCAGCGTTGCCCGGGTTGAATCGAAACCACTCATTCAATAATTGCCTTCACCGAATTAACCACTTACCAGTATTGTTTCAGCCTCGCGGGCTCATCTCAAGAACTTTATGAACGCGACCCAACCAGCCACACCCGGAATCGACGTTGCGGTGCGTTTACGGGCGAAACTTTTCTTATCCCATCTCGATTTCGCGCGGTTCGCAGTTGTCGCCGATCGCAACCATCACGACTTCGGCTTCGGTCACGCGGGTGATCTCTGGCGGATTTGAGAATCGCTCGGCCATCACTTTCACGCTGATGGTCATCGACGTGCGACCGATGCGGGTTGTCTGCCCATATAGGCTGAGGACATCGCCAACGTGCACCGGTTGCTTAAAGACCACTTCCTTCATTGAGACGGTGACGTACCGGTGCGGTGCCTGCCGGCGCGCTTCGACGTAGGCGGCTTGGTCGATGTAACTGAGAATCACGCCGCCGAAGATGCTGCCTTCACCATTGGTATCGCGCGGCATCATGACGACGCGAATGTCGGGTTCGTTGCGCGGTGGCTTGGGCGTTTTGGTTGGGCCTGACGACATTTGGATTCTCGATTTCATTTCATGTGCGGCGGACAAATCGATCGCGTACCACAAGTCGATCGCGAACAACCAGTACGATCCCCAACAGTGTACACGCGCCGCCGATTAGGAACAGGGCATTGACCTCGTCTCCTTGAAACATCCAACCGGCGAAGATCGTGATCAGAAAGTTGGCATTGACCAGAACGCTTGTTTTGGTCAATTCATGGCGTGCGATCACGACGTACCAAAGCATGTAGTTTACGTAACTGGTGATCAGCGTGAGATAGCAAAACCCGAGAATCCCGCTCTTGGAAATCGACATCGACGCGAGATGATGCAGGCCATCCCAAACCGCAAATGGCGTCTGCAAGAGCGTCCCCAAAAGAAACACCGAAGCGAGGGTTGCGAGCGGTCCGTGCCTTTCGATCAGCGGTTTGCTCAGCAGGCTAAACGTAGACCACGTGATGATCGCCACCAGCAGCAGTCCGTCGCCAAAGAGCATCTTTGGATCAAAGGACCAGCCACCGCCCTCGCCCGTTGAAAGTGTCACCAGCGCCGCACCCGCGAACGAAAGCATCGACGCCCAGAACAATTCCAATCGAAACACGGTTTGACCAAGCAACAAGCCACCCCAGAAAACCAACACCGGATTCATGGCGTAGAAAATCCCGGCATGGCTGGCATTGGCGTATTTCAAACCGACCAGGAAGCTCAACTGATTCAGCGGCACGCAAAGCAGCGCGACGCCCAGAAACGACTTGAGATTCCTCCGCGTCAGCGGAAGCGATCGCCCACGAATGCGCAACGTCAGCGCGAGCAAGCTCCCCGCAATCCCAAAACGAAACCACGCCAGAATGCCCCAAGGAATTTCCGCAACCGCCCACTTGCCGAACACTGGCGTCAGTCCACCGATCAGCATGTAACCAGCCAGCAGGAACAATGAACGAGACATTCGACGACCTTTTCGAGAGTTAGGCTTCTTGAAATTCAGCGATTTTGAAATTCAGCGCGAACGAACCGCATTCCGCTCGGGTATATCTTCCTGAGAGCATCGCCCGACGAGCCAATGTTCAGCGATCAAGTGACTCTGACTCTAAACTTGAGCCGATTTTGTAGTGGTGCAAAGTTGTCCACAACAGTCAACTGGGGTCATGGACTGGTTGTTTGGAACCTCTTGCGAAGATAGAATTCTGCGACATCTTCAATCCGGATGGGTAGTACCTTCGGGCCCTTAATGCATTTTGGTACAACCGCATGAAACCGTCACCTCAAATCAACCGCCTGATGCTGCTGATTTTACCGGCATTGGCATTTTGTCCCGGCAAGGTGTCTGCGGAAATCGTCGGTGACATTCTTCGCGTCGGATATCCGATCGCCAGCGAGAGCGGGTCAGCCGTACGCCACGGTGCCTGGACGCCGGTCCTCGTCGATCTGCGTCTGCAAGGGCAATCCTCCTTCGACGGCGAGTTGCGACTTCGCCAGTATGATCGCGATGGCGACGTTTATGTCGATAGCGTCCCCGTACATCTTTTTGCCGACGGCGGCGAACAGCAGCGCTATTGGATGTACACCGTCGCCAACAAGCCGACTTCCAAGAATCAAAATTTCTACGTTGAATTGTTTGCCACCGAAGACGAAGACGATCCGGGCAAACTGGTGAAAGTGATTTCCGGGCCATCGCTGGTCTCGGCGATGCAGCCACCCGTCGAACCCGAATTCGTCAACGACGATCAGTTTCTCATCCTGGACGTGTCCGATCGAACGATGGGCCGCATCCGCGATCTGCGAAGCACCGACAATTTTGGCATGTTCGATCGCGAGATTCGGATCGCCCACCTCTCACCAGCCGGCTTGCCCAACAAGTGGTTTGGATTGGACGCCATCGATTGCGTCGTTTGGGATGATGCCGACACCACGACAATCACCGAACAACAAGAACAAGCGCTAGTCGAATGGGTCAAGCACGGCGGCACGTTGGTATTGGCGGCTGCGAGAACGTCAAGCACGCTTGCTCAATCCACGCACATTGGCCCGCTGCTTCCGGCGCGCGTGGGCGAGAACCTGACAACGGCACATCTGCCGAAGGTGCGCTCCGAATTGATGAAGTTGCGCAACAATGATGCCGACTACCCCCAGGCATTCACAGTCACCAGATGCGAACCGATATCCGATCCAACGGTAACTACCATGCTGACCGAGAAATCGCTGGGCGGCGTGATTCTCGCCAAGCGGCGCGTCGATCGGGGCACCGTCGTCTTCCTTCCCGCGGCAATTCACGATTTGCTCGGAGACTCTTCGATTCGTCCCACCGAATTCTTCAAGCGCGTCCTCGAATTGCGCCGCAATCCGATCAGCAGTGAGGTAGGGGCCGACTATGTCGACTTATTCCGTGACCTTGACCGCGTCGTCGGGTTTCATGGCGTCAGTGGCGCGAGGCTGGCCGTCGCGATTCTGTTCTGCATGCTCTATGTGCTCGTGGCTACGTTCGGTGTGTGGCGATTGTTGCATACCCGCAAGATGCTCAAGCACAGCTGGACGGCATTGGCGCTGGTGGGTGGCGGTGCGAGCGTTCTGAGTATCGTCGGCGTCCAAAGTGTTCACGGAATTGGTCGTTCGCTGCATCAATTAAGCATCGTGGATGGCACAGCCAACTCGGTACAGGCGCACGGCACCGCCTATTTCGGACTGACGGCCAGCACCAAAAACATCCTCGACGTTTGGTTGCCCGAAGACCTGCTGTTGTCCGACGAACCCGGTCCGTCATCGTGCGTGCTTCAACCCATGCTGACCAGTTCCCAACTTGGTTTGGAGGATGCGTCGTTTACCGACCCAGCCCGCTATCGAATCAAACCGGCGACGGCAGAGATCCGCGACATTCTGTTGCGTGCCACGCTCAAGCAACTCGAAGGCCGCTGGCACGGTTCGCTACCGGGCTCGATCATCGCATCCGTTAAGTCAACGGAACGGGAAATGCTCACCGATGACGAGACGGGATCGTTCGACAGCGAAACGATTATCACCGACGGCAGTTGGATCGAAAACAATCTGGGTGTGGACTTGGAGAAATGCTATCTGATCTTCGCGCCGCGCGATCTCTATGAACCGCAGAAATTTTTCGACCTGGTTCAACAACGCGGCGAGATTGACGAACTACGCACGATACCACTCGGAAAACTCGCCGACGGTGAGCGGCTCAACCTCTTCTCGCACATTTACAAAAATGATTTCGGCGAATTGCTCTCGCAGGAAAAGCGCAAAGGTCGCAGCCTTCAAAGCACGCAAACGCGATGGGGTCGTCTGCCCGCGGCCAGCGTTGAAACCAATCGGTTCGGACAAGAGTCCGCCAAACAGCGCTTCGACTTGAATCGATACGAGAACGCGGTTTTACTTTCGACCGTGGTTTCCGATATTGACCCGACGAGTTTTCGAAAAGGTTCCATTTCGGGTTACCCGATTTTTTCACGCAATCGGTGTCGCCAACTCGATATGAGCCATTTGCTTTCCAGCCGATCGGCAATTTTCATCGGATTTGCCAAAGACGCCGGCCCGATTCGATTGGCCACCCGAAGTGGATCGGGTTCGTACGAAACGATCGAGCCCAAAAGAGCCTGGACCGTATTTCGAATCGTCGTACCCGTGGAAGTTCAATGACAACAATGTCCACGATGGATCACGCAAGGAAAACTGATTTGTGATTATCGAAACGATTAATCTGACCAAGCGCTACGGCAAACTCGTCGCGCTCGATAACCTTAAGCTCAACATCGATGATGGCGAGTGCTTCGGGTACATCGGCCCCAACGGGGCTGGCAAAACCACGACGATCAAAATCCTCGCCACGCTGCTGCAACCGACCTGGGGCGAAGCGCGAGTCTGTGGCCGTGTGGTCGGCTATGAGTCGCGACAGATTCGTCCGTTGATCGGATACGTGCCGGACTTCTTCGGTGCATATGAGGACATGGTCGTGCAGGAATACCTGGAGTTCTTCGCGTCGGCATACAACATCACCGGCAAACAGCGAACGCGGGTGGTCAACGATGTGCTCGAGCTGACCGATCTCGTCTACAAGCAGGACGCCATGGTCGATTCATTGTCGCGCGGCATGCAGCAGCGTCTCAGCGTGGCCCGCGTGTTGCTGCACGATCCGAAAGTTCTTCTGCTCGACGAGCCGGCCAGTGGTCTCGATCCCCGCGCCCGAATCGAAATCCGCGAGTTGCTCAAAGAACTCCGCAAGATGGGCAAGACTATCATCATCAGCTCCCACATTCTTCACGAGTTAGCCGAGTTATGTACAACCATCGGTGTGATCGAAAAGGGCAAGCTTCTTTTCCACGGACCGATCGACGACATCATCGCCCGGGCCCGAGTCGGCACCAAAATTCATATACGCGTGACCGAACAGCAGGACTTAGCCGCTACATTGCTGGAAAAACTCAACGGGGTCAGCGAAGTTGCACATGACAACGGCCGCATCGTCGTGTCGCTCAAGGATCAAACGCATGATTTCTCAGCCATCGCAGCGACCCTGCTCAAGAACAACTTCCGCATCCGCGAGATCAAAGAAGAAGAAGTCAACCTCGAAACCGCATTCATGCGTTTGACCAAAGGAATCGTTTCTTAAACCAGTAGTCTTCTAATAATTCCAAAGGCCCCAATGTCCGCCGTTGCCACACCACTTTCATCACGATTGCTCGCTTGGTTCTGGTACCTGTTGCCAGCCAACCCGATCCTCGTGCGCGTGGTTTATGCTATGTCCAGACGTACGCGACATCTGTGGCTTCGTTTTGGATATTTGGCTGTCTTGTTCGCGGTCGTCATGGTCATGCTTTTGACTCGCAGTTCCTCGGGATCGGGCTCACTCGCTGACCTCGCCAAAGGCGCTTCCGTCACATTCATGGTGGCGTCGATCACGCAGCTCGCGCTGATGTGTTTTCTCGCCCCGGTGTTTACGGCTGGTGCTATTACGCAAGAGCGTGACTCGCAAACGTTTAACATTTTGCTATCCACGCCGCTCTCCAATGCGCAGATCGTTATCGGTTCACTGTTGAGTCGGTTGTATTTCGTGATCGTGCTTCTGCTTGCGGGCTTGCCGATTTTCTTTTCCACCATGATTTATGGCGGGGTGACGACCGACCAGATCGTCATGAGTTTTTCGATCGCAGGATCGACGGCGGTCCTGACCGGATCGCTGGCCATCGCCATCAGCATGATCCGCGTGGGCACGCGTCGAACAATTTTCTCATTCTTTTTTGCAATCGCTTTGTATCTGGCGGCGGTCTACGCCGTCGGAACGTACGCCACGCAGTTTCGCATCGCCGAAGCGCCCGCCAATCCGGTCACGGGCGAACAACTCAGTTGGCTGGCTGCATTCCATCCGTTCATGGCCCTCGACGTCACCTTAAACCGCGTCGTAGCCCCGGACATCGCCGCCGTCGCCGAGTACGGCGTGCTGAAGCAATACCTCGCCGCGTATCCGCAGACGATGTATATCGCCATGACCCTAACGCTCAGCGTCTGCCTCATCGTGCTAAGCATGCTGTTCGTTCGGCGCGGGGCGAAGGAAGGCGAAAGCAGTCTGCTATCGCGTTTGGGCAACTTGTTTCGAAGCGGAAAGTCGGGCGACCGCACCCGTAAACCACATCAGGTGTGGGGCAATCCCATCGCGTGGCGAGAGGCTGTCACCCGCGCGTCGGCGATGAGCCGCGGTATCGGGCGCTATGGCGTGATGGCTGGCGGGTTCATCGGGTTTGCGGTGTTGATGTATCTGTATCTCAAGCAAGGCACGGTCTATACCGCAGGGGTCACCCGCCAATGGGTCGCGAATCTGGTGGCGATCGAGTTCGCAATCGTACTGCTCATCGCGGTCAACACGGCCGCATCTTCACTCACCAAGGACAAGGAAACCAAGACGCTCGACATCACGTTGACCACGCCCATCAGCAGCCGCTATCTGATTTGGGGAAAGCTTCGCGGGTTGGTGAGTTCTGTGATCCCGCTGATTCTCGTGCCCATCGTCAGCCTGTTGGTATTTGCCATCGTGGATCTTTTTCGAGCACCGCCAGAAAGCGCCATTCACATCGAAACGTCCATCGAAGTGGGTGCTTCGCTAATCGTTTTCAGTGCCTACGCCTGCATGCTGGGGCTACATTTCTCATTGAAGCAGCGCAAGACCGTACGAGCAGTTCTGATCGCGGTCGCGGTGCTGCTGGTTGCCAACGCGGCGTTATTCTCGTTTTGGATAGCGATCGTCGGAAGTTCGGGAACGCTGGGTTCAGCACTCGCGCCGGCGACACCGTTTACGATGATTCTTGGGTTGATTGATCCCGTTCCGATGCTAGAAAGCCCAAACGAATACGCGAGCAAGATCGGAGCGATTCGTCTCAACGCCTTGATCGGCACTGCGGTTTTCGTCGCGCTGCATTCGGTCGTGGTCTACTCGTGGTACTTATCGATGGTCCGAAGCTTCGATCAGATCATCCGCAAGCAAAGTGGGCAATAGGTGCTGCCCTCAATCCGCAAGATAAAGCGAGGATGATATTGGCTCGTCACTCCCGCGCACGCGGGAGTCCAGAACGGGTGCGGAGTCATGCGCGAACTGGATTCCCGCGTTCGCGGGAATGACGATAAGGGGCACGACGAGGAATGGGAGCGGCGAAAAATGGGAGCGACAAAGGCGCGAGCGCGTTCTCTACCCATATCCCAGCTCATCCAGATCTTCTTCCGACAAGCCAAAGTGATGCCCCACCTCGTGCAGCACCGTCTTGCGAATCTGCTCAACCAGCGCTTCGCGCGTCCTACAAATCCGCTGAATGTTGGCTTGATAGATCAGAATCCGATCAGGCAATCGGGCATACTGCTCGACGCTGCGGCGGGTCATGGGCACGCCTTGATACAACCCGAGCAGGTTCTTGGGATTTTGCACGCCGACAGCTTCACATTGGCTGGCAATGGGCATGTTCTCAACTTCGATCACAACATTTTGAAGGTGCGGCGCAAACGATGCGGGAATCTGCTCCAGCGCAAGACCCACACAATGCTCAAACTCCGCACGCGTCATTTGCATAAAACCATCTCTCCAATGCGTCGCCCGCAAAACCTTTGCAACGAGCCGGCGTTGACCTACCATGCCGATTCGATCCGTCGCACAGACCACGTAAAATCAGGCAACCGCAGTCAGGGGAATCATATGCGCTACACACAAACATCCACAACACGCCCTGCGAGAGCGTCAGCACTTTTGTTGCTCATCGCTACCTGTGCTTCGATTGGCTGCCTGCCCGATAGCTTCATCATCACACCCGTCAGCACCCAACCGGATCTCAAAGAGCGAGTCCTCTTCAACGAATCCACGTTCTCCGACGGCAAAATCGCCATCATCGAAGTCGACGGGGTGATCGCCAACACCCGCAATAGCGGATTTCTAACCACCGGTGAACATCCCGTGGCCAAGTTGACCGAGCAACTCGACACGGCTCGGCGCGACAAATCGGTCAAAGCCGTCGTCCTGCGCATCAACTCGCCAGGCGGAACAGTCACAGCCAGCGAGCTCATGCACCACGAAGTCAAACGCCTTCGCGCCAGCGGTAAACCAGTAGTCGCGATGATGATGGATGTCGCGGCCAGCGGTGGTTACTACATCGCCTGTGCAGCCGACGAGATCATGGCCTGCAAGTCTACTGTCACCGGCAGCATCGGCGTGGTCATGCAAACCATGGAAGTCACCAAGACCATGGAGATGATCGGCGTTAAAGCCCACACGATCAAGTCGGGCGACCAGAAAGCGGCTGGCTCACCCTTTGAAGAATTGAAACCCGAACAGCGCGAGATTTTCCAGAACATCATCAACGAGATGTACGACCAATTCGTCGATGTCGTTGCGGAAGGCCGACCCGAACTGTCGCGCGAGCAAGTGCTACCGCTGGCAGACGGGCGCGTGTACACAGCCAAGCAAGCCCTTGAGTTGAAGCTCATCGATCGCATCGGTTCGATTCGCGAAGCCATCGATCTGGCGAAAGAAAAATCGGGCGTCAAGAAGGCCAAGGTCGTGTCGTATCGCCGACCGCATGTACAAGCGCCGAATTACTACGCGCGCCACGAGCGCGACCCAGCCACCGGACGCGTGACACTGCTCAATGTTGATCTTGGGAAAAACGAAACGGCGATAAACGCGCCGTTCATGTACCTTTGGAATCATTGACGCACCGCGTGAACGGCTCTTCGGACATTTGGCGGGTTTTGCTAGTTGTCGTGTTGCGCGACGAGATGGGTTGAGTCGGTCACAGGATTGGGCCCGACAGCGCGGGCGACCAGTGCCAGGCATGTGACACATGAAACAATCAACAAAACGGTCAAACCGGTACGATTCATCATCGAATTCACCTATGGGTCAGCGACGCGATATGACTCTAGCGTCGGGAGCTTGTCTAAAACCGATTGCCCGAATTGTGGGGATTGCACCCCAGATCCGTGCCCGATATGGGTAATTTGCGGTGGGAGATGAAATCTGTCAAGTGCCGTCAGACAAAACACTTATAAGCTTCGAAGTGAACGCCAGGCGCCTGTGAATTTAGGAGGTTCAGCTAAGGCTTGAAGCGGACTTCCATCCGTGAAAAGGTCCTACCAACCGCATTGGTGGCGAGCAGGCCGGCGTAGGTTTCTTCGACGGCGGCATGGCGGTCGAGGCCCAACTGGCTGCAAATCGCGTCGATGTCGTCGCGGCTGGCAGCCTCCACTTCGACGAACGTGCCCAGATCGGGAACCTCGTCCAACTCAATGGTCGCTTCGCCGAGTTTCCAAGTTTCGCGACGCTTTTCAAACAAGAACGTCTCGCGATACCCGAGGTTTTTCAAAATCTCCAGCAGCGACGATTCATCCGAAACGTTGACTTCGTGTTCCTCGCGCGATTTGTAGTAACCACCGTGGGCGGGTCCTTTGTAGGTCAGGCAAGCGTACTGGTCCGGGCCCTTCAGCGCTTTGCGTCCCCGAATACGCAGCGCCACACCGCGCTTCCGCAAGTCGCCTTTCATGTCGTCAAACAGGCGATTGACCTCCAGCACGCAACATTGAAACTCGCCGCCGCACTTCTGAAGCGTTTCGCGCACCGGATCGTGCGAGTCAACTTTGATTTTGATTTCGAGTTCTTGGCTCATGGTTTTCAGTCTGCGCGCTCAATGGTTGGCGATTAATTGGCGACGATATTCACGAGACGGCCTTTGATGGCGATGACCTTGCGCACTGTCTTGCCTTCGATGAGCGCTTGCACACCGGGTTCCGCCATCGCCAATTCCTCAAGTGCTTTGCCATCGGCGTCAGCCGGTACTTGTATGCGTGTCTTGACCTTGCCCATTAACTGCACCGCGATCTCGACCGTGTCGTCTTTCGCGAGCGCTTCGTCGTACTTGGGCCAATCCGCTTTGGACACGCTGCCCTCAAACCCAAGTCGCGACCAAAGTTCCTCCGCCAAGTGCGGCGTAAATGGCGCGATCACGAGTACGAACTGCTCAAGCACCTCGCGCGATCGCTTCTCCAGCGGCGTCATGTGGTTGACGAACTCGAACAGCTGACCGATCGCGGTATTGAACTTGAACGCGTCGATATCTTCGCCAACCTTCTTGATCGTTTTATGCAGCATACGTAGTGTTTGCTCGTCGGCAGGCTCTGTTGTCATCTGCGGTGACAGTTCGCCCGTTTCCTGATCGACGTACAACCGCCAGATGCGATTGAGCAGCTTGTACACACCCGGCACGTCGCGTGTGTTCCACGGCTTGGATGCTTCGAGCGGACCCATGAACATTTCGTAACAACGAAACGCATCCGCCCCGAATTGCTCGATGATCTCGTCGGGATTCACCACGTTTCTGAGCGACTTACTCATTTTTGCGATGACTTGCGTGAGTGGTTCACCGTCGCCCTTGCGAAAGAACGCCCCGCTGCGTTCCTCGACATCATCACGGACGACATTCACCCCGCGCGAATCTTCGTATGCAAACGCCTGAATCATTCCCTGGTTGATTAGATTTTGAAACGGCTCAGCCATCTTGACTTCGCCAAAATCAAAGAGCACTTTGTGCCAGAACCTGGCGTATAAGAGGTGCAGCACCGCATGCTCAGCCCCCCCGACATACGTGTCGACAGGCATCCAGTAGTCTTCCGACTCGCGGCTGCAAAACCGATTGGCGTTTGTCGGATCGAGAAAGCGCAGGTAATACCAACACGACCCCGCCCATTGCGGCATGGTGTTCAGATCGCGCAAGTATTGCACGCCGTCGCGATCGATCGTCTTCCACTCGGTCGCCCGACTCAGCGGCGGTTCGGGCAGATGATCTTCATCGTGCGAAATCGTCGGTTTGTATTCTTCAACCTCGGGTAATTCGACCGGCAGTTCATCCTCCGCGATCGCGACCATTTCGCCGTCGGGGCTGTGCATGATCGGGAACGGTTCGCCCCAGTAGCGTTGCCGCGTAAAGATCCAATCGCGCAGCTTGTAGTTGACCGCGCCGCAACCCTGGCCCGTTGATTCGAGATGCTCGATGATCTTCTGCTTCGCCGGAGCGATTTCCAAACCGTCGAGCATACCACTGTTGATCGCGGGGCCCTCACCGATGTAGGCATCGCCATTGAAATCCTCGGGCGGTTTGACGGTACGGATGATCGGCAGCTCAAATTTCTTCGCAAAATCCCAATCGCGCTGGTCCTGACCGGGGACGGCCATAATCGCTCCGGTGCCGTAGCCCATCAGTACGTAGTCAGCAACCCAAATCGGAATCCGCTGCCCGTTGACCGGGTTGAATGCATACGCACCGGTGAACACACCGCTTTTGGTCTTGGTATCGGCCGTTCGATCGAGGTCGCTCTTGTTGACGGCAGCCCGCAAGTAGGCCTCGACCGCCTCGCGCTGGTCAGGCGTGGTGATGCGACTAACCAGAGTGTGCTCCGGCGCAAGTACCATGTACGTTGCGCCAAAAAGCGTATCAGGTCGCGTTGTATAAACACGGATCACCGAGTCGTCAGCCACGCGCCCAAAACCCGACGCAGATCGAGCGGATTGCCATTGGGAAAAATCGTCGATCGCAGGCGCATCCGCCCCGCCGGAAGCGATCGGGAAATCAACTTCCGCGCCGGTACTTCGCCCAATCCAATTGCGCTGCATCAGTTTGATCGGTTCGGGCCAATCGACGAGTTCCAGATCGTCGATGAGACGCTCGGCGTACGCCGTAATCCGTAGCATCCACTGTCGCAGTGGCTTGCGGAACACCGGGTGATTGCCGCGATCGCTGCGGCCGTCATTGGTCACTTCTTCGTTCGCGAGTACCGTCCCCAATGCCGGGCACCAGTTGACGGGCACTTCGTCAACAAACGCCAATCGACATTGATCGATGGCCCGTTTGCGCGCAGCCGGATCCAACGTTGACCAGTTTGTATTGGACGAATCCAGTTCGTAGACAATCTCACCGCCGGCGTCGATGTCGAGTTGACTTCGATCGAGCGCTTCGATCAATTCAGAAATGGGTCGCGCTTTGCCGACCGTCTTTCGACCGTTTGCGTCAATCCATTCGCACTTGGTGTCGAACCAACTGTTGAAGAGGCGCAGAAAAATCCACTGCGTCCATTTGTAATAATCCGGGGTGCAGGTGGCCAACTCGCGGTCCCAGTCGTAACTGAACCCGAACATCTTGAGTTGCCGCCGCATGTTCGCGATGTTGTTCTGCGTGGTGATCGCCGGATGCACGCCGGTTTCTATCGCGTACTGCTCAGCCGGCAATCCAAACGCGTCATACCCCATCGGGTGCAAGACGTTATAGCCCTGCATGCGGCTGAACCGCGAGTATATGTCCGTCGCGCAGTAACCGAGTGGATGACCAACATGAAGCCCGGCACCACTGGGATACGGAAACATGTCGAGGATGTACCTCTTGGGTTTGGACGCATCAAAACCCTCGTCGCCAGGATTCGGCTGACGATAGGTCTTGTGTTCTTCCCAGTAGGCTTGCCACTTGGGTTCGATGGTCGCCGGATCGTAGCCAGCCACCGTTTCTTCCGTTGTCTTTTGCATGATGCACCGCAATTGCAAGGGTCGCGCGACTTAGAGCTTCGCCCTCAAGATCGCGTTAGAATATGGAGTGGAGGAGTCTATCTGACGCCGAAATGATTCACAACAACACCATTCGCCCCCAAGGATCTACCGGAGCCCCGTGCCACTGCTCTGTGAGCAGTGCCTGGCCATCGGAGACGAATCAAAAGAACACTGCTCACAAAGCAGTGGCACGTCTGGAAACTCAGCCTGGGCTTGAACGCGGACTAGCCCTTGTGCTGATTGCGGATGATCTCGCTGGCTTCGCTCACGTCTAGATTCAGCGCTCCCAATGCCTGACTGGCAGCCGTCCTCAGAGCGAGATCAGAATTGTCCGCCGCCTGCTTGACGAGGCGTTGAATCTGATCGGATTCGAGATCGTTGCCCTGACGCTTTGCGGCTTCTGCCAGTGCGTTGAACATCGCGATTCGAACGGCTGGTGAATTCTCGGCATCGAGCGCCGTTTCGCAGATGGCCTTCTGACCGTTGGCCGACGAAGTGAGCGCCAAAACCTGCGCCGCACGAATTCGCAATGCTTCGTCTTCCTCAGCCGTCGCACCAATCAGCGCCGGAATCGCCG
>BQJS01000112.1 GCA_021604825.1 Phycisphaerae bacterium | reverse complement strand
CGAAGCGAACGATGCCGGTTGGCGAAACTCCATCGTCACGGTGAACTTCATCTGCACCGACGGTCTGGCTGGTGTCCAAAGTTGCACACCTCAAGCCACGCTCGACACCGAAGGAACCAACTTCGGCACAAACGGCATGGCGATCGACCTGGCAGGCAACATGTCGTCGGCGAGTGAGACCGGAATCAACATTGACTGGACGCCGCCGACCATTTCCACAGGCGTCACGCCACCGGCCAACGCCAATGGCGACCACGACACTGTTGTCACTGTCGAATTCCTATGCGGCGACGATCGGTCTGGCGTGGCTGACTGCCCGGCGACGATCGTGCTGGACGAGTTCGGATTCGGCCAAAGTGCTTCCGGCGAAGTTGTCGATGTCGCTGGCAATACGGCCCAGGCTTCCGTCACCGACATCAACATTGGCGTTCCATTGCTGGCAACAAACGGCGACTTCACCGTGACGGAAGGCGAATTGATCGACGGCGTCATCGCAACAGTCACACCGTACCCAGCCACAGTGGGAGACGTCAGGATCACATGGGGCGATGACACGCCATTCGATGTCGCGGATGTGACGACCACCGGATTCGATGCCAAGCTATCTGGCACACACGTGTACGCCGACGACGGATTCTACAACGTCGAAGTTTGCACGAGCGACCTGATCGGACGCCCGGTCTGTCAGACGCTGGTCATCACCGTCTTCAACCAACCGCCAAGCATCTCATCGGTTCAACAACCAAGCAGCCCCGTTGAATTCGGTAAGGCGGCTCGCATCAACGCGTTGTTTAACGATCTTGGAACGCGCGACACGCACACAGCCACCATCGATTGGGGCGAGGGCGACGGTTATGAAGCAATCGAATTGATCGAAGCGCCGTTCGGCGACCCCGGCGATGTGGCCGGCATGGACGGCGAGATACCAGCCCACAACTTCTACGCCTCACCGGGTAACTACAACGGCGAGGTCTGCGTGGCGGATGACGAAAACGAAACCGCGTGTGCAGGATTCAACATCACCGTCGCCCCGCCGGCCAACGCGTCGTGCAGCATCGCGGTCGCACAAGATCCATGCTCAAACGGATTCGTGACTGTCCGTCTCGACGTACAAGTCGCCAACGGTCAAGGACTGCCAACCGCATTCGTCTGGAGCAGTGACAATCCGGACGGTGTGAGCAATGACATCGACGACAACGATTTCGACGATGCCACGATTCAGTCACCGACGCTAACCACGGTTGCATCAACTCAATTCAACGTCGAGTGCATCGTCGCGTTCCCCGAGGACAGCGGACTCGATCCGATCACTTGTGAAGCGACAATCACGCCGTGCGTCTCCGGGGCAATCAGTTCGTGGGAAAGCGTCCGCGAGCACGGGGCAGCCGGCGACATCGCCATCCCGCTCGACGCCAGCAAGACGGCGAACGATTTGGGCAGCGACGGGCCAAGTTCGGAATCGCGACGTGGTGGAATCCAGACTGTCCTCGTCGAATTTGACGAAATCATGGAGCCCGCAAACGCCACACTCGAACCGGGCGACATCTCCGTGGTCGATCGGTCATCGGCCAGCTACACGCCAATGTCAGTCAGCCTCGACGGCGGTTCAAGCGGGACCGTCCTCACGATCGAATTCGCAGAAGGTGACTTGCCGGACGCCGCGATGTACACGATCGATCTGGTTGGAGCGCTCAGGTCGCAGGATGGCGGAACCCCGCTCGGTGGAGACACCGATTGCGTGATTCGCAGCGTCGTCGGCGATGCCGATCCCAACGGTCTGACGAATTCGGATGACGTCGATCTGATTCTGGACCACCTCGGCGAGAGCGTGCAAGGCGCGACCAACGCCCGGCTGGACGTCAACGCCGACGGTACGATCAACACGATCGACGTCGCCCTGGCCCAAGCCAACCTGGGTAATTCGGTCTCGTCTGGAACGCTCGCCCGCCCGGATGTCGATTTTGATGTCGACGGCGACGTGGACATGGACGACTTCGAGAGGTTCGGCGCGTGCTTCACCGGACCAGACGACGGCTCCGAAAGAACGCGACCAGCCGGTTGCCTCGAACAGGACTACATAACAACGGACCTCGATGGTGACCAAGACGTCGATCTAAGAGACTTCGCCGATCTGCAACTGGGCTTCGGAGAATGATCGACAACTAAATTCATAGGAGCGCAAACGAAAGTTGCGGGCGAATCATGCAAAGACACAAAGCATGATCTCGCCCGCAACGTGTTTCTAGCTAGTTTCAAATATCACGATTGCATACCGCATTCCGGACACCTCGGTTCGGGCAGTCCGGTCAGGTTGTAGCCGCAATGGATACATTGATTATCTTTGCGGCGGCGATGACGCCGAAGAACGCCGACGACCATCAACCCCGTTGGTATAGAAATGAATAGCAGGAACGGAACCCACAACGGAATTCGAAGAACCCACACCGTCGCGTTTTCTTCGCGGGCACTCTTGAGTTCTTCCTGACTTAAGGACGCTATTTGGCTGCGCCAATATGGATCAGCCAACCCTTTTATCAAACCAGTCCAATCATTTTCGATTGAGAAAAAGAAGTAGTCATCGCCAGTTCGGATCGCTCGGGACCCTCGCAACCACAATTCAAAGTAAGAAAGAAACAGCGATCCATCAGCCGCACCGACGTAAGCCCTTGTGCCGCCTCCATAGTCGTGCTTATAAAGCAGTAACCCTCGCATCATCGGGGGCACCTCCCCCTTGCGGTCGATGTTAAGCCAATCGGCGAATCCGGCGTCTTTCACGATGAACGTGCCCGGTAAATACTCAACCATCTCCTCGCGTTCGACGAATCGACTTTCGCCGGTTTCAAAATTCTCGATGATATCAGGCTGAGGTGTCAGGTTGGCAAGGTCGAAACACTCAAGTTGGGAGTCAATTACGAAACTAAGGAGAGCAAGCACGAGCGTGGCGGTGGAGAGCAGGATGAAACACCAGTTGACTGCCTTGCGAATCACGCGCCTTCCCCACACTCAGGACACCTCGGCTCGGGAAGCCCCGTCAGGTTATACCCGCAATGGATACACTCGTTGCGTTTGCGGCGACGATGGCGGCGGAAGGGCGCGACTACGAGTACCGCGAAAGGATACGCTCCGAAAACCAACACTGGAAACCAAAGCGGCATTGAGGCGGTGTAAGCTCTACAAAAGGACTCGCTGCACCATCGTTGGCCAGCTAACGGCATCTGATCGTATTGGAGCGACGTGACCCATGGCCCCGTCGTAAACTTGTCCTCAATCTCGAAACCAGCCCACCTTTTGGATCTTACGGGTACAAACTTAGATCCTTGGGCCAAAGGATCAATTTGAATGTACGCAATAGCCCCATCGTGCGCCCAAAAGCTGGCCCGCGTACCATCTTCAGCTTTCCAGAGCCTTACCAACAGGCCTTTGGCATGTGCATTATTGGTGAAGATTGATTCAAACTCCCCGATCACTTGCAAGAGCGCAAGGTCTTTGGTGAGCATTCCGTCGATGTATTCCTCGCCAGGAGCGAAACACTCCAGCTTGCTCTTCACCGTGTAGCTCAACACATAGGCAACCAACGTTATGAAGGTAAGCAGCGTCAGAATGACCAAGATGGATTTGCGGATCATATCTCTGTACCACATTCCGGGCAGACACCGCTTTCGTTACACCTCAAATCATAGTCGCAATACTGGCATCGATGGGAATTTGGATCGGGTCGGCTTCGCCAGCTGACGATGGTTGCGATTACGCTTGGCACCAGGAACATCCAAAGCGGAATGCTCCACATGGTAGACGTCAGGTGCCTCGAACTGTCTATCCACCAATGCCGCGTCCAGATTTCAGTCTCGATCGGCGTGACGTAGCCCGTCAGTTGAGAAGAGATCATCCCATCTCGAACATACATGAAGTTTAGCACACCCTCCTGGACGAGGATGGTCATCTTCCGCGACGAAACCTCAAGACACCAAAACCGCCCCATCACCCACAAGCCAAGAATCAACAGACAAGCCGCCCCACCGCCGTACAACAACACCTGCCGCAAAACCGGCCGTCGTCTTAGCCACAACTTGATTGACTTGGGAATCAGTGTCATCGAGTACCCGTATACTTCTAAGGTTCTCGCTTTCGATACGCGATCGAGCATTCTTCTTTTCGCTTGCCGTATGCAACGCAGATATACGTCCCGCCGCCTTTGGAGTCGTGATACGAACCGGTGCGGCCCCATTTGAATGGCCAGTAGATCGCCCTGCCCAGTGGTGCGTGCTGCTTGGACTGCATCTCCATGGGCCGAATCTTCTTGGGCTTGCTGTTGAACATCTGCCTTAGCAGTTCATCATGATAAAGTTTGATTTCGGTTTCAGTATCGAATGAGTAACTCGACCAATCCTTCGCACCGGGCGGGTAGAGGTCGGCTGAGATCGACACGTCCACGAGCGTCTGATCGTAAAAGCACGCGCTGACAAAAAGATTGTGCCCATCCACCTGCCCGCCGCAAAACTCAAAGTGAACCCAAGGTAGCGTGCCGTAGTCCCGATCGCGGGCGTCGGCGAACGCGGGATCGGCGCGAAGGGCTTTCTGCGTCAGGTTGGCATTGAGCGACGCACCACTGGACAGGTGGATTGTTCCGTCTTCGGGGTCAATCGAGAATTCTGACATGGGCGATCCTTTTGATGGGCGGCTTCTACCCACTCGACGTTTGGCTGGACCGTTCGGTTCGCGCTTCAAAGCCTATCTGAATCGCGATGGGCCGACAACGAAACACCCTTCGATGCTTGAAGGCAGGTTCAAATCGATTCGGCGTAATGAATCTGGCGAATTGCGACCTCGGCGCCCGTTTGCCGTAATACTGATTGTGTGGTGTGTCCGTTCCGGCAATGGGTCTGGCCACCTTCACGCCGAATTGTGAACTGAAAAGAGTTCAAAGGGCTATGGCAACTCTAATAGTCGCATCCCGTTTGCACATGTTCGGCGGGAATATCTTTCTGCTCATCGGGGCGATCATTCTGTCGGTGTTGGCGTTGGGATTCGTGATCGCGATGTGGACGGGTTTTAACTTCTGGACGTGGCGGCGCAGTCAGAAGCGTGCCGAAGCCCAGCGTCACAAGGAGCGCTTCGACGACGCCGGCCAACCCTTCCCCCCGGCATCGCGCGGGATTTGTTCGGTTTGTGAAACCGTCCATCCGAAGGTATACCACTTGCCAGACGGCACGCGGTTTTGCCCGACGCATTACGCCGAATTGATCCAAACGAGCCCGCCATCCACTGATCGCTTGCCGATCAAGACGTGAGCGGCATTTGGTCGATGCAATCAAAGACGAATCCGCATGAAACGTGCCATTGAATCGAGTCGCGAATGATAGACGCCGAAACCATCAAGCAGCCCATCTACCAAGCCACCGAGAAGCGCAAGCTCAGCATGTACGACCTGCTCGAATACTTCTCGAAGCGTGGCACGATGCGCGTGTCGGACCTGCACCTCAAGGTCGGCTGCACTCCGATCTATCGTGTCGATGGCGATTTGCAGCGGATGAAAGGCACACCACTCGACAGCAATACGATTGAAGCGTTGGCCAAGACGATCGTCAGCGAGAAAGAATGGCCCATCCTTCTGGAAAAAGGCTCGGTCGATAGCTCGTTCATCACCGAGTTGATGCAGTTTCGGATCAACTGTTTTCGCGACAACGACGGATTCGCCCTGGCGATTCGGGCGCTTGAGAACACCATCCCCGACGTTTCGACGATCGGATTTCCCAACAACGTCTGGCAGGATATAGTCAACCGTCAGCATGGGCTCGTTTTGCTCACAGGTATTACCGGCGCGGGCAAGAGTACGACGATCGCCTCACTGATCGACCGCATCGCCGAGAACCGCCCTTGCCGCATCATCACGCTTGAAGACCCGATCGAATACAGATTGACATCCAAGTCAGCGATCATCTCACAGCGCGAAGTGGGGCGCGACGTACCGAGTTACGAACTTGGCCTCCGCGATTGTTTGCGCGAAGACCCCGACGTCATCTTCGTCGGCGAGATGCGCGACCGCGACTCGACGAGTTGGACATTAACCGCAGCCGAGACCGGCCACCTGGTTTTTTCGACGCTGCATACCCGCGACGTCCGCGGAACCATTACGCGCATCCTCGACATGTTCCCCACCGGACAACAGGACGAAATCGCCAGCCAGCTTTCGCTCGGGCTCAGCCACATCATTTCGCAGAAGTTGATCCCCCGCGCCGATGGCAACGGACGGGTCGTGGCAATGGAACTGCTCAACAACACCTACGCGATGGCCAACCTGATCCGCCTCGCCAAAACCGAACAGGTCTATTCGCTGCTGCAAACGCGAACCAAAGACACGCCCGACGAACGGATGATCACCCTGGAGCGATCGCTCGCCAACCTGGTGCGCGCTGGTGAAATCACCCCGATGGAAGCTGAAAAATGGGCGAATCACCCGATGGCGCTGCTGGACGAATTGCAACGCGGCGACCGTGACAGATAGCGTCACAACCGCTCTCCCAATCCTGATAACACGCAATCGCATCGAGTCTGTTCAATCAAACAAAACTCGCCACAGAATACCTAAATTGCCAATAATAGTTAATCCGATAAGTAGTTCGTGAGGGTTGGCTTGAAAGAGTGGACCGTCACGCGTCTGGAACCCAGATCCATGTGTGCCGCCTTTGGCGAAACACGATGGCTTGCAGGTCAGGGACGACTGGACGACATCGCAAGGATGCGAACGGGAAGCCGCGCAACGTTGCCAAGTCTTGATGCGAAAGCGTCGAGGCTCAAGAACGGAGCGCGGTTTCTCTGCTTTTTACTCGCGTTTTTTTGGGCGTGTTGCAGGCGCAATTCTTGATTGTCTGCGTTCACGTCTTCAGAAATGCATTCCGTCATTCCCGCGCACGCGGGAATCCAGGCGCCACACGATGGTCTTCCCCTTTTCTGGACTCCCGCGTGCGCGGGAGTGACAAATTGGGCGTCCGCTGGACTCGCCGAGAGAACGCCCTAGCGCGCGCCGGCCATCGCGCCGCTGGCTCGGCCTTCCAGTTCTTTGCGTTTGGCTTTGAGATAGCGCTTCGCCGAGGCAATGCCATCGCGATTCGAACTGAATCGGTGCTGGGTGATGTCACTGAATGCCCGGACGGCCAACCGCACGTGTTTTCCGTTGCCCTCCATCGTCTTGGCGACGAAATTGAAACCACTCCAATCGTTCATCTGCCCGAGGGCACCAGCCGCATTGAGCGCGATTTTCTCTTCCGGATCATCCAGGAGGCCCCGAAGCGCCGACGCAGATTCGTAAATCTTACCGATCCCCACCGCAAAGATCGCCCGCTCGCGCACATCGATGTCGGCGTCATGGAGAAGGTCAACCAAAGCGCTGCGCGTCGCCCGCCCGCCCATCGTGGACAAAATATCGATCGCTTTGATCCGAACGGGTTTGTCGTTCGACATTGACAGCGCGATGACCACCTGCTGCGCCGATATCGACTGGTCGCGTTTTTGGGCGATGGTTTCGAGCTGCGTGATCGCCGAAGCAATGTCGCTGCGACTCTGTGACTCTGATTTGACGGTTGGCTTGGCGTCCTGCGTGTCACTTGCCGCTTCGTCGTCAGAAGTCGTAACTGAAATATAACCGCCCATCGGAATCACATCGGTCCGCTCGTGAATAGAATGCTCATCGATACGTCCAAGGAATCGCAGTCCGACTTTGAAGACGTTCTCCTCGTGTCGGCGCGACCACGAGACCATCGTCTTGAGCCATTCGTAATCCTTTCCGACCCTCATACGTACGTTTAGAATCTCGCCACGGTACAACGGATGAGCACTCAGTACGCACATGCCACCCCGGGATAGATCGAATACACACGCTCCGAATTCGCCAATCCCCGACTCCGCCGAATTGAGCGAACCGGCGTGCATGCATCGAACCACCGACGTGCCCCGAAACCGATGGCGTGGTCGCCGTTGATGAACAGACAGTCGGCCCGCCCGCTTCAGCGCGTTTTCGTGACGGGCGGATGTGTCTTCTTCACCGTCGTCACTGGCGCCAGCGACTCGTTCGCTATTGGAAACAGCCGCCTCCTTCTTTTCACAAAGGCTTGTCCAACATTTGAGCATGTCGGCGTCGAACTGGCGGTTGGCTTGGTAGCCCATGACGCGGTTGGCCTCAGTGACGCCCAGTTGCGATCGATACGCCCGTGGTCCAATCATGGCGTGAAATGAATCGACAATGCTTAGTGCACGCGAACCTGGCAGGATTTCGTCACCAGAGATTCCGAGCGGATAACCGCGTCCGTCGATGCGTTCGTGATGCTGGAGAATGAACTGCCGCGCGATGGGCGGAACGCAATCATCGTCACCGATAAGCCGCACGCCTTCGATTGGATGCTGTTGCAGGAGCAACACTTCCTCCTGCGAAAGTGGTCCGGGACGATTCAACACATCGGCGGGGATTGAAAGCTTGCCAATGTCGTGCAGCATGCCAGCCAAGCCCAGCGCCCTGAGGAGCTTTTCATCGCTTCCGAATAATTCGTACCCAAACAAGATCGCCAGCGTCGAAACCATTTGCATGTGACTGGCTGTCGTCCGTTCGTGACCGGCCATCTGAAACATGTGCCCAGCGATTCGAGCGTCACCCGTCACACTCGAAAGAATGGTTTCGACCAAGTTATTCGCCCGAGACAAACTGTCCTTGGACACAGACGAACTCAGTAGATTCTTCGCAGCGGACGTGCCGGCATTGTGAACGATTTCGGCTTTGTCGACGGCGGGTACGTTTGGGTTACTGAGAATCGTATCAATGCGACTCTCAATGGATTTTTCGAACTCGAGAAGTTCGTCGCTTCGCACCAGGATCGTCGAAACGCCACCTTCTAGCAGGCGACTTAGGTCCGGGCCCTTTCCGCCGTGTGCGGAGTCTGAATAAAACACCGGCCCCTTACCATCTGACGATGGCAGGTATACTTCGATGTTTCCACCTTCGGCGTCGGCCAACGCCCGTACCGCCGATGTTGGAATCTTTGCAAAGTTGGGTTGTTCCGACATGATCTCGAGCCCCGATATATCGCAACGCCGGCCTGGCATTCTCCTGATGCACCCGACAAACTACTATGTACGATTCCGACGGGTGCGCCGCAAAAGTACAGCCGGTCATGTGTCCGATACCCACCAATTCTGAACGCGAATTGCGCATACGTCCAAGAGGACTAGACTGTTTTCAATGTGAATGGACGATGATCTGCTTTGAATGTCTTGCCTAGACAAACGAGTTGGCTGGAACCGACGTCGCGTCATCGATACTCTGCTGGGTGGATTGCTCGCCGTCGAAGCTGAACAGGATTGGATCGTCGTCGATGACCGTTTCGATGTGGACCGGACGCCGCCACAAACGGTAAAGCGCTTTGAGCGTTTCCTTGGCGTACTTGATATCCAGATCGATTTCGCCGTGACGATGCCCGAGGTAGAGTTCCCCGCGATTTCGGTAGTTGCCGTCGAGCACGTAAATGTAGGGCTGGGCATGGTTCGTCAGCATGAATAGCATCTGTTGCTTGATGCGGTTGAAATCGCGGTTGACCACGACCATCCGCCCGGTGGTTGGGTCGTAGCGGTAATGATACAACTTCTGCTCATCGACAAACTCGGGTGTTAGAAATTCGTCGAGGAAAGTCACGTCGTTGTAGATTGAGCGCACTTGGTAGATCTTTTCACGCCCCGGCGACCCTCTCCCCACGACGCGTCCTGCTGGGGTTTTGTCCTTTCCCCAGTTTCGGCGCGTGGCCATGTCGTCGCAGGCATCGTATTCGGGGCCATACCGCCCGGTATTCCAACGCTTTTCGACATCGCGGAGCAACTCGATACCGAGTTTGTACGGATTCATACGACCGGGACTGGTCGCGAGCGTTCCGGAGTGGTGATCGCAATACGTCACCAACTCTTCGGCTTGCAGGCAATAACGCGTCATGATCGTCGAGTGCCAATAGCTCGCCCAACCTTCGTTGATGATCTTCGTTTGGCCCTGCGGTGCAAAGTAGTACGCTTCGCTTCGCACGATCGAAAGGACGTCAGCCTCCCAATCCTTCAGCGGTGCGTTCTCCAAAATAAACAACAGCACGTCGCGCATGGGATGGGCTGGAACTGAGCGATGTTTCAGTTCGACCTCCATGTCCTGATCGGAGGCCTCGTCTCCGGGACGCGTCGGAGGATTGATGTAGCGATCCATGTACGACTTCGCCGGATATTTCTCGCCATCGGCGATTTCTCTTTCACCGCGCTCATGGGCTGCAACCCGTTGCTTGGTTGCCGATCGACTTTCGCGCCGCTGCATGAAGACCGAGTGCGGGTCGATCAAGTTTTCGACGGACAGGCAGGTGTCGATGAATTCCTCGACCGGGTCCAGACCGTGGCGCGAAATGTAACGCCGGACGCGCGTGGCGTGGTTGGCCATGTCGTCCATCATGCGGCGATTGGTTTTCGAGAACCATTGGTTGTTCTTGAAGAAATCGCAGTGCCCGTAGACATGGGCGATGACGGTTTTCTGATCGACGAGGGCGTTGTCGCGCAAGAGGTATGCATAGCACGGGTCGTTGTTGATCACCATCTCGTAAATCTTGCCAAGCCCATACGTATGTTGCTTGCGAAGGCGGTCGTATTCCATCCCGAAGCGCCAATGTGGATAGCGCTGTGGGAATCCGCCGTAGGCAGCCACCTGGCTCATCTCGTCGCTTTCGAGCATCTCGAAGATGGTCGGGTAGAAATCGAGTCCTTCAAGGCGCGCATATTCCGCGATGGATTCTGCATACTCCGCCAGGATTTTCGGTAGGACCCGTTTCATCTCGCCCGCCAATTGGCTGCTTCATTCCTAGTCTATTGACCGCTCACAAAAAACGTCTTGATGCTGTCGTAAATATCGTCTTTGGTATTGACCCGTGACGTGATCAAGTTGTCGATATCGGGCAGGTTTTCATGCAGGACGTTGATAAAATTCCCGCTGCCGTAAGCGCTGGCCACCTGGCAATATCCAAAGAGATTGATCTGCGGCAACAAGTCTTCCGACAACATCCGGCAACATTCGCGGCTGTCCGACTCGCTGCTGTTGTCTCCGTCAGAAAAATGAAAGAGGTAAACGTTCCACTCGTTGGCATCGTACGTGGTTTCGAGCAAATCGCGGGCCAATCGAAACGCGCTCGAGATGCGCGTCCCGCCGTCCTCGCGCAATCGAAAGAACGTCTCGCGATCCACTTCGCCCGCCCGAACATCATGGACGATGTATCGACTTTCGATGCCCTGGTAGTTGCGCCGCAGCCACGCGTCGATCCAAAACGCCTCCAATCGCACCAACTCTTTCTGCTCACTGCCCATCGAACCGGAGACGTCCATCATGTAAATAATGACCGCATTGGATTGCGGACTGCGCACCGTCTTCCAACTTCGATAGACTTTGTCGCCACGTTCAAAGATGATACGAGGACGCGATGGGTCGTAAGCACCGCTCATGATCTGCCGGCGCAGTGCCTTGCGAAACGTGCGCTTGAAGTGCCTTAGCGATTCGGGGCCAGACTGCCTGATGCCGGTATAGCGATCGCGCTCTGAAGTGATGTTCTTGCGCCCGCGCGGTTGGATGCGGGGCAGTTGCAGTTCTTCGCCCAGGATGTCCGCCAACTCGTCCAGACCAACTTCAACTTCTAAGATGTGCTGGCCTTCCTGCGTGCCGCCCGGTCCCAACCCTTCGCCCGAACCGACTTCATCGCCCGGCTGACCGTCGCCGCTACCGACACCGGAATCGCTGTTGTCGCCGTAGCGGAATCGAGGCGTGTCGATGTTGCGAACGGGAATGCTGATCGAACGCTTGCCTTCACGGCCTAGAAGCTCACCCTGCGAGAGAAACTTCCGCAAGTCTTTGCGGATCTTCCCCTTGACGATCTGACGAAATCGTTGGTGGTCCTTGGCGATCTTCATGGCGTTTGTGCATTACCCCCATGCCTCAAGCGAGCGGCGAATGACCATCTGTTGCCCATGCTTCGCCCCCAAGTTCGACGCATTGAATCTATTCGTTGGCTTCGGCGTCGCCCCTTGCAAAGATGCTGGCGACGTAGTTGAGCACGTCCGTGGCGCTCGTTTCGTTGTACCCGAAGTATTTGATGAGGCGCTGCTTGACGACGTCGATCTTCGCTTGCGTTTCGTCGTCGACGACACCGGACACCACGTTCTTGAGTTTGATCGTATCGCGCTGATCTTCAAACAGCTTCAATTCCAACGCCTTGTGCAGGCGCGCGTTGGTCTGATACTCGAAGCGCTTGCCATCGAGTGACAACGCTCCGATGTAATTCATGATTTCCTGGCGGAAGTCGTCTTTCCGTGATTCGGGGATGTCGATCTTTTCTTCGATCGACCGCATCAAGCGCTCATCCGGTTCCTCATCCTTACCGGTGTATTTGTTGCGTACCTTCTCGTGCTGGGTATAGGCTCGAACGTTTTCGATGTAATTCGAGCACAACCGCTTGATGGCGTCTTCGTCGGCGCTGATCGCCCGCTGCACTTCGCTCTTGAGGATGTCTTCGTATTCTTCTTTGACCATGCCCAATAACTCGCGATAGCGCTTCTTGAGTTCTTCGTCGTTGATCAGACTATGATGCGACAATCCGCTTTCGAGTTCGTTCATCACCATAAATGGATTGACGCAGTTCTCTTCTTGGGCTTGATCTGACACGAGGGCGTTCGAGATCTTATCTTGAATGTAGCGCGGTGAGATCCCCTGCATGCCTTCGCGCGGAGCTTCGTCGCGTAGTTCGCGGACCGAATCTTCGGTGAAGTTTGGAATCGTCCGCCCATTATAAAGCTTGAGCTTTTGCATCAGGCTCAGGCCGGCTTTCTTCGGTTCTTCCAAACGGGTCAGGACCGCCCACATCGCCGCAGTCTCCAAGGTATGCGGAGCGATGTGTACGCCTCGAATCTTGTCCTTGTTAAAATCCTTGTCGTAAATCTTGATTTCGTCGGCAAGCTTGATGTTGTATGGCACGTCGATGCGAATCGTGCGATCGCGGAAGGCCTCCATCAACTCGTTGGCTTGCAGCTTCTTGTATTCCGGCTCGTTGGTATGCCCGATGATGACCTCATCGATGTCGGTCTGGGCGAACTTCTTGGGCTTAATCGAATGCTCCTGCGACGCACCGAGCAAGTCATACAAGAACGCCACGTCCAGCTTGAGGACTTCAATAAACTCGACAACGCCACGGTTCGCGACGTTCAGCTCTCCGTCGAAGTTAAACGCCCGTGGATCACTGTCGCTGCCGTATTCGGCGATCTTACGGTAGTTGATGTCACCGGTCAGTTCGGTCGAATCCTGGTTCTTTTCGTCCTTCGGTTGAAACGTCCCAATACCGCGTCGATCTTTTTCGGAGAGTATCAAACGCTGCACGACGACGTGGTCCATCACTTTGGTCCAATCGCCCTCGTACTTGACTTGTAAATCGTCGAACATTTTTCGACAGAACGGATCGAGGTGCCCTTCGATTCGAATGCGACGGTTCTCGGGCAGGTCGCCGTTGATGCGACTAAGAACTTCTTCGCGTGCTTCGACCGGAATCAGCTTCAACGGTTCTTCATGCATCGGACACGGGCAGAGTTGTTCGACGCCGTCGGCATTGGTCACCTTCCACGAAAATGTGTACGCCGCGCCTTCTTCCAGTTTTGAATAATGCTCGATGCCGCGCTTCAGCAACCGCACGATCGTACTCTTTGACGAACCCACCGGCCCGTGCAGAAGCAGAATTCTCCGCTCAGTTCCATACCCGTATGCCGCCGACCGAAACACATCGACGAGATTCATCAGCGTCTTGTCGAGACCGAAGATTCCGTCGGCACCGTTGTTGATCGGGTCGGTGAAGAAGTTGTAACGAATCATGTCCTCGCGATTGACCTTGTACCGCTCGGTCCCGTAGTGGAGGATCATGTCGTAAAGTCGTTGGAATGCGTTGCGGGCGATAGAGGGATTCTTCGCCACCAAGTCCAGGTAGTCCCAGATGCTGCCCTTCCAATGCTGATCGTGGAAGCGCTTAACGTCGATCTTACTATTGATAAGGTCGATCAGTTCACTTTTGCTCGCCATCGCTCAATACCTCCGAAATCTGCACAGTCCCTTTTGCAGCAAGGCCCCATATCTCGCATCGGCATGCAGACCACAATGCATAAAGGCTTTGCCAATGGCAATTCCGTCCGGACACGATAATCAGGCCCAGCGCGGCGTACGTCTACAGAATTCCGCCGCCCGATCGCGTTTTGGGAATACATCCGTTCGCCGAGAAACGATCCCCGACGGCTCCACTTCGATCGTAGCGCGGGCGCAGGGGGCAGTCAATCTGCCGAAATTTGTAAGTTTCTGTCAAGTAACGAGATAGAGCGAATTGCAAGGCCGGATTTTGGGCGATTTGTGCATCTGCGGCGCAAAACGCCCCAACGTTCACGTTGCCGACATTGAATCGGCATCGATTGGAGATATGCGCAATCTTAGAAGTCGCCAACTTAGAGATGGGCCGTACCAAAGCTCACGCCAATCGCCTGGCATGCGCGAATGAGTGGGTCATCCAACTCGACCGTCCGTTGCTGGTCAGCCACTTCCGTAATAGGCACGCTGGATAACTCCGCCTTCTGCATGACTACCAACCGATCAAACTGCTCCGACGCAATCAACTCCGTGGCGTGAAAACCAAATTGCGTTGCAAGCACCCGGTCGTAAGCACTCGGTGTACCTCCGCGCTGCACATGGCCCAACACCGTCGCCCGACATTCCAGGCGCGTCTTCTCTTCGATCTTACGTGCAAGTTGCGTACTCACGCCCCCGAGGCGAATCGGATCCGGAGAGTCCACCACGATCTGATCAACCACCACGTCGCCGCCGATCGGCTTCGCCCCTTCCGCAACGGCAATGATCGTAAACGCTTTGCCACGCTTGCTGCGCGTCTTGCAATAGTCGCATACGACATCCAGATCGTAAGGAATCTCCGGCAACAGAATAACATCCGCACCACTCGCGGCCCCTGCATACAATGTGAGCCAACCCGCATTTCGCCCCATCATTTCAACGAGCATCACCCGATGGTGGCTCGACGCCGTGGTGTGGATACGGTCCAGCGCTTCAGTCGCGATTTCAACTGCGGTATGAAATCCGAACGTGACTTCGGTGTGCATCAGGTCATTGTCAATCGTCTTGGGCACGCCAATGCATCGAATCCCCGTCGTCACCAAGTGTGACGCACCGCTCATTGTGCCATCGCCACCGATGCAGACGATCACATCCAACTCGCGCGCCGCAACATGTTCCACGCATCGCGGCGTCACATCTTCAAACACGGGCTTGCCATCTTCGTCGATACCAACCATAAAGTTCGCCGGGTCGGCTTTGTTGCTGGTCCCGAGAATTGTCCCGCCCTGCGTCAGGATGTTTGACGTATCCTTCATCGAGAGCGGATGCATGCGATTGCGAATGATCCCCATGAAGCCGTCTTCGATACCGATGACTTCCCACCCGTGATCGTTGATCGCGGTTTTGGACACCGCCCGTATCACCGCATTCAGACCAGGGCAGTCACCTCCACCGGTCAGGACTCCAATCCGCTTGACTGCCATGCGTCAATCTCCGTTG
>BQJS01000111.1 GCA_021604825.1 Phycisphaerae bacterium | reverse complement strand
CTTCAAAAAGAAGCTCCGAATCTGTTCGGCGACTATGAATTGAAGAAACTCGAAGACGGCACGCAGGCGGCTGACACGCCCTGGCGCAAAGTGTAGGGTCCGCTGTGCGGACCGATGCGTTGCAAATCTGAATTTCGGTCTGCACAGCGGACCCTACATGGCTGCCCGTCAGCCCGTCCCTACAATCCGACAACTTCCGACAATCCAACCTATCGAAACATCCGTTCACATAGCCCCAACACTTGCGACACCCCTCCAAAAAAGCACAATACCACGGTCACAATTCGCGCGGACAGGCGAACCCGCACAATTGAAAACACAATTCCTCATCGACTTTGGAGACGCAAATGAAACGCGTATTGGGTTTACTCACTTTGGTTTTCGTGGTGGCGGCTGGCTGCGTAGAGAAACGTAATTTCGACTACCCCGAAGCCCGCAAAGGCGACGTCGTTGATACTTACCACGGTGTGAAAGTTCCCGATCCGTACCGGTGGCTGGAAGACCCCGACGCGCCGGAATCGCGTGAATGGATCGAAGCCGAAAACAAGCTGACCTTCGGCTACCTCGAAGGCATCCCCCAGCGCGACAAGATCCGCAAACGTCTCACCGAGCTTTGGAATTACGAGAAATACGGCACGCCATACAAGAAGGGTGGCCGCTACTTCTTCTATAAGAACGACGGACTGCAAAACCACTCGGTTCTTTACACGACCCGCGATCTTTCTGAAGAGCCGACAGTCCTCATCGATCCGAACACGTTCTCCGAAGACGGCACCGTCGCAATGTCGAATTACGAAATCAGCGGTGGTGGCAAGTACATCGCCTACTCGGTATCCGAAGGGGGTTCTGATTGGGTCGAATGGCGAGTCCGTGAAATCGAAACCGGTCGCGATCTGCCCGACGTCATCAAGTGGTGCAAGTTCTACGGTGCATCATGGACCAAAGACGGTGCCGGGTTCTACTACTCGCGCTTCGACGAACCCTCAAGCGACGACGCCCTCCGCAGCCTTAACGAATACAACAAACTTTACTACCACCGACTCGGCACACCGCAGTCAGCCGACGAACTGGTCTACGAACGTCCCGACCATAAGGATTGGGGATTCTCGGGCGGTGTCACCGATGATGGCCGCTACCTGATCATCTCTGTCAGCAAAGGCACCGAACGCAAAAACCGCCTGTATTACAAGGATTTAAGCACTCCCGGTTCAGAAGTTGTCAAGCTCATCGATGTTCTCGAAGCGCAGTACGCCTTCATCGACAACGACGGCCCGGTGTTCTGGTTCCGCACCGATCTCGATGCGCCGAAGGGCCGCGTGATCGCCATCGACACCAACAACCCAGCCCGCAGCAACTGGCGCGAAGTCATCGCCGAATCCGAAGAAACCCTGCGCGGCGTCAATCTGATCAACGACACGTTCGTCGGCATGTATCTCAAAGATGCCCACACACAAGTGCGTCTGTACGATCTCGATGGAACCGATGCTGGCGAAATTGAATTGCCAGGCATCGGAAGTGCCGGCGGTTTTGGTGGTAAACGAAGCGACACAGAAACGTTCTATTCGTATTCCAGCTACAGCACCCCAAGTTCGATCTACCGCTACGATTTCACGACGAACACCAGTTCGCTTTATCGCAAACCCAACGTCGATGTCGATCCGGCGCGCTATGTTACCAAGCAGGTTTTCTACACGAGCAAGGACGGCACCCGCGTCCCCATGTTCATCACCCATAAGAAGGGACTTTGGAAAACCGGTGATAACCCGACGCTGTTGTACGGGTACGGTGGATTCAACATTCCGATTACTCCTGGATTCAGTGTCACAAACCTCGTGTGGATGGAAATGGGCGGTGTCTACGCGGTGGCCAACATTCGCGGAGGTGGCGAATACGGTCGCGATTGGCATCAAGCCGGTACAAAGCTCACCAAGCAAAACGTCTTCGACGACTTCATCGCAGCCGGCGAGTGGCTGATCGACAACAAATACACGCGCCCCGAAAAACTTTCGATCGCAGGCGGTAGCAATGGCGGGTTGCTCGTCGGCGCATGCATCACGCAAAGACCCGACCTCTTCGCAGCCGCCCTGCCAGCCGTCGGTGTACTGGATATGCTGCGGTTCAAGGACTTTACAATCGGCTGGGCATGGATGTCGGATTACGGATCAGTGGACGAAAAGGACGAGTTTGAAGCGTTGTACGCCTATTCACCGCTACACAACGTCAAGGAAGGAACCAGCTACCCAGCCACCATGATCACGACCGGCGACCATGACGATCGAGTCGTGCCAGCCCACAGCTTCAAGTTCGCCGCCGCCATCCAAGCCGCCCAAGCCGGCGAAGCCCCAACCCTAATCAGAATAGAAACCCGCGCCGGCCACGGTGCAGGAAAACCAACCACCATGCGAATCGAAGAAAGCGCCGACAAGCTGGCGTTCCTATGCCGCGAGCTTCGCATGTAGGGCTTGCACAACGGAAGCACGGACAATTTGGCAAAGCAGGATCGAACCGGGGAACCGCCATGGCTCCCCGGTTTTTTCATGGTTGGACGGCCACAAACAGCACTACAGGTCATTGACGGGTGATGGCTTGAACCGCCAACCGTGACTTCCTACGATGGCGGGTTGGGATTTGAGAGGGCCGCGATCTGCCAATCCGACTCAACAGATTCGGTTGGCAACCGATCTGCGATCCACGACATCACGCTGTGGGGGCCGTCATGAAAACCAAAACCTATTCAACCATTCTGCTCATTTTGTGCGCAACCGTATTGACCGGATGCATGAACACGCCTGACGGCAGCAACGATGGCAACAACGGCGACTCGTCGGGCAATTCCAACGACGCACAATCCAACACCAACACCGCGAAAGAGGTGTTCGACAACGCACTGCAAATGCTCGACGACGGAGCCGACGTGGACGAAACGCGCATGGCGATGCTCGCAGAGTTGCAAAGCAAGTCCAACGTCGAAGCCGCCGAAATCGACGAACACAGCGACGTCGTCTGGGCTGACTTTGAAAATGGTGAGACGCGGTTGTTTGCCATCTACGATGACGAAAACGACGGACACGATGAGGAAACCTGGTCACAACTCGTCAACGAAGCCGACGCGGCAAACCAAAATGGCTTCTCCGGCAGCTTCCCCTTGCGGCCAATCGCCAAGGTGAGGCGGACCCAGATCATCCCCGAGCTCCCCGACTCCAGCTTCCTGATACCCGCGAGCAACAGAGCCGTCGTCGCCAACGGGTTAACGCCCTTTCACGCCGACTGGCCCCACGAGGACAACCGCCCGCAAATCGCATCGATGCTCGAAGACCTTGGTTACGTCGTCACGCAAACCGATTTAAACGTGGACCTCTTCACGCACCTGTCCGACTACGGCGTGATCTATACCGAATCGCATGGCGGATGGCGGGCTCCGAGCATTCAGGACCTTACAGCCGATCCATCCGGTATCGATCCCAACGAACCCATCCCGACGTGCTTCGGATCACCGAGTACGCAGTGGGTGCTCACCACCACGGAAGTCACCGACGCCAATCGGGCGACGTATCAAAAGGACGTCGATTGTCGCAGACTAATGATCATGCACGCGACGTTGCGCTCGCGCAACAAACCGGAAGAGCGAAAAGAGTTCTATTGCGTCACGCCGCTGTTCATCCGCGAATACGACAAGAACAATTTTCCCGACCGCACCTTCATGTACCTGAACTCGTGTCGCGGTTTTGACGCAAGCCAGAACAGCCATTTCCGCGATGTACTCGACGAGCGATGTGTCGGCGGGACGTACATGGCGTGGATGAACAAGCCGCATCCAGTAGCCGCGTTTCGCGCCGGTCTGAATTTCTTCCAGTTAATGTGCGGAACCAACCAGGAACTCTCCACGAAAAGCATTCCCTTCCTCGAAGAGAATGTCCCACCGATCACCAACATGTCCATCGCCGAAGCGTTCGCCGCGATGTTTGCGAAGGGCTATACGAACGGCCTCATCGCCAGCCGCGGCGCGATGCTGTTTTATCGAACCGAGGAGGATACGACGGGCCTTCCGCCCATCTTGACGTTTGCCCCCGTCATTAGCGATTTCTTCCTCGACGAAATCGGCAACGCCGCCCTGCAAGCCCGCTCGCCCGACAACGCCGAACTCATCATCGGCGACGCCCCCGGAAACCTGCCCGACATCAGCACGGTAACGATCGACATCGGCAAAACGACGGCGCTGCAAACAACGAACGTGACGGGCACCGGATATGCGTTGAAAGTTCCCGTCGGCGCAGAGGGAGAACTCCGCCTGCGCAAGGACGGTCGCACGAGTCCGCCCATGCAGCTTCTCACCTGGAAGCCCAGCTTCGTCATCAGAGGGACCGGGCCCGATGGACTGACGTTCACCGCGACGTTCCTGATGCATGGCCGCGGCCTGCCCGCGCCGCGCAGCCGCTCCGGGGCGCAGGGTACGTTTCTCTGGCTGGAACCGACGGAAGCTTTTGACGCCCGTTTCGACGCAGCTTCGACGGTGACCTGGTCGGTCGGAGGCAGCGCCAACGTAGGTGGGGTTCAGTATTCCCACAGCGGCGGCGGCAGCCAAACGATTTCGTTCAAAGCGGCTGACGGCACGTTGCATTCCGCATCCATGATTTCAAACGACGGACTGACCGCCGAGATCGACTTCACGGTTGAAACGGAGCTCAAATACACAACGACGATTTCCGGCAACGGTCCTACGACCATGGAGGAGCGCACTCTGCCCGTCGGCAACTACAGCTACGCCCCATCCGCCCAACTCGGACAAGACTGGACGCTGCAATCGGGATCGCTCGGCGTCTTCTTCACCCAAACCGGCTGGACCGGCGACATGACTTGGAACGCCGCAACGCCAACACCACCGTATGACTACGAGAAATTTAGGCGATAAGACATCCCATGACACACGACGATAAACCTGATACGCCTCATTCAGATTACTGGTTTAGTGCAAAGGCCTATGGCTGGGGATGGGGCCTGCCGACCTGCTGGCAAGGATGGTTGGTCTTTTTTGGTGTGATTATCGCGGCCCCGGGCTTGGTGCTGCTAGCTGATCTTCTTGGTGCGCCCGTATCTGTTCAGATACTCACGCTCTTCGGCACATGCGCTACGTTCCTGATCACCTGTTACCTAAAAGGGCCGCCACCACGCTGGCGTTGGGGTGACGAAGACGGGTAGGCCGGGTCATCGACCTTCTATCAATTGGTTTAAGAATGGTTTGTTTGATGTCACATGACGGCCGGACTCTAAATCGGGTTCGGTCGTCTTGCATTTCTGCGCCTTTGGCACAGTCATTCCCAACCTGCGCCCCAAGTCTGCCTGCGTCGAGAAAGCGTTCTACGTCCAATAAGCGCTGAGGCGGACACCTGAATCTTATTAACCGATAATGATGAAAGATGGCGGGGACTGGCCGGACCCGGTACGCGCACAGTGGCGCCAGCGACAATCGCAATGGGATTGGGTGGTATGAGTGATTCAGTTATCGCGGACAGGAATCCCAGAGATTGTCCGGATTTGCATTCCGATGTGGCGCTGATCAGCGCGGCGTTTGACGCATCACCTGTCGGGGTTCTTGTGGTCAACGCTGAGGGAGTAATCAAACTGGTTAACCAGCAACTCCTCGATTTGCTGGCGTACGAGCGAAAAGAGCTTGTTGGCAAGCCAATCGAAACAATCGTACCCAGTGCGCTGCGCGGTGTTCACGTGGAACAACGCTCATCGTACATGACCGACCCTGTCACCAGAATGATGGGACAGCGTGATGACATCCATGCGGAACACAAGAACGGGCAGCAAATCCCAGTCGAAGTTGGTCTCAAGGTATGCCGCGTAGACGAGACTGTTCACATCGTGGCAACTGTGAACAATATCACCGCGCGAAAGCGAGCTGAAGACGCGGCACGTGATAGCGAACAACGCTTCCGAGAACTGGCAGACTCGGCCCCAGTTCTCATCTGGATGAGCAATGCCGAAGGTGAATGTATTTATTGCAACGCCCAATGGCTTTCATTCACTGGACAACAGCTGATGGAAGTACTCGGTAATGGTCGGGCAACATGCATCCACCCGGATGACAAAGACAGGTGCATCGCTCAATTCCATTCGGCCCACTCAAATCGGCAACGATTCTCCATCGAATATCGCCTTGAACGAAGCGATGGGAAATCTCGTTGGATCGTTGACACAGGCATTCCCAGACGTGATCGTGACGGAATGTTCATAGGATTCGTCGGGACGTGCGTCGACGTTACCGAACTCAAAGCCGCTCAACTGGAGCAGCAACAACTTCGAGACGAAATGGACAGCATCCTCGACCACGTCCCATCCATGATTTGGTACAAGAACGGCGACAATTTAATCTTGCGGGCCAACCGAGCAGCAGCGGCATCTATTAACCGAACGCGAGAAGAAGTCGAGGGGCAGGCCACCGAAGAATTCTTTCCCGAGGATGCCCAGAAGTACCTCGAAGATGACCGCGAAGTCATCGCGTCCGAAACGCCGAAGTTCAACATCGTCGAGCGCTACATTGCTGATGGAAAAGAGCGATGGATCAAGACTGACAAAGTCCCATTCCGTGATCCGCATGGATATGTTCAGGGTATTATTGCAATAGCAACCGATGTCACCGAACTGAAACAAAGTGGAGCCGCCGATCATTCGGAAAGCGAATAGTCCGTACCCATCCTGCCAGAGAATCGCATCAAGTCCGAATCCCACCCCGGCCCGTCGTACTCATTCCGTCGCTCATTTCTTTGATTCAACTGACCCGTCGCGTACAAAATGCCTGCGGATATTCCAGTCGTTGTGGCTACAATCTAACGGGCAATGAAACTGGCAAATGCCCGGAATGCGGCAAAAAAGTTCCAGTATTCGCCCATCCTGAGTGACGAAGTTTCGCCAATTCGTCAATGCGCGACTTTCGACCTTCTCGGTTAGAATCGCATTCCAAGATAGCACGTCAGGGCCAAAGGAATTCGGTATTGGGCACGTGGTTTGGCAATATCGCCGTCATCATTGCTTTGCTACTTGTAGCGGGCTCGTTTGGCGCACTCGTGCTTTTGATTCTGCCCGGTTACCCAGTCCGTTCTCGCATCAAGCGCTACCTGAAGCAATCCGGATACGACGTGAGGCGAATCGATTGGAGGGAAGGCAAGCTCGGACTCATCGCCGAATTCACCAGAGACGGCGAATTCGTGCGCATGAGTTTCCGCAATGTGTTTGGCGGCCACCTGCACGCATTTTCAACTAGTCACGGGCCGATCCTGTTGATCTATTTCTGTCTCAACGGATCAATCAACGTGCACGATCTGCCCAGTCCGGATTTGCATGACGGGCGTTGGCCGCATTACCTAACGCGGGTGAAGCGCTCTGTGCCTTCTAGCCTGTTGAGTTCGTTTCTGGGCTTTGTCGGCGCGATCATCATCTCCGCGTTTACGTATCGACTGATAGAATGGACTCAAGAAGTCTTTGATCCGGGGGCTGGTCGATTCCCGAAGCTCTCTGCTGCCATCGGTGCGGTTTCAATGTTGATCACGATCGCGTGCTTTATGTTTCCGTTCGTCGCCCCATTTTGGTTGTATCAATACCGACGGGTCGAATCCACCATCTCCGACGCCCCTATAGCAATCTGCCGAAACTGTGATTACGACTTACGCGGAAACGTATCGCTGATTTGCCCCGAGTGCGGGGTCGAGGCCGAGGGAATTCGTCGCACAACATCGCCAAGAACGATCCCCGCAAGACGAACGGGCACCTAATGCAATTGTGTGATCAAAAAGGAAGAACCATGCCAAGAGAAATGGAATGGAGAGTGAAATAGACTGGAGACGAGGGGACTTGAACCCCTGACCTTCGCATTGCGAACGCGACGCTCTCCCAACTGAGCTACGCCCCCTTTTGGACTATACTCGGCGGTGACCGATCGTCCTGATCCGATACGTATACCGCATTAACGGGCGGGTTTCAATTCGACGGTGCCACGGGGGGCCACTTCGTTCCTGCTTGTGGGTTGGATTCTTTGCGGGTGGACCCGAATCGAAGGCGATCCCGGAATTAGCCACGTCCGGCTTGATCCCTTCCTGCCGCTTACTTAGGGGGGTGATTCTATGCGAATGGTGGCGGGTGCTGCGTGACTCGTTGCTTGATGGGTGGCCCATGGCTTTAGCCGTGGGGAACTCGAATCTAAACCCGCAATCGAGCCCCCCACCCCTAAAGAGGTGGGCCACCCGTCACTCGCTCACCCGTCGGCTTCGACTCGGTGTTCGTTGGGGCTAGTCTTCGAGAATGTCGACGATCGACTTGTTGGTCGAAAGATACGTGAACACTTCGGAGACGTCTTCGTTGTGCATGCGAACGCAGCCCATCGATTTGTTTCGACCGATCGAATCGGGCTCGATGGTTCCGTGGATGCCGTAGCTGGTTTGGCCGACAGCTTCCCCTTCTATACCGATCAATTTGATCCAGCGCTCACCCAGTGGATTCTCCGGATCGTCGGCTAATACGATCTTCCCGCCGCGCGGTGGGTGATACGTGGGATTCTTCAGCTTATCCCCAACCCGCCACTTGCCCGTTGGTGTTGAGCCATGTTCGCCAAGCCCAACCTTGTAGTGACGCACGAACGTGTCCTTCAAGTAAATGTCCATGCTGAAGGTGGCTGGATCGATTTTGGCGTGGAACGGACCATGCACGACTTTGATGTTTTGCCCCGCACGAATGCGATTCTTGTTGGCGATGCCGTTGATCGCAGCGAGAAAGTCGTCGGTCACAGAATACTTCTTCGCCACTTTCTCCAGCGAGTCGCCGCTCTGGATCGTATACCGCGACACAAACGGATCGTCTTCAATAATCATCGGCCCGAAGATCGTCTCGTTGCCGATTCGCGTCAGCGCCGCCCGGGCTTCGATCAACTGGTCGCGCGACAGTCCGAGATTGACCGCATCGGTCAGATGGGCGCGGGCTGCCACCAAGTCTTTGTCCTGACTGGCCTGCATTCCAACTGAGAACAGCTTCCTGGCCCTCGCCGTGTCCTCGGCGTTACGTTGCGGCGCGTTTTCCGGTAGCGCCTGGTTGTTGGACTTAGCCCCTTTTTCGGTCACGTGGCGACCAGCACCACCGTCGGAAATTTCGGGGCGGACCGATGTGAGTTTGGGAACAGAACTTCGCTTGGTCGTTTCAGCATTCGCCAGCTTTGAATCGTCTACTTTGGATTGTTTCGCACCGGACGCCTCAGGATTGCCTTCAAGAACCGGGCTTAGGAACTGGGCATAAATCCAGACGCCGAAAGCGGTAACAACAAATCCCGCAATCCAAACGCCATTACCCTTGCCTTGCCGTCTCCTAGATGAATTGCGGTTGTACCGAGCCATGATGTCAGCCTCCCTGCTGAGCGCGGACTTGTGCGGCGGGGTCCGCAAATTGGCGGTTTCTTAACGGCGGTGGGTGGACGATCCAATCCTGACGAATCATACCCGAGATGCTAAAAAACACAAGCAATTCATCGCGCGGAATTCACAAGTTGCACCCTTGAATTCGCGCGCATCACAAGTCTTTTGCGCAACCACAATTGGTTGGATTCGCGTGCAACAATACGACTAGTCGACCGGTCCCAAATCCGCGCTGCAATTGGGACAAACGTAGCGCTCACCTTCAGCGCGTCGAACCACCCAACCACCATGGCACGTTTTGCTATTACAACGATGGGCAGGTTGGCCGGACTCCTTTGAACACTTGGGGCAGGTCACCGGAAAGTCGTCAAAATCAAACGGGCGATCGATCACGAACATCTTGCCGCATTCCGAACTCGTGCAGATCACGCGGTGGTCGGTTGTGGTGGCTTGCTCATGGACTTCGCCATTGGGTGCCCACAAATTCGCAGCCCAGGACACGATCAATGCCCCGATGATTCCAACAATGCCATAGGTCGCGTAGCGGATCGCTGGCGTGTGCCAAAACATGACCGGCTCTTCGCGACAAGCGTCGAACCACTCGCGCAGCTTGACTTTGGTCGCGGGGATACCGTCGCGAATGGCATCAAGGAGCAGACCCAGTTTGGGTTCTTTGCCGACGGGCATGGTGAGCGACAATCCTGTGGATTAAGCGACGGGCCAATGGCATCCGTGTTCAGATGCTAAACTGGGATTGTAGGGTCAGCTTGCAGCCAAGGTCAACGTCCGTGCGACACAAGGCTTACAGGTCACACCGTTAAGTGGCCGTTAAGTGTTTGTCCCACACTCCGGGCAAACTCGGCTTTCATTGCCCGTTAAGTCGTAACCACAATGAGTGCACCATCCCATTTTTTGGCGTTTTCTCTGGCGGCGGATGGGAGCGTAGACGAGCATGGCGAGACCACCGAAAACGACGGCGGGAATCCACAACGGCAAGATATACCGCGGATAGAGTGCGCCTTTCACCTTTCCGCGCGGGAGAAGATGATATCCGTATTGACGGGCGTTCATTCTCGCCACGTCGTACCCGTACCAGATGATTCCCGTTCTCTCTCGCGACCCGGCACGCAGCTGGCGAGAGAACGTACCATTATTCAACCGCCAAATGTAATTGTGAGAGTTGTAGCTCAAGTAGGTGAAGCTGATTCCCCACGAAACCAGAGTGAGGCCAGTCATCATTATCAGAATCGTCAACAAGAAACGCCGCGCCATCCCTTGCTCCGTCTTGATTGATAGGGAATCCCACCCTGTAAACACGCTTCGTGTCGAATGGTTGCGATTGGACTTGCGTAATCATACAGACTAGTTGCACAGCCTGCCGAACGCCGACCGTCCGAGGTGAATTCTCTAATATAGCCTATCTCTCGATGCGGGCCTCACGCAAGGGCGGAGCAGATCGTTGTGCAGCGCTTCCACCATCTCTGGCGGCATCGGACTCGCGCACTCCCCCCGACCTGCTCCGCTGGCGCGTACGGCGAGTGGACTACAAGCCGACGGGGCTTGAGCTCACCCGGATCACTTGGTTTTCTGGTGCGTCCTGACCACGCGGCGGGAAGTACTGCCGAAACCACTCGGCACAGCGCGATCACCCTGAATCGACCGGATTTGAAGAATCAGACTTAGACGAAACACCCCAAAAATTCACAGGCAGATGTGCGGGCTTGAGATCATGAGAAACGTGCCCAATTGCGACCGCTGTCCTGCCCGTTTTCATTGATCAGCCACACCAACTGTCTGGACAATCCGCAGCCCACTCGATCGCCCCGCCTCCGACCCGCTTCAGTGCGAAAAAAAGCAAAAAAACACAACGCCATTGAGGGGGCTGAGAAGGCCGATTTCGACCTCGAGGGGGCCGCAAGAGCCGCTCTAGACCAATCATGTAAGTTGTTGTTTAACAGAACATTAGAACGAATAGAATCGCAGTTTCCGGCACTTTCGACGCCGTTGACGCTCCATGGGGCCACTGCTATATTCAGCCGCACGGTCGGTCAACAAGAACAAAACTTCACAGGCTGCTGGTGTCTGATTTTCAGTGGTTTGTGGGGACTGAATATTGCGGCTTTACACTTAGCCGTGGCGCGCTTCCGGCGCCGGACAAAATCCGGCGCCGGAAGTTGTATTTTAAGAGTCGCGTTTTCTTAACGAGACGTCGTCTTGACGGTCCATCCGAATTCCGGATAACCGTTCGGCATGTCTGCTCACCCAAATCCGACTGCGTTCCAATTGGCCCCTGCCTCCGTCACGAGCAACCAACCCATCTGCCGCGAGCACTATCGACTGACGCTGCGCTGCCATGACTTCGCCGAAGCCAAGCCTGGCCAATTCGTCCAACTGAGTCCAGAGTCGATTTCCCCGAATGCCGGCGGCGATTCCAACGCCCGCGAAAACGACTCGGCCAATCAGGGCCAAGGGGTCAGCCTCAATACGCCGGCGCTTCCGTTTCTTCCGCGTGCCTTCAGCATTGGCGGGTTGCGACGGGATGGCGCGAACTGCGAGATCGATATCATCTATCGCGTGGTCGGTGTGGCGACGCAATGGATGGCCACCCTTCGCCCAGGACAGCAGGTGTCAGTCTTGGGCCCGCTGGGTCAACCGTTTCCAATCATCGATACCAAACCACGGGCATTTCTTATAGGAGGCGGTGTGGGTGTCCCGCCGCTGCTTTGGTTGGCGAAAGCTCTGACCCATGCCGGCATCGACACAATCGCCGTCATTGGATCGACGACCAAAGAACTGCTGCCGCTGAACCATCAAGGCAATCCAGATCCCGCAAGCGATGCGCGCGAAGCCCAATTGACGTCAACTGAATTCGCCAACGCAAGAACTCCGGTCATCATCAGCACCGACGACGGAAGCTTTGGGTTCACGGGCAATGTGGTCCAGGCCTTCCAAGCCCATCTGGATTCCAACAACATCGGCTCAGCCGACACGGTCGTCTACACCTGTGGCCCCGAACGAATGATGCAGGGCGTCTCCGAATTGTGCGCGGCGAAGAGCTTCGAGTGCTACGTATGCATGGAACGATCAATGGCCTGCGGTGTGGGAACGTGCCAATCGTGCGTCGTCACCGTTCAGTCTGAAGGCGAGCGCGACTGGCGCTACGCCCTCTGCTGCACCGAAGGACCGATCTTTGAAAGCACGAATATCCTCTGGAATCAATGAATGTGTCTGCTGATTGGTGCCCCGCCCTTCAGGGTGGGGGACTGACCGGCAGCATGAGATGTCAATTTGTGACACTTTCCGTCCTCCATCCTGAAGGATGGGGCGCCCAACACGTACGCGATCAACTGCTGGCCGAACGGTATCTGCGCATCGCCCAGTTGAATACGAGTGACGATAAGAGCAGCAACCCCACCGCGATGAACAGTGCGTAGGCGACGAGGTACGGCTCAAACACTCGAACCATCACGTTGGCTGGCAGGTTGGCTACGATCAACACGGGGAACACAAACGTCAGTGCGAACCACAAGACACCCCGCACCATTGGTTTGTAAATCTCAGCCGGATACTTCGAGCAGCTCGTCAGGTAAAACCAAAAGTGCGACGCACTCGTTTGCCTGATGAGCCAAACGCTTGTCGCGCTGAACATGAACATCAGCGAGTACAGCGTAATCACACCGCTGCACACCAATACGACAAACATCGAGACATGCTGAACCGTCGGCGTGACGTCGAGTTTCGAAAATGCGTACACGCACAGAATGACGCCCAAGGGAACATTGGCGAGGGCGGTGTACGAGATGCGTTCAAATGACAGCAGAAACTGGGTGTTGGCTGGCTTGAGCAAGACGAAATCGAGATCGCCAGTGCGAATCTGAGCGCTGATCCTTTGAAGATTGCCGAAGAAAAAAGCTTCAAACAAGCTCGAAATCAAGAAGTGCGTGCCCAACAGAAACAAGTATTCATGATTGGACCAGCCGTCGATCTGGCTCGTAAACCGAAAAATCACCTGCACAAAAACGAGCATCATCCCGAGCCACAGGATTTCACTGATGACGGTGACCAGAAAGTTCACGCGAAAGCTAAGCTCGCGCACGAGCCCGTTGCGCGCGAAGCAAAACAGAATGCGTCCATATCGCCCAAGCACCGACGTCACATCAACCTCCAAATGCCGCGTATCGACGCAAGCCGCGTCGCCAACCGAACGCAACCACACCCGATAGGATCGCAATCCAAATGCACTGCCCGGCGATCACCTGGCTCGCTTCTCCCGGGCTCATCTTGCCCATGAGCATCATCACCGGAAAGAACGTCTCGTATGCAAACGGCAGAAGCGTCACCGAACGTTCCAGCCAATCGGGCAGCAGCGTCAATGGGAACTGATGCCCCGACAGAAAGTATTGGCTGACCATGAAGATGAACATGAAACTCGTCACTTCCATGAACCAAAACGAAAGCAGTCCGATGGCCATGTTGATCATGAACCCGAGAAAAAACGAAAGCACCAGAGAGAGTATGCAGAGCGGCCAAAGTTCCGCGTCGGGCCAACCCGGGAGAAACCCACGACACCAAAAGAACACGATCGCATACGGCAACGCAGCCATCACGAAGTACACGGACTTGTGGGCCATCCGCAGATGCAGGTGATAGATCACGTAGTTGAGCGGCTGGACGATGAATTTGCGCAGATTGCCCTCGCGAATGTCAGCCGCCAGCGTCGAAGCCAATCCCGGCATCGATCCGAACGCCCTCGAGATCATCACGATCAGGTAGTACGAAACCATCTCGCCATATTGCAGATTGCCAATCTCTTCGCGCCCCGACCCTTGATACACCGCCCGCCACAACGCGATCGTGGTGACGATCGGCGCGAAACGCAGAAACGTCCCGAGGAGAAAATCCGTGCGGTAAACGAAGCGGTCAGCCAGCGAGATTCGGAAGACTTGCCAGTACTTGCGCATATTGCCAGCTTATCCTTTTCGCCCCAATCGACCGCGCGCCACCGTCAACTTGGGCGGTTTGGGATGAAGATTTTTGAGAAACGTCAGACTGACGATTTTAGGTCAAGAACCGGATTCGTCCACGTCGATTGTGTGTTTCTAGTCGATTGTGTGTTTCTGGGATTGAGCTTGGTTGGTTGGCCCATCTGGATCGCACGTCCCATCGCAACTTCAAGGAGATCATCGGCCATGAGCAACCGCGAACGAAGCAAAGGCGACCGAGGACGTTCACGATCGATCAAAGCGCGCGACCGCGCTCAGATGCATTTCGATGATTTGCTGATCGACGAGTATCTCAACGATGAGGATGCCCTCGAAGTCCACGAGCGCGAAGTGGTCAAGGTGCGCTACGGCGTTCGACGGTTGGCCGACCACCTTTCGGATTCGACCATTGCTTACCATGTGCTTGGATTGGGTGAAGACGCTCCGGATTCCGGCGAATCGATGGAGCTAGATGTCGTCGGCGACAGTTCCCAACTGTTCAAGACACCGCATCATGGCGCGCAATCCGAAACATCCTTGGATGAGTCGATTGATTCGGTCACAGAACAGTTTTCAATATCAAAACTGCTCAGCGGGATGGCCTACGGGACGGCGGCGGGTTTGGGATTGCTGCTGGTTCTTGGGATGCTTTTCTAAGCGGTTCAACCCTCCGTCATGTTACGCCCCGACAAAACGCACCACATGGATCGGCGGGAGATTTGCCGAAATCGTTTCCCACGTATCCCCTTGATTGCTTGAACACCACAGCGAACCAGTTGTACTTCCGAACGCCAACCGGCTGCCGGTTTCATCGACATCGAGCGCATGGCGGAACACCAAGTCATACGCATGCGTTTGTGGCAGGCCATCCGTTAGCACATCAAACGAATTGCCCCCGTCGCGCGTCCGAGCTACCACGACTTTGCCATCCACCGGAATGCGATGTTCGTCTTTGACGGCTGGCACGAACCAAGCAATGTTCGGATCGACCGGATGCACCGCCACCGCAAAGCCGAACTTTGACGGCTTGATCGCGGTCACATCGGTCCATTTCTTTCCGCCGTCGATACTCTTGAACACACCGTTGTGATGCTGCGTCCATAGATTGTCGGGCTCGGCTGGGCACTGAACGGTTAGGTGCGGGTCTTGGATTTGCGGAGCATTGCGCATCTCCGGGGGCATGTATTCGGCGTACATCCCATCGGAGCGACATACCCATGTGTCCCCGCCATCGTGGGTCTGCCAACTGCCACCGCAGGAAATCGCGATGGTCACATGGTTTGAATCGCGCGGGTC
>BQJS01000110.1 GCA_021604825.1 Phycisphaerae bacterium | reverse complement strand
GAATCGGTCACCGCCGATCCATAAATCCCGATACACATCAACCAGCCGCGACCCATCAACCAGATAGACCGGAACACCGATGGATTCCTGGAAATTGGTTCTCGTATTGTCGCGGGCATCGATTGCTGGCGTACTGACCACCGCGGTCCAAGAGGCATTCAGCGCGTCGAGTCGAGGCACAAAAGATGCCTCTGCGGCGGCAAACGCATTATAATACGCCGCGTCATCCGAGGTTGCTCGCGTGAGTGCCTCCGTTATGAATAGCAGTCGGTATCGATCACCCTCGTTCAGGTCCGTCGGAACGGCGACCACCGGCGGGTCGGCGCAGGCGTGCGCTTCCGTCGCATCGTCGAAACCGGGGCAAATGTCGCATCCGTCGGGAACGCCGTCTCCATCTTCGTCGACGTTGTTGTCGAAGATCGGACACGTGTCGCAGTCATCTAACGTGCCGTCGCCGTCCGAATCTGTGTTGCTTTCGTTCGCAAACTCGGGACACGGGTCACAGCCATCCGCAGTACCGTCGTTATCTGCATCCGAAGAATCGTCGAAACCGGCACAGACATCGCACTGGTCCGGCGCGCCGTCACCGTCCGTGTCGATCGTGTCATCGAATCCGGGGCAGGCGTCAACCGCATCGCCCACGCCGTCGTTGTCGCTGTCGGTCAATCCCTGGAACTCATATGGCCCCATGTCCAAGTGTTGTACGAAACCCACACCCGTATTGACCGTGCCCAAATCGTCAGCACCACGCGGCTGATTGGCCAAGTCAACACCTGCACCACCGATCAAGGCGATCGGAACGGAATTCGCCGCGTCAATTCCGAGAGACCCGGGAGCCAGTCGATAGTCGCCATTGGCTTCGTCCACGAACGTTGGCGTTCCATCAATGTTGTCACCGGTCGCACCGGAAAAGATGCTCCACCCGGCATTGACGACTCCCGCGCCTGAAATATTCCCCAAGACAATCGAACTGTGCAGGTCCAATTCAGCGCCGGACCGCACCCGAATGGCTCCATCGGCTGCTCCGGTGACGTTGCAGTTGACCAACTGACTTGTCCCATCACCGTCAATTATGATGTCGTGGTTGGTTGTGTTGGCGTAGAAAAGGCACTGCGAAACGATCGGCTCATAGTTCGCATCGGGGACAACATAGACCGCCTGAGGTCCGGCTGTTGTTCCGCTGAATATGCATCTTTCGACCAACGAACCACCGCGCAGGTCAAGCGCGTTCCCATTGGTGCAATCTTGGAAGCGAAGCCATCGTAGCGTTGGGGCTGTGTCGTCGATGCGAATCGCAGACGCTCCTGCGTTGGTGATCGTCATATCTGAGATCACGGTCGCTTCCGTCTGACCGCTACCTCTGATCGAGATTACGAAATCGGAATCGTCGTCACCTCCATCCAAAAATGTCTGGTCCACACCGGCGCCGCGGAGGGTTAAGTCGCGCCCGTTGGGAAAGGTAATGTCATCCTCCAGAAACACGCAGGGCGCGAGTATGATTTCATCACCGTCCGACGCGGCATCAATTGCGTTCTGAATAGTCGTATGCACCGTCCCTCGGGTCACGTTTTGGATATTGATACCCGGGCAGTCGTCACAGAGATCTCCAATTTCGTCGCCGTCGCTGTCGGACTGCAAGCCGTTGGTGACATCAGGGCAGTTGTCGCATACGTCGCCGGAAAAATCGTCGTCATTGTTGGCTTGGTCGCTGTTAGCAACTTGCGGACAGTTGTCACAGGCATCGCCAATTCCGTCGCTATCGGTGTCCGCTTGATCCGGGTCCGCGTCGGATGGGCATATGTCGCAGGCGTCTCCAAGCCCGTCACCGTCATCGTCTTCCTGCCCGTCATTAAAGACGTCAACGCAGTTGTCCTGATTGTCGAAGTGGCCGTCACCATCCGAATCGTAAATGAAATTGATGCTCCAACCGCCCGAGATCAGACCGGCATCTCCAAAGAGAAAACCCTGCACGCCCCAGTTCATGACATAAAGCCGCCAGACACCGTTTACGTTGTTGATGTTCATGTTGTAGATCGCGTTGAAGCTGGTCGCGTATCCTGGATTGGGAAATGGTGCGGGGGATCTAAACTCGGGGCGCGTACCCACCATGGTTGGTCGGTAGGTACCGGTGACGACAGGCGCAGAAAGCGTTGGCGCGTTGTCTGCGAATGTCAGCGTGGCATTCACCGCGTCGTTGCTCCCCGGGATGTCGTGCATCAACACAACACTACGCGTCGGCTGCTCGTTGGGCGGAACCAGCAAGATGTCTGTCTTGACGGGATTCGTGTGCGAATAACCGTGAATCGTCACTTCCAGCGCAAATGGTTCGGTAATCCCCGAAACGACGATCGAGCTGGGATAGGGCGCGGCAATGTGCTGCGTGTATCCATTCCCCGGGTGGGGAGGAAAGGGGCTGTCCTCCACTGGTGGAATGATGATTGGAGAATTATTTGAAAACACCTGCCCTCTTGCCGGTGTCAGGCAAGCGGTGAGCAGAAGGCTCGCCAAAATGATTTTTGATCTGAGTTTGGTCGCCATCGATTCGTTCTCCTCGTGTCGCGGTGTTCCCAATCAGGCCGGTAACCTGCGGCCGTTGTTATGTCCTTCACCCCAGACACGAGAAAACTGAAGAAACGGGGACAAACAAATCTGAAATACGCCGAGAATCGTTATTTTCGATCCAGAATCGCGGTTTCTGGTATACTAATGCTCATGCCTGACATGCCCGAAAACAGGGATGGAGCCGGTTCCTCGCAGGATGTGACCTTACTCTTGGAGCGCGTGGCCGCTGGGGATTCCGCGATCGCCGATGAGCTGTTGCCCATCGTCTATAAGGATCTGCGCGCAGTCGCTGGCGGGCAGTTTCGCGGACAGCGCAGCGACCACACGTTGCAACCAACCGCGTTGGTGCATGAGGCGTTCATCCGCCTGGTCCGCGCCCCGGGTGAAGGCTTCAAGAACCGGTCGCACTTTATGGCTGTCGCGGCGACGGCGATGCGGCAGATTCTCAAAGATCACGCGCGAGCAAAGTCTGCAGCCAAACGCGATTCGGGAGGCGTCCGTGTGGACCTCACCCAAGTGACCTCGCCTTCTGGAAAACAAGCCATCGATGCGATCGAACTTAATGAAGCGCTGACTCGGTTGGAGGAAGCCGACCCACGCATGTCGCGCATCGTTGACTTGTGGTTCTTCGGCGGACTCACGACCGAGGAGATCGCCAAATTGCAAGGCGTTTCATCACGCACCGTGAAACGGTTATGGCGACAAGCCCGAGCGTGGCTCAATTCCGAACTTACCAACGCATGATCCGATGAACAAACCGAACGACATTCGCAAAGCCATGGCCATCTTCGACGAGGTGTGCGACCTCCCGCCCCACGAGCGGTCGGGGGTTTTGGATAGAAGCTGCGCCGGGGACACAATGCTGCGCAGCCGAGTCGAGCAAATGCTGGCGACAGAAGATGACGAAAGTGCCTTCCTTGTGGAGTCGAAGCATGGGGTTGGCGCGAGGATCGTTTCGGAACACCTGAACGCCAACTCAGCCGTCGGGCGAATGCCGGATCGGATTGAGCGCTATAAGATCATCCGTGAACTTGGCCGCGGCGGAATGGGCGTGGTCTATGAAGCCGAGCAGGATGCCCCCAAGCGGCGCGTTGCGTTGAAGTTGATTCAATCGACGGGGATGGCGCCAAGCCTGATCAAGCGCTTCGAGCGCGAAGCGTTCGTGTTGGGTCAGCTTCAGCATCCCGGAATCGCACACATCTATGAATCAGGCGTGGCAAAGGTCGACGGCCATCCCCAACCATTCTTGGCGATGGAGTTGGTCAACGGCGAGCGCATCACCGCGTATGCGAAGAACCGAGCCCTTAACGTGCGAGAGCGATTGGAGTTGATGGCCCGCGTTTGCGACGCGGTGCAGCATGCACACCAAAAGGGCGTGATCCATCGCGACCTGAAGCCGGCAAACATACTCGTCGTTGAACAAAGCACCACCAGCGGAACCGGTACAGGTACGATGAGTGGAAACTTCTCGGTTGACGACATCGGTCAAACAAAGGTGCTTGACTTTGGCGTCGCCCGATTGACCGACGGCGACGTGCAAGCCGTGACGATGCAAACCACCGTGGGCCAGATTGTCGGTACGCTTGCCTATATGAGTCCCGAACAGGTCGCGGGTGATCCAAACGGTGTGGACACGCGCTCTGATGTGTATGCGCTCGGTGTGGTGTTGTTCCAATTACTGACCGACCGGTTGCCGCTGGATGTTTCCGGGGTGTCTGTCGCCGAAGCCGCGCGAATCATTCGCGATCAAGATCCGACCGCCGTCAGTACGGCTGATCGGGCACTGCGCGGCGATATTGAAACCATCGTCGACAAAGCTTTGGAGAAGGATGCAGATCGACGTTACACCTCGCCTGCGGAGTTGTCTGCTGATCTTCGCCGCTTCCTGCGAGATGAACCGATTACCGCCCGGCCAGCCAGTACACTTTACCAAGTTCGCAAATTCGCCAACCGCAACCGAGCACTGGTCGGTGGTGTCGTTGCGACATTCGTGGCCCTGCTTGTCGGTCTGCTTGGTACTGGCTACTACCTCGTCGAAGCGCGGGAGCAATTCGCACGTGCCGAAAATGAGCGGGACGAGGCAATCGCCGCGCGTGAAGAAGCGGAAAAACAACGAAAGCGAACATCCAAAATTGCAGGGTTCCAAGCCAATTTGCTGAGGGATCTACGGGCCAATGAATTCGGCGAAAACCTAATCCGAGAATTGCAAAACGAGCTAAACAGCTCAAGTGCAACGTCGGACGACGTCGGACCGGAGCAATCCGCAGAGAATCAACTCGTTATTGAGGCGCTCTCTGAAGTCAACAGCACAAACGTCGCTCGCGCCGTTCTTAGTGGTATGCTGGCCGATCGCGCTCTCAAGAAGATTAATGAAGGATACACCAAGGATCCGGTCACTGAATCGAGGCTTCGATACAGTGTCGCGCAAATGTATTCCAACTTGGGCATGCTCAAGGAGGCGTTGGATCAGTCCCGGTTGACGTTGGAACTCGAACGTGAACACCTGGGCAGCGACCACAAATCGACGCTGGCATCCATCGATGCCTTGGCACTGCGTTACAGGCAGATGGGGCGAGTGGCCGAGGCCGAAGAGCTTTTTCGCGAATCATTGAGGCGAAGACGTCGGGTGCAGGGGGATGATCACAAACTGACCCTAAGAACGATGGGTCGCCTTGCGGCACTCTTGCATTACAAGGGCGATCTGGGCGAAGCGAAAAAACTAATGCAAACAGCCCTGGACGGGTCCGAACGGACATACGGTCCTGAAGATGTGCGTACACTGCAGCGCCGCAATAACTACTGCGCACTGCTCCTGGAACTTGGAAAAATCGACGAAGCGCTGGCGTGCTTTCAAAGCGTACTTGAGACACGCGAACGCGTGTCTGGCCTCGATCACAAACAAACGATAGTCGTCCGCAACAATCTGATGGGTACTCTGTTCAAGTTGGGCAGATTCAACGAAGCCGAGCCCGTCGCCCGTGATGTGTTGGCGTCGAACGAGCGGGTTATGGGCGACAAGCATCCCAGCACGATGATGTCGATGAACAATCTTGGTGTGGTCCTGTTAAATCAGAATCGTTTGAATGAAGCCGAGTCCCTGTTTCGGGCGGCGTGTGACAGCGGTCGAAAATCGCTGAACTCCGAACACGAGGTTCGCATGAAATCGACCAGTAACTTGATCGATGCGTTGCTCGCGCTTGATCGCCCGGCTGAAGCGGAATCGTATTGCCACGAGCTTATCGAAACGCGACGTAGCCTCGATCCTCCACAACCCGGCTTGATCGCGCAAACGCTGGAACAGTTGGGACAAGCGCACTTCCAACAAAAACAATACACAGACGCGCGCGACGCCTGGGTAGAGTGCGTCGAACTGCGAGCAGACATATCCAACAATCACTGGCTGACAAACCGGGCCCGCAGTCAACTCGGTTCAGCGCTTGCTGCGTTAGGACAATTCAATGAAGCCGAAGCGCTCCTTTTGGGCAGCTACAGAGCATTGGATGCCCAGCGGGATTCAATTCCATTGGTTGCAGGAGCCAACTGCCTGAGAGACGCGCGCCAGCGTATTCGGGAATTGTATCAAGCTTGGGGCAAAGACCATGAAGCCGACAAGTGGCAAGACGAGAGTAATCTGCCTCGATAGGATCGAGTTCCACAGCCCAAGATCTTAGTAGGTCGGCTTTTATCGCCGTGGGCTTGAAACGAATGAAATCACGAAAATGCCAACCGAAGAAGTCGCATGAAAGAACCCCGACTTGGGTCGAGTCTAACTCCAGTGGTTAATTGCGGCGACGACGATCAAATCGGTACGCTCTATTGGCTTTCGCAGATGGGCGATCTTCGGATAGACCAAGACCGCCTTTCCAAAGCCGAAGAATTCTATCGAACAGTGCTCGATCGCTGCAGGCGCATCAACGGCAACAATCATACGAACACAATCACGGCCGTCGGCAATCTAGCCGAAGCGTTTGAAGCGCAAGTTCGTTGGCAAGAAGCTGAACCGTTGCGGCGGAGCCTAGTTGAAGTCGCGATACGTCGTGGGCAAGGCGACGAGATCATCGTCTCGCACTACAAATCCGATTGGGCAGTTAAACTTATTCACCAGTATCGCCATGCCGAGGCCAAAGAACTGCTTGTTCAATGCGTAACCGTCTACTGCGAGGAAGAATCACCCAATTGCCGGAGACGCTGGAATGCACAAAGCCCGCTTGGCGAAGCGATTGCCCTAGATCCTGAGCGACTCGAAGAAGCCGAGCGATTGATGTGCGATGCCGCAAAAAGTATTACGCCACCGTCTAATGCTAGTGTGACATCTCTTCGGCGTGTCGCCCAGTCTCGACTCCGCCCAGTCAAGTATTGTGAATCAGTTGGTGAGAAACAAAAGGCTGCCGAGTGGCGGCTGAAAGTCGATCCAGCCGAGTGATTGATGTTCGATCCGTTCAAAGCGCAACGTTAGCACGCCTACGCTGTAGACCCCAACGGGAACTCCGGGCAACCGACGCAGGAGTCGATCCGTCCAAGCCAGCCTGCCAAACGTTGTTGTTTCCGGCCCAATCCATCCAGTAGATGCTGGCGTGGACGGCGCTATCTGCCGCCAAAAACAGGATGCAGCTCAATGTGGATACGCGAAACGAGCGACAAGACATTCTTTCCTCCTCCGCGCAAAGAAACAGAGCCGACGCAGTTCCCGTCCGCTCTTTCTCACTGCTTTCAGACGTGACCACAGATCATCTTGCCGAATTGGCAACACCCACTCAACGACAACCTCTACCACATGGCTCACAGAATAGGAACGGCCAGCGATTGGTGGACTCCAACGCCGAATACGGCACAATGACAGAAGATACCCCGGTTTGTGGTCGGACTTCGGACACGGTTCGCGGTTTGACGATTCAGCACATCTTTGGGCACTTCGCCACGAATGATCGTCAGTTCGTTTGGAGAATCATGATGAGCAGGACACTCTTGCAGATCACGACGGGCCTGGTCGCAGTTCTGACGATTGCGCTGGCTGGAATGCAGATTACCCTCGGCGTCCGAAGTCCCGTATACGCTGCTGCGAGCTTACCGAATTCTCCCATCCTGGACAGCAATCTACGTTTCTTTGGTGGCATGGGATTGGGCCTTGGCTTCATCTTGCTTGCGATTGTGCCGTCGATTCAAAGACGCGCTACGCTTTTCCGGGCGGTATGGCTGTGCGCCTTCCTGGGAGGCATCGGCAGAGCCATTTCGATAGCCATCGTCGGACCACCTTCGACCGCCATGATCTGGTTCACCGTGATTGAACTGCCATGCGTGCCATTTTTCATCTGGTGGCAGCATCGTGTTGCAGCGGCAAGCTGCGCTCACGAGGATTCAGACCGTTCCAAACCCACACATCGATCATCTTGAATCGTCGGAAAAGCAGATCGCATCAGCGAACCAGTTGTACTGGCGGTTTGCTGGCGGTTCGGTGGCAGGCAACGCGCACCAAGAGGACTTACGGCGACTCAAAGGGACCAATTGTCCTCGACGGCAGGCGTGAACACACAGGGATGAAATTGGCGTAAGTGCTTGCTGGGCTATTAATTAAAGCGGGCGAGCGGATTCGAACCGCCGACGTCCAGCTTGGGGAAACGGAACTCGGTCATAAACCAGTACCAGACAAGGGCTTATACTGCGTTTTGGGGTCAAAATGGGGGTTACATGCAGCTGACAGGTGGTTGAGTAGTCAATAACGAGCGGTCATCAGGTGGCGACTGACCCACTCTTGACCCTCGAATCTTCAGCGGCTCTAAAGATCAATGTTCTAGTTCTGCGACTTTGACGACCGGCTCCACTTTAGGGGCGATCGGCTTGCATGTCGCTACGAATTCAACGCTGGTATGTTGGCCTCACTTCTTATGAACAGCAACCGTGCGCACCTGCTCTTCCAGTTCCTTGATCCGCGCGCGAAGGACAATGATTGAATCTCCGATCTCCTCCTCCGTGAAGCGGGGTTTGATATGCTTAGGGCAATTCACGTCCCATGCGTCGACGTGGAAGAGGAACATGCGTTCCGGCTCGCTTCCGTACTCGGGATGGTGAAGCCTCTCGCGCAGATTCCCGTCGTTTTCGATAACCTCGGCCCGACCCCAGATCTTGATGCGCCGCCGATTAGCGAAGTCCAACAGGAAGATGAAGGCCTTGGGGTTGTGGTCGAGATTCCCGACCGTGATGTACTGTCGGTTGCCGCTGAAGTCGGCGAAGCCGAGCGTGTGTTCGTCGATCACCTTCAGAAACCCTGGCGGTCCACCGCGGTGCTGAATGTAGGGCTGGCCCTCGGCGTTGGTTGTCGCGATGAAGAACGTGTCACGCTCAGCGATAAAGGCCTCCAACTCCGGCGTGACGACGTCGCTCCAACCGCCGCGCTGCTCCATGGACTCATAGCCCTTGCGCGAACCGAGCCGCTTCTGGACCGCCTTGACGGAAGGTGTGAAGGCAATGTCACTGACCGGGGGTTTCATGATTGCTTCTCCGCTTTCCGGGTCTCGTTCAGGAAGTCCATAACGAGCTGTGCGATGTTGGCCGGCGCATCCTCGGGGCTGTAGTGGCCCACCTTCGGCAATCGATGAATAGGAGCGGCCGGAAAGAGCTGCGTGAACAGCGGGAGGAAGTGCTCGGCGTTCAGGGTTCGGTCCTGCTGGCCCCAGATCGCGACTGCCGGCTTCTGTAGGATCACGGTTCTTGCGCTCAGGCTCGGGGTTTCAAACTGGTGTGCGTTCGTGGCAAGGCCCTTTGCCCAGCCGATGGCGCCCGCCGCATGTGCGGGCGTCGGAAACGGCGCCGCATACGCCCTGATCCAGGCGTCGGTCACGATTTCATTACGTTCGAAACCGTTCAGCTTCAGGGTAGAGAGGATGTTGTAGTTGAGATGCCCCAGGATCTCCTGGAGGGTGCCGTTCTCTTGCGATCGCAAAACCCACTGGAACCAGGGTGACATGCTGACGTTGGCGGTCAGGCGGTCAACGAGGTCCGGCTGGCCGAATGGCGTCGGGCCGTTGACGGAGATGATCCGCTTGATCCGTTCGGGGTGGCGAGCCGCCAGGCCCATACCCACAGGCCCCCCGAAGTCGTGCATGACGAGTGTGATGTCCCACAGGTCAAGGGCCAGGACGAAGGCCTCGAGGTTGTCGATGTGGTCTTGGAGCCAATACGTCCGGTCCTGCGGCGCAGCGCTCTTGCCGAAGCCCATATGGTCCGGAGTAATCACGCGCGCCTGCTTGGACCAAACGGCAATCTGGCGGCGGAACAGATAACCCCAGGTCGGTTCACCATGAAGAAGCAGAAGCGTTTCGGAGCCTTCACCCTCATCTATGTAGTGCATTCTGAATCCGGGTGCGGTTGTGTACTGCGCGCGGTACGGCCATGTACCGTCAAACGTTTCGTCCGGCGCGACGGCAGGCGTCTTGTGCATGGATGTGGTAACGGAAGTCATGCTGTCTGCCCTCGCAATGCCAACCATCGGGCGCTGTTTTCGATCGTGGCGCGTGGCGAGAGCATCTCACGACTGAACGGCACGATCGGCGCACCCTGTTCAATGCGTTTTGGCCAATCCGGGTTTGCAAGCGCAATCCCCCCGATGGCCACTAGATCCGCATAGCCTTTCTGAATGGCTTCATCCGCCAGATGAGGGTTTCCGAGGCCGCCGTTGGCGATCACTGGCAGACCGGTCAGCCGGCGGGCGAGCGCCGTGTAGGGCTCCGTCTCGGATTCAAGCGCATCGCGGAACCCGCGACCCTCGCCCGCCATGTGAATGTAGCTGGCGCCGGCCGATGCCAGCGATGTGAAGATCGTCGTCGCCTCATCGGCTCCGCCGGGCCAGCGATACTCGAAGTCGTTGACCTTGGCCTCCGAGACACGGACACCGACCGTGAAATCGGAAGGCACGGCGCCGCGGACGGCGGCGACGATCTCGGAGGTCAGCCGAATCCGGTTCTCCGGCCCGCCGCCGTATCGGTCGCTGCGTCGATTCGTGTACGTGGTGTTGAATTGATCTAGCAGGTAGCCGTTGGCGGCGTGAATTTCGACGCCGTCGAATCCGGCCTCACTGGCGCGCTGCCCGGCGCGAACGAAGCCGTCACGGACAGTCTGGATGTCGGCGAGCGTCATCGCTGCTGGGAGCCGATAGACACCGGCACCTCCATACTCGGGCATCATTGCACCTAAGGGCTGGACGCGTGATGGAGCGATAGTCCACCGGCCGCGCTGCGAAAGGGCGCCCGCGTGCATCAACTGCATGATGGTGATAGCGCCTGCGTCGCGTATCTCCTGGGCCACGGGACGCCACGCCTCCAACTGTGACTCGGTTGCGATTCCGGGTTGCCGGTCGTAGCCCTGGCTTGCGTTCCCGTCTGTGTAGGTGCCCTCCGTGATGACGATGCCGAAGCCACCACGCGCGAAGTCACCATAGTATCGCTGCATCCGCGCAGTCGCTCGGCCATCCCCAGTCGCGCTAACGCGACTCATCGGCGCGACCACGGACCTGTTTGGCAAATCGCGCCCCAGCAAAGAGGCGGGTGATAGAATATCGGCGTCGAGATCGTTGCAAGTCGTCGCTCGCTCAACGGAGTGTTGCTTGGAACACATGTCAAAGTCTCCTTCACACGTGTCGCGGCGCCGGCGGAGGCCGACATCGCGACCTACCGAACTCGCCTCAATCGGACCCTCGCGCGACGCGCTCTCCGCTTAGATTCCTGCCCAGAAAATTCCTAATCAGATGGGCTATGGCCCGCCCGTCCTCTTCGAGCGCGAAGTGGCCCGTGTCGAAGAGGTGGAACTCGACGTTCTTCAGGTCGCGCTTGTACGGATACGCGCCTGTGGCTGGAAAGATCTCGTCATTCTCGCCCCACACGATCAGCGTCGGCGGCTGGTGCTTGCGGAAGTACGCCTGCCATTTCGGGTACAGAGGCGGGTTACTGCCGTAGTCGAAGAACATCTGGAGCTGAATCTCCTGATTGCCGGGGCGGTCGAGCAGCTGTTGGTCAACGGTCCAGGTGTCGGGGCTGATCGCCTCCGGATTTCGCGCGCCGTTGGTGTATTGCCACTTGGTCGCGCCCATCGTCAACAGGAATCGCAGTGCCTCTTCGTTCGACATCGCGGACTTCTTGTAGGCGGCCTTGACGTTCTTCCACCATGGGTTATCGAGCCCCTGATCAAGCGCACGGCGGTCCTTCCAGTAGGCCTTGATCGGTTCCCAGAAGTTGTTGTCGATGCCTTCGACGTAAGCGTTGCCGTTCTGGACGATCAGGGCCTCGACACGTTCCGGGTGCTTGGCGGCCAGACGAAAACCGACCGGGGCGCCGTAGTCCATGACGTAAAGGCTGTAGCGCTTCAGACCCAGCCGCACCGTCAGCTTCTCGATGATGTCGGCGAATCGATCGAAGCTGTACTCGAACTCGTCCACAGTTGGAATCGAGCTGTTGCCGTACCCCGGATAGTCCGGTGCAATCAAGTGGAACCGATCCGACAGCGCGGGAATCAGATTGCGGAACATGTGCGAGGACGTCGGGAAGCCGTGAAGCAGTAGGATGGTCGGCGCGTCTTCGCGACCGGCCTCGCGGTAGAAAACATCCAAGCCGTCGATCTTGACGGTCTTGAACAAGGTCGGGCGAGAGTCGCGCGTGCCAGCGGCCACTTGGTCGTGAGATGCCGCCTGCATGGCCTGAACGGCCTCGCCGGTCTTCCAAACGTGGCTCGCAATCATTCGGAAATTCGTCATCGCGGCCTTGTAGCCGTCGAATTCGGGGAGAACTGCTGCCGCGGTCGCGTCGCTGACCACTGCGACTTCGAAACCCTGCTCCACCAATTCGCGCATGTGCGACTCGGTGCACAGGTTGGCGGACATGCCGCCGAGGATCACCTTGTCGATGCCGCGCTTGCGGAGCTGCAGCACGAGGTCGTTGGTCTCCGGCCCATACACCTTATGCGGGCTGACAACAACAGTCTCACCATCCTCGATGTAGGGTTTGTAGCGCTCCAGCCAGTCGGCGCCGGAACCGTCAAACCCTTTAAGATTCAGGGCGTTCGGCCGGTCGAACATGCCGATCTTGTGCATCAGCGTTTCCAGCGCTCCCTCAAACTTCCAGCGGTGATCGTGTTTGTAGTAGTAATGTGGCGACACAAACACTTGGATTCCGTTCTGCTGGGCCGCCTTGAACAAGGCTTCGATATTCTCGACCGTCCGGTTCTCGGTGACGTTCTTGCCGACCACGCCCCATGTAACGCCGTCAGGGCTTAGGAAGTCGTTCTGCGGGTCGGTGATCACCAAGGCAGTGCGTTCGGGCTCGATCACAAAGCCCGGATCGGGCAATTGCGCCTGCGCAGGAATGTGAACAAGAATTAGGGTCACAGCGGCCAAAATGGTTGTACTGGTTTTCGTATTCATCATTATTCTCCGTGTTTGTTTTGTTTGAATTCGGATCGCGTTGATGCGCCGGTTCTTGCGAGTCTAGCTCGCGCGGCGGTAACGTCGCTCGTGCTCAGTGATCGGCACGTCGTTGATGCTGGCGTCGCGCCGGCGCATCAGGCCGTCATCATTGAACTCCCATTGCTCATTGCCATGAGCTCGGAACCACTGGCTGGACTCGTCACGCCATTCGTATTCGAATCGCACGGATATCCGGTTGTCCGTGAACGCCCAAAGCTCTTTCATCAGGCGATAGTCGCGTTCCTTGGCCCACTTGCGCCGAAGAAATTCCTTAATCGCCGCGCGTCCCTTCAAAAACTCGCTGCGGTTTCTCCACTCGGAGTCTTCGGTGTAAGCAAGCGCCACACGATCGGAATCACATGTGTTCCAAGCGTTCTCCGCGGCTTTGACTTTGGCCAGTGCGCTTTCGCGCGTGAATGGCGGTCTGATGTCGGTTGGCGAAGGCATGTTGTTCTCCTGGTTGCGAATAGGTCGGCTGAGCAACCGCGACGCGGCTCGGCCGACCGTGATTCAGTGGTTAGCACGCGCACGCTGGCGATTGCGCAGGTTCGACCTGCGGGAAGTCGACTTCCGTGCCGGCAACGTGATTGAAGTAGTTCGTGAAAATGTTAAGCGCGACGAGGGCGACGATTTCGGCGATTTCGCCGTCGTCTACGCCGGTAGCGCGGGCAGACACCACGTCATCGTCGCTTACCCAGCCGCGCTCGGTGACCACATTGCGGGCGAAACGCAGGATTGCTTCGGTCTTGCGATCTGGCGACGCACCTCGTCGGCTGTCGGCGATCTCTTCATCACCGAGGCCGGCCATCTTGCCCAGCGCCGTATGCGCGGCGAGGCAATACTGGCAGCGATTTATTTCACCGACGGTCAACGCAATCTGCTCGCGCAGCTTCGGTGACAAACTGCTCTTGCCCAGGCTGTTGCTGAAACCCAAATACGCCTCCAGTACAGCCGGGGAGTTCGCCAAAGTGCGCATCAGGTTTGGCGTCATTCCAAGCTTCTTTTGGACGCCATCAAGGAGCGCTTTCGCTTTGGTTCCTGCTTCCGTCGGCTCGATTGCATTCAAACGCGGCATTGTTGTTCTCCTTCTTTTTCCTTGTTGATCGTGCCAATCACGGTCGGATCTCGATGACAGAAGCAAATAGCGTTCCACGGTCGAATTAGTTCATAAGTTGCTTTTTAATAAACAGTTACGATTCGAGATCAAACGATAACCAGATTACGTAATTGCGTAATTAACGAAATTGCGTTGCGAAATTGCGTCGTGCGGGTACGATCTTCTGGCATGGCAGGACTAGGCGAGCGCATGTCGGTATCCGACGCATTGAAGAATCTGCTGCTCGAAATTGGACAGCAGCGTTCACTCGATGCGGTCTTACGCTTAGGGGTCGCACGTTTGGCTGGCGAAGAACACATCGCGCTGGCCCGCATCTGGCTCATTCGGCCCGGCGGCAATTGCGCCAGCTGTCCCATGCCCGATGTGTGTGTCGAACAAGCCCGGTGCCTTCGCCTTGTGGCCAGCGCGGGCCGCTCGCTCAGCGATGGCGCGCCGTCATGGGATCGACTGGATGGTGATTTCTCTCGTTTCCCCTTGGGCATTCGAAAGGTCGGACGCGTCGGAGCGACCGGCGAATGTGTCGCGGTGCTCGACGTGCAGAAGGACACCGAGTGGATCGCCCGGCCCGACTGGGCGCAACAGGAAGGCATTCGAGGCTTTGTTGGTCAACCCCTTGTTTTTAAAGGCGCCATTCTGGGCGTGTTAGCGATTTTCACGCGCACGCCGCTCAGCCAGCATTCCTTGGATTGGCTGCGGATGATTGCAGACCTCATGGCGGCGTCTATCGCCAACGCTCGCGCCTTCGACGAGATCCAGTCCCTTCGCACTCAACTCGAGTTGGAAAACGCGTATCTCAAGGAGGAGGTATCTGACGCGCGGGCGTTTGGCGAAATCGTCGGAAACAGCCCGGCGCTGCGCACCATCATCCAGCAGATCGAACTCGTCGCATCCACAGACGCAAACGTCCTTATTCTCGGAGAATCCGGAACGGGCAAGGAGCTTGTTGCGCAGGAAATCCACCGCCGAAGCAAGCGACACGAACGCGCCATGGTCCGCGTCAACTGCGCGTCGGTGCCTCGTGAACTTTACGAAAGCGAGTTCTTCGGTCACGCCAAGGGTGCATTTACCGGCGCCGTCCGTGAACGGGCCGGGCGGTTTGAACTTGCGAATGGCGGAACGCTCCTGCTCGACGAAGTTGGCGAGATTCCCTTGGAGCTGCAGAGCAAGCTTCTCCGCGTGTTGCAAGAAGGCACATATGAGCGCATTGGCGAAGAAAGGACGCGCATGGTGGACGTACGGCTTATCGCGGCCACGAACCGTGATTTGAAAGGCGAAGTAGAAGCTGGTCGCTTCCGGCAGGACTTGTTCTATCGCCTAAATGTGTTTCCCATTGAAGTTCCACCGCTGCGCGAGCGCAAAGAAGACATACCCCTGCTTGCGGAATTATTCTTGCACCAGGCTTCGCGCAAGTTCAATCGCAGAAGCAAAGGCCTGAGCCAGGGGAACATTCTGGCGCTACAGGGGTACGACTGGCCTGGAAACGTACGCGAACTGCTCAACGTCATTGAACGTGCTGTTATCACATCGCGTTCGGGCACCATCCGCCTCGATCTCCCGCGCACTTCATCCGGAAGGGCGCGCAAATCGGAGTCAGCTCCAGGTTCG
>BQJS01000109.1 GCA_021604825.1 Phycisphaerae bacterium | reverse complement strand
CTTCGGGAAGCGCTGTTGAGTCTGGAGGATTGCATCGATGCCGCCCGCGAAACGCAGGAACGCATTCGGGCTATCCCCGTGCAAGCCGTTAACGAGGAACGCGACATCCAGCGATTGGAAATCAAGTTAGCCGACGCACGGGCCGATTTGGACTACGCGCCACATTCAAGGCGCAACGAACGTCGTGTCCGCAATCTTGAGAATCGCCTGCGGAAGCGCATCAGCCAGATCGAGATCGACGCCCAGCGAAACGCCCGCGTCATCGAGCGAAAAATCAACGACTTCGCCCGCAAGCGAAATCTGGCGATCACCCAACTGCAAGCCGCCCAAACGCTACTCGCTCGCGATGCACAACAGCCTATGACGCCATAGACCAAGCAGCGATTGGCCCTCGATTTACCTGAAACGTCGGTTGACGGATTCCCGGCAAAGCGGTTAAATGCGTGACCGAATTCGCCCGAAGTTAGGCGAAAACCCCGGGGCCATAGCTCAGTTGGGAGAGCGCTTGCATGGCATGCAAGAGGTCGCGAGTTCGAGTCTCGCTGGCTCCAGTCATATCCCCCAAGGACTTATATCAATTCCGGTGATCACGCCACATCGTCTGAAGCTTATCCTGTCAGTCACTTGAAGCGGTTGATCCGTTATACTCTTCTTGAATGGAGGGGCTCAATTGAAAACAACCTATGGACGAATCGCGCTCGGAGTGTTGATGGTCATTGGCTTGACTGCCGCAAAAAGTAAAGCGGAAGATTTTCGCGTCCTTGTGTTCAGCAAGACGGCTGGGTTTCGACATAACTCGATCGCTGATGGCATCAGTCTCATCCAACAACTTGGCACCGCCAACAATTTCGGCGTCGATTTGACCGAGGATGCATCCGATTTCACTGAAGTGAATCTTTCCCAATATGCCGTCGTGGTGTGGCTGAGCACAACGGGTGATGTACTCAATGGTGCGCAACAATCGGCGTTCGAGGCTTACGTCCAGGGTGGCGGCGGATATGTGGGCGTGCATGCGGCCGCCGACTGTGAATACGGTTGGCCTTGGTATGGACAGTTACTGGGTAACGATGCCTGGTTCAGCAATCACCCATCAATTCAAACGGCGACCTTGTCGCGAGAGGATGATGAGCACGTTTCGTCGGAACACTTCCCAGCCACGTTCAGCTTTCAGGACGAGTGGTACAATTTCCAAAACCAACCCACGGACGATCCGGACGTGAATGTCGTGCTGACGATTGATGAAACGACCTACAGCGGGGGGAACATGGGCGCGTTTCATCCGATGGCGTGGTTCCACGAATTCGACGGAGGCAGGGTTTGGTACACCGCCCTCGGTCATCGCAGCCAAACCTTTGACGACGGTGACTTTCAAGAACATTTGCTGGGTGGCATCTTGTGGGCGGCGAGTTGTTTGCCTGAAGATTCCGAAATCTTTAATGCTTGCCTCACCGGCCCCGGAATACCCCTGATCGAAACAGCACCATGCCGCTGCGCAGACCGCAACGACGATCTGGATGTCGACTTGGAAGACTACGCGGCCATTCAGAAAGATTAACGATGGCGCTTGTTACGAGAACGTCTGCGTCAATATCGCACTATGCAACGATCACGTGCGCGGTGTTCAGGAGGGTAAGTTTGATCACGGCTACTACGACCATGACTGCTTCCTTCCGCTAAATTGTCTTTTGCGGCGAGATCTCTTGCGGCAAGGTCTCTTGCTGCGAGCGGTTGCTCCAGCGTTCCGGCCTATCGTTCGTTCAACAGTAATGTCAGCAATTGGTCCGCAATGGTGCCCGCATGCTTACCGGCTCGGTTGGTTAGCACCGCTACGGTGAGATGTCTTGTTGGTAAGCGTCGCACTGCCGTGCTGAAACCGCAAGTCCCACCGTTGTGATGGACAATCTGTACGCCCTCCCGTTTGTTGATTCGCCATCCAAATCCGTAACCGGTTGGGCTACCGTCATTGAGTACGCCAGATGAAAACGCCTCCTCGAGTGTTTCGCGGCTGATGAGTTGGGTGCCGTAGAGCGACTCATCCCATTTTTGATAATCCAACACTGAAGTGTAGATTCCTCCGTCGCCAAGCACGGCGCTGGTGAGGCTCTGATCGGCATCGATGAACCCAGCGCCCGATTCCCGATAACCAAATGCACGTTTTGGCACGGTCGATTTGCCGTCCTCAAAGGCGACTGTGTCATTCATGCCGAGTGGTAAAAAGATGTTTTCCTTCAAGAAGGTTGCGAAATCATTTTTAGAGACTTTCTCAACAATCAAGGCCAACAGGGCGTAACCCGTATTGCTGTAGCGGTAACGCGTCCCGGGTGAGAAGTAAGTCCCGTGCTGCGACTTCAGTAGATTTAAAACGTCACGGTCCTTGAGTTGGGCGACTTGGTTTGGGGGAATGAGATTTTCATAATCGATCAGCCCGGAAGTATGCCAGAGCAGTTGACGAATCGTGATTTGCTCTGCGATCGGGGGCAGATTCGGGAAAAACCGAATGATGGGGTCGTCGTAGCCGAGCTGGCCATGCTCCTTGAGCATCATGATGCACATTGCCGTGAATTGCTTGGTGACCGAGGCGAGGCGAAAATTCGTGCGTGGTTCGATCTGAATTCCCATTGCAATATTTGCGTGGCCATAAGCCTTCGTCAGCAAAATCTTTCCGTCCTGATAGATCGCAACAGAAGCTCCTGGAACTTCTGGCTGATCGAATTCGACGAATAGCTCATCGATTTTTTCCTCCAATGACAATTGGGATCGCTTCAGCAGCTTGCCTGCAAGATTTGCGGTGGGTTGATCGTCTTCGCGGACAACTTTCCCATTAACAATCACGCGCGCGAACCCCGTAGCCAGTTGACGGGGCGATTCGTACGTGGCGTTATCGCGCACTTTATCCGGATCAAATATGAGGATGTCGGCTGAGTATCCTTCGATCAATTTTCCGCGCTTCATCCGGTCAAGTCCGACCGTTTCAGCGGGGAGGCCAGTCATTTTTCGGATGGCTTCTTCAATGGGAATCAGATTTTCATCGACAACGTACTTGTGCATCACGCGTGCGAATGCGCCGTGGCCCCGGGGGTGTGAAGACGTGGGACTGCCATCCGAACAGATCATCACATGAGGATCGACCAACAGGCGGTCCTGAAGTTCGGCATCCATGACGAAGTAGGCGGCTTGGGCTCCCCTCAGTCCGATGTCATCGATCAATACGTCCTCAAAAGGCTTGCCGAGATCTGCGGCAACTTGCGCGAGCGTCTTGCCCGCCCATTTTCCAGTTCCCAGCAGCGTTGCCTCTGGCCCATTGCGCAACGTCACCCGCCGCCGCAGGTATTCGGCAAGTTCCGTTCGCCGGGAGTTTGCGACGTCGGCATAATTGTGAGGTGGCTTGGCCCAATCTGGAAAGACAATTCCGATACCGGTGTAGCTGGCCGTGTACGGATAAATGTCCGCCGTGACTCGGATTCCGCGAGACCTCGATTGTTTCAACTGCGCAAGCAGCTTCTCGGCGCGGGTGGCTCCATGCCCGTAGGTTACTTTAATATGAGAGACATGAACGGGGCAGCCGGCCTGTTCCCCCTGGGCGAGCAACTCGGAAAGTGCCCCGTCGATCGCGTCGTCATCCTCAGTGCGCATGTGACTCATGACGAGGCCGCCCCCATTGGCCACCGGTTTCGCCAACGCAACTAGCTCATCGATATTTGAAAACGATCCCGGCTGATACTCAAGGCCCGTAGTCATTCCGAAACAACCGAGCTTCATGGCCTTGCCGACAAGCCGCTGCATGTCCGCGACTTGCGATGCAGACACTTCGGTCTGCAGTGGGATGCCTGCCTGTGTGCGGATGCTTCCGTGGCCCACGAACATGGCAATGTTGGGTCCCAGCGCGGCGCCTTCGATTTCCTGCATCCACTGTGCGAGATTGCTCGGACTAGCGCCATCCTGCCCGAGGCAAATCGTTGTGACGCCCATTGCAATGAAGTTCTCGAACTCCGGAGTTTTGCGCGGGTCGCCATGGCTGTGTGTGTCGATGAATCCTGGGGTGACCACCTTGCCAGTTGCGTCAATGATCTTCTCAGCTGAAATCGATTCGCCATCAAACAATCCGATGCGAGCAATCTGGTCGCCTCGAACAAGAATATCCGCTCTCCGCGCCGGTGCCCCTGTGCCATCCAACAATTCGCCACCGCGAATCAACAGATCGTAATTTGTGGATGACGACGATTCTGCATCTGCGGCAATCGTGGCCCCGGTGATTACGAAAATGATCAAGAACGCCAGAGTCTTAAGGGTGCTCATTTTACGATACTCCTGGGGAAAAATATGACCGTCTGCGACGACTGCCATTTTAAGCGGCTTTGCTCCACGGGGCATTGAGATTTGTCATGCAGAATGGAGGAGCGATTTTCTGAACGAGCAACTTTTGAAGGCGATCTCCGATTGAGCACCCCAATGACTGGATTGGGCGCCAGTTTAATTGGATGCATCAAGAGAGACCGGTCCAGCCGTGCCTCAGACCATCGATCGTTAACTTCCCAGAATTCCGTTTTCCCCGGGTTCAACTGGATGTCAGCGGTAGGATCCCTTGAATGCGTGCCAAATAGCCTCGATTTCAGCCGTGCTTTGGGGATTACTACCCATATTAACAGTGGTGATCCAATGCTGAAATTGTCCCGTTGCGAAATCGCAGTATCCTCTTATGGTTATGATCGAGCGATTCTCGACGATTGAATTCAATCGCGGGTGCTCTTTGGAAGTTCCAAGTTCAGTTCTGGTTTTGCGCCGCTTGATTCGATGCACGCAGACAGGGCTGCGAGCCGCGATGGCTCAACACGTATCGCCGCCTGATCGAAATCGTGGCAGCGTTTTTTGGAAGTGACTTATTACTGAATATACTGAGTTTTTATGGAGAAAGATTCATGAAGCAACGATTTGTTTTGTCATTGGTAGCCCTCTTCGCGATCGGTTTCGCTGGTTGTGATGTCGTGGTCCCAGGCGGTAATGGTGATGGCGGTGATGGTATGGACGGCGGCGACGTTGGCACCAATGGCATGGACGGTGGCGACGGCATGGACGGCGGCGATGGCATGGACGGTGGCGACGGTATGGATGGTGGTGACGGCATGGATGGTGGCGACGGCGGTGCAGACGCAGCAGCCGGTGAAGCGCTGTTTGCCGCATCTTGTTCAGCTTGTCACGGTGCCGATGGTTCCGGTGGTGCAGTTGTTGCCGCTTCAATTCGCGGTTCTGATGCTGCAACGATCGAGGGAGCCCTTATGCTCGACGGTCACCCCTCACCGGAATTGAGCGCAGAAGATATCGCCAATGTCGAGGCATTCCTGAGCGACATGTAGGCCAAATGATGCGCATCGGTTGGCCCACTGGGGTCGAGCCGAGATGCATTGTGTCTTAAGCATAAGCAATCGAAAACGGGCAGTGGCGAATCCTCGTCGCTGCCCGTTCTCTATTCAACGGTTCGACGACCCGCAGAACAAACTTGGGGCCGTCTATTGACCGCCGGTTTCCGGTTCGACTGGCTGCATGATCGCTTTGGCTTTGTCGACGAGTTCGATGAATCCGGCGCGGTCGGTTGATCGCGCTTCGCCCGACGTGCTTTCGGCGAGTTCGAAGACTTGATCGAACACGGTGTCGCCGCGATGGGCTGAGTTTCGCAGGATCATGCCGAACGATGCGACGGCGGCAGCGAATCGGAAGTCATCCGACGCATCTTCAATCGTCGCACCTTCGTCCAATACCGCGTGTTCCAGCTTGGTGCTTTTGTCTTCGTCGGGCAGTTTGTAGCGGACCTTGACCGTCATCAGTTCGTCGTTGTCGATCAGTTCGGGCGATGGGGTGGTGGATTGATACTTGAGCGGGTCGACGTCGGATAGTTCCGGTACCTCGCCGGCTGGGACGATTTCGTACAGCGCCGTAACCGTATGCCCCGCACCAATTTCGCCCGCGTCTTTGGTGTCGTCGTTAAAATCTTCCTTCGCAAGCATCCGGTTTTCATAACCAATCAGCCGATACGCCGCAGCGATCGCCGGGTTGAATTCGACCTGAATCTTCACGTCCTTGGCGATGGTCACCAGCGTCCCGCCCATCTGCTCGACCAGCACCTTCTCAGCCTCTCGCAGCGTGTCGATGTACGCGTAGTTGCCGTTGCCTTTGTCAGCCAGCAGTTCGAGCGTGGCGTCCTGATAGTTGCCCCCGCCAAACCCCAGCACGCTGAGGAACACGCCGGTCTTGGCTTTCTCTTCGATGAGGCGGTGCAGGTCGTCTTCGCTGGTGACACCGACGTTGAAGTCGCCGTCGGTCGCGAGGATCACGCGGTTGGTGCCGTCTTCGATGAAGTTGTCGCTTGCGATTTCATACGCCAACTCGATGCCAGCCGCTCCGTTGGTGCTTCCGCCGGATCGCAGATTGTTGATCGCGTCGAGGATCGTGCCTCGGTTGTCGCAGGTGATCGAATCGAGTACCAAGCCCGACGCACCGGCATAGACGACGATGGCGACGCGGTCGTATTCATCGAGTTGATCGACCAGCAGCGTCATGCTCTGCTTGAGCAGCGGCAGTTTGTTGTGTTGGTTCATCGAACCCGAGACATCAATCAAAAACACCAGGTTGCTCTCGGGCCGCTCGTCGTTGGGGATTTCGTAGCCCTGCAAACCGATGCGGGCGAGGCGGTGGTTGCGATTCCACGGGCAGTCGGCCACATCGACATTGATCGAAAACGGTTCGTCAATGCTCGGCTGGGGATAGTCGTAGGCAAAGTAGTTGATGAACTCTTCAATGCGAACAGCATCGCGCGGCGGCAACTGGCCCGAGTTAAGAAACCGCCGGGCGTTGGCATACGAAGCCGTGTCCACATCGATGGAAAAAGTAGACAACGGTTCCCGCGTCACTGATTTGAACGGATTCTCGCGGATGTGGGCGTAACGCTCGGTGGTGGATTCCTTTGGTGCAATCGCATCCGGAACACCGTCGCCGTCCAAGTCGCGAAACCGACCTGCGCTATATGGACTATGATCAGCGAATACTGCAATTCGCGGATCGATCTGGGATCCGTCTCCGTTGAATGGACCAAACGGAATCTGATAGCCATAACTGACATTCAGATCTGTGAGATTTGTAAGCACCACAGAATTCAATGCGCTAGCATCACCAGTAATTAAGATCTGATCGCCCGTTACATTGTCGTAATGGACTTTGACTGCTCCTGAGAAATTAAATTCCTCAATATCGCCGCCCTCGTAGTACCATCCTGCTTGGATTCGCTCCCCACGTTCGAGCGGTGGCTTATTAAAGGCAGCATAGCCAACGCCAAACATCACGTCTTTGCCTACAACCGACTTGCGGTTCTCCGAAGCAAGCAACACCGCGTCGCCATCGTGACTCGAAGCATCAATGTCAGTTTTTGCCCAGTCAGCATTGACCACAGAATCGCCTCCGTCTCCGCCGATAACGTGCATGTCTACCAAAGCTGGAAGATCATCCGCGTCCAAAAAGGCCTTCCAACCTTGCTGTCCCTCTCGCAATACTTCTTCAAAGGAGTCGTTTAGATTTCCTCCGCCACCACCACCAAATCCTCCTTTGCCGTTAGAGAATCCATTCCCGGTCTCGTTTCTGTTGTCTGATGCGTACCCAAGAGTTGCCAACCTGCGTCGATAGTTTCTATCTGCCACTGATAGTTCATCATCAAATGAAATCGTGTTGCCGTCTGACGAGCCATCACGGTGGGCAGTGATTGAATCCTGACCAATTCCGTTTGAAACCATGTTGGTTAAATCAGAAAGTGTGTTCACGGATGAAACTTGATGATCGAAGTACTTTGTGCCTTGTGCTGTCAGTCGAGGCGATGTGTTCTGTTCGTTGAGTACCGGAAGGGCGATTGAGAAAACTAAGAATAGCGAGGCGGCAATACCCATGCCGAGCCATGCTACTTTTTGAGCGGCGGTCAAAGCGGTTGGTGTCGAGGCATGGATATTGACAGATTCGGATTCCGCAATCCTCGATTCAATGGCATCGCGGTGCGCCTGCGTCAATCCGACCATCGGTTCCTCAGCCAGTGCTTGCTTGAGCAGGCCAGCCGTTTCTTGCACCGATGCGATGGTTTCCTGCCACTCGGGATTGGCTGACAGTTCGGATTCGAGGTTGGCGGCATCATCTTCTGACAATTCGCCGAGCGCGTACGCGGTGATGCGCGGATCGTCTTCGGGGATCATCGAATCGTTGGCGTTGGTTTCGTTGGGCTTGCGGGTCATGATGATTTCCTCCGGCTTGGGTTGGCCGACGGGTTGATGGCGAGTTGTTGGCGGACGGTTTTGATCGCGTGGTGCAGCAGGTAGCCGACGTTGCCCACGCTGGTCTGCATCACTTCGCTGATCTGCTGGTAACTCATTTCATTTTGAAAACGAAGACGCAGCGCCTCCTGCTGGTTGTCGGGCAGGTCGGCGACGATGGCGTGCAGTTGATCGGCGGCTTCGGTTTGTTCGAGGTCAGCCGACGGTTGTCGCACCGCATTCGGTGCAGCCGACTCAGCCGCAATCGACAGTGTGTTGGATTGCATGGTCTTCATGGGTTTTTCCTTGCGAAGCACATCGAGTGCCCGATTGCGACAAACCGCAAACAGCCACGGACCCACGCGGGAATCGTCGAGGTGGCCATTCGTTGAAGCCAAGCTCTTGCAAGATGCTTGGTCGGAGCAAAACCGCAGAAACGTTTCCTGAACGACGTCGCGCGCACTTTCCACGCTGCCCACAAGCCGCGCCGCATAACGCGTCAGTGGACCTTCGTATCGATCAAGCACCGCAAGCATCCAAGCCCGCCGATCGGATTCATGTCGATCCGACTTGTGCCGGTCAGACAGATGCCGGTCAGGTCGATTGTCGTCGGTCATCAAGGAAGCTCCGATCCAATCGCAACAGCTTCACCCATATTACGAGCGGGCGGCGGATTTCTTGGGCTCAACTGGATTTTTTTCAGAAGGGGCTCGATCTGGGCAGAAAAAGGCAGGGGAGATGATGGTGAGCGAGCCGCGGTGATTCGTACGCCATACGGATATCGCTCTCACAAGTAGCTGCTACAACAAACAAATGGCGCACGGCAATGCCCAAGCCTCCGATAGAATCAGAAGATCCAGGGCTGCCGCGCGCCAATTTACGTTAAACCGAAATACGGGTTTGCGTCTACGGATCAAGGACTGTTATCGATCCGGACACCTCGACCATGTCGGGGTCGGGTTCCATTTCTTCTTCTTCGCCAAACTGAATTGTTTCCGCTGCGGCCATCCCAATCGTTTCAAGAAGCTTGTTGAACCCTGCGGCCAACGCATCCTGAAGAATCGCTTGCGGCTTGATGTCGCATCCGCACGTTACCAACAACAAGACACAAGCCAGAACCAAGTGCTTCCCTTGATTTTTTATTTTGGTCATTGCAGAAAGTCCTTTTTTGAGAATTCCATCAATGTGATCTGTTTCGATATCACTGCTGTTGATTCAATCGGAATAGGCGTACGTCTGCACCGACTGAATCTTCTCCCTTCGCGGCGTTGACACTTCCACGGACCATCACAGACGTGGCTAGCTTGAAATAGTCAACGGCGAACTTTTTGGGGATGCCATACCAAACCCCGTTCATCTCCCCGATCTTGTGATATTTCAGAGCCTCCGACCGAGAAGGCTTGCTGTCTCCCAGCCGAATCAGCCGACAGGTTGCCTTGGGGGTATGACAGACTTCTAATGAGTCGCACTTGGGCAGTTCGCAGGACGTTGCCTTCGTTGTCCCACATTGTGGTAATGAAGCCCGTTCGCAAATCCCACAATCCGGCTTGAGCGCATCCGAACAATCGCACTCGTAACAAAACTCGCGAGACAAGGGTTTCGACTTCAGGAGATCAATCTCAAGATTTCTCGTATCAATCAGTTGTACGATCAAGCTTTGCGTCATTCGCGACACATCCTGCTTCGCCGCGAGTTCAGCCGATTTCAATTCGATTTTCACGTTTAGCGGTCGAATCTCGGAGTCATTTGAATTGGTCCAATTTGCTTCATTGGGGTTCGATTGCAATATCTTGCTAATCCTATCACTCTTCTTCTTCCGTAGACCATCTCTCTCTCTTATTAGTTTATTGATGCTCTCCCGATTCTCCTCTAGTGATTCCCGCGCCTCCTTTAGCGCTTTCGTCGCTTTGTCCAACTCCGATTCTTTTGTACACCACACGAATTCGACGTATTTTTGGTAGATGCCTGGCGAAAAGCTGAAGTTCTTTCTTGAAATTTGTACCTTTTGCCGAGGATTTGAGCCTTCGAATTCCTCCGCCAAAGTTACCGTGTATGAACCGATCTCAGACGTAGACGCCGTGTCGTTGACGGGTGTTCCTGTGATCGTTAACTGGTTCTTGCGTGAGCCTTCGACACCGTAGTTGAACATGTTGGTGATGGCGCCTGATGTGTCGGTTTGTGATGCTCCTGCCGACAAGGTACCGGTGTCTGTTACAGTTCCGGTCATGTCTTTGTATTCAAGCTGCAAGATCGGCTCGAAATTATAGACGCGTATCAGGTTGTCCATTATCTGCTCGTCATGCAGCTTTAGCAGATGTTGTCTGACGTGATCCTGCTCCATGGTAAGCGTGTCGCCCACGCATCCCATACCTGCGGTCATGAAAAGAGCGCAGGCGCTCGTGAAACCAAATCGAGTCATGGAAAAACTCCTTTAGCAAAGACCAAAGTGTCCGAGGATTGGAGAGTCAGTATTCTTGGATCGGAAGAACTCATTGAATGAAATACCGGTCTCAATAGTAAAACGGATCATTCACAATATGAAAACGCGCTTGCCAACACTTAGTATTGGAACCCTTGCCGTCCGCCGTCGTTTAATTCATCGTTCTTGGACAAATGGCATTTGGTTCCTGGAAAAGCAAACAGGCACGCCCGATGAGTTTTGCCTGCTTAAATGTGGCCCGCGATCATAGTGTATAATCGATAAGAATGTCCAGAGTCCAGCAATGTCTTTTGAAATGTCCCTCGGCCATTCGGTGCAACTACGATTGCATGAGTGATGGGGCGAAAAGAGATTACTACAAAGACTGAGTAAGTTCCATACTCTGTATATCCGAAAAAGATGGGCGTAGTAATGGATAAGAGTGACTGTGGCCGGGTTAGTTAAAGGGTTAACGAGTCAGTAGTTAACCAGTTGCAATGGATGTCCTGTGAATTTATGGCTGTGGGCCATGTTCCAGTGGCGCAAAAGTATGGCTGGGCGGCAGTCAGTCGTCAGCTTTGTGGCTCAAGGCTAGGGTGGAGTAATAGGATAAAGGGGTAGGGGGCGGATTTTCCAGATTGCGTAAGTTTTGCAAGAGCACGGATCTAAGCCGGTCAGACCTATCCATGTTACGAGCGAGCGGCGGATTTCTTGGGCCGGATTTGAAATTTTTCGAATGAAGGTCAGGAAACGACGTTGAAATCCATCGAGTCAGCATTAACAAAAAACACCCCGCAGCCGCTTTCGCGAGCCACGGGGTGGGCGATGGTGTTTTGATCTTGGTTCTTCGTTGGCGAACTATTTGATCAATTCAACCGGACGCGTGCCTCCGAGCTTCTTGAAGATGGCTTCGAGTTGCACGCTGTAAGCATCGATTGAACCCTCGGCGTGGAAGTGTTCACCCCTGCCGATTTCTGCGATCTGCTCCATCAACCCCGAGTCGGAGTCCGAACCGACACTGACCGCGAAGATTCGGATCCCTTGCGCCGCGGCGACTTCAGCTTGGTCTCTCGCGTAGACGGGCCCATTGGTGTAGTCGCCCGTACTGCCGTTCGCCGCTACATTGGCCTTTCCGTCCGTCAGAAGGATCATGACCTTTCGGGCGGTCGGGCGAGCTCGCTGACTCGTGAGTTCTTCGATCGCCCGAGTGATGCCTCCGCCCATATTCGTCCATGCGTCATAGTGACCGGCTTGCATGGCATTTAAGCGATTCTTAACCGACTCGTAATCGTCGGTCAGGTCGATTTCGTGGCGGGCCGTCTGGCCGTAGATTTCCAACGACAAGCGGTCGTCGGTATCAAGCGTTTCGATCAGGTCGGCCATGTGCGTCACAGCGTCCTTCACCGCTTGCATTGGTTGCGTCGGAACGTCCGCGAGATCGGACGTTTCGGCGTGCGACTCGCGCGATTCGAGAAGGTAGTTCGTAAACGTTTTGAGCCCGAATCTATAACGGAAGTCGGAGTCCGCCTTAGCAGCACCGCTGGACGACTTACCAGTGAACTTGATGTAGTCGATCCACGACCCTTGCTCGAACGGGTAGTCCACCAACCAAGTTAGCTCACCGCTGCCGACGAATCCGTTTCCGTTTCCGCTTTTACGCTCGCCTGCGGGGATGTCTTCCCACAGACCGTTGTTCATGCCGCTATCCCATCGAGCCAGCCCAAGGGCGACGGCCACGCGTTCTTCCCACGCGCCGTTCCCGTCATAGTCATTGGACATCAGCGCATCGATTTCGTCGTCGGTGTATCCGGCATCTTCATACCAGTCTTCCAAATCGGCATTGTTCCAATTCGAACTCTTCTTGTAGTAACGAAGCGAAGGATCCGTCGATGGTTCATAAGTTTGCGAGATCGAGTCGCCCCAGTAGTACATCAACCCGAACGTCGGACCAGCCACCTCTCCAGTTCCAAGGACGCCCGGATCGGTTCCACCGTTGCCCGGATCGCCAGGAAAATAGCCCGGAGGGGGTGGTGGGTTGCCCGGATCGCCGACTGCATACGGATTGACACCATCACCGATACCCCAGGTGCCGCGTGAAATCGGAAGCGCCTCCCAGACGTCAAACAAGTTGATGTCCGTATTCTTGAAGTTCTTGAGTTCGCTGTCGTCGTTGTGCGATGCCGAAAGATCCGCGACGATGGCGATGTCCCGCGGGACCATCATGGCAATGGCTTCGGCTTCAACGTTAGTGGTCTGCTTGCCAAAGATGCGGGCGAAGTAGAGGGGTAGGGCACCGTTCGCACTTCCGGAAGTCTTTCGCACGACGACGCGCACTGCGTCCGGAAACTCCAGCGTTGGCTGAAAATCGTACCCGCCATTCAAGTCGCTCATAACAGCCCGCCCGAATTCGATGTCGGCGGTCGAGAGTGAAACTTGCTCAGACAGAACACTGTTGGCTTCGGCGATGCGGATTGCTTCAGCCCGGGCGAGCGCAATGGGATCGCCTTCGTCGTACGATGCCAACTTCGACGATGCAGCCAAAGCAGCCGCATCTGCCGTTCGTTGGAGGTCGGTCTTGGCGTTGTAGACCACCCCGACGTCAATCGTCAGCGCGGCAAAGCCAATGATCGCCGTTGAAGCGACGGCAACCTGCACCGCCACCGCACCCCGACGTCGTTGAACTGTTCTGAATCCGTTCGCGTTCTTCAACATAGCCTCTTTCCTCCCCACCGCCTCTTCGTTCTGCCTCTCATCACCGACGCGTCCGGCGTCGGCACACGAGACGTTGCAGAACGACACACCATCTCAGCTGAAAACTACAATTGCAGATTAGAGACGTGCAAGGTGAGAAGTCTCGAACGTAAAGTGTGGTCGAACATGATAATTATGGGGGAACCGACGGGGTCTAGCGGCGGGTCATTTTCACTGTCTGTTAGATTTGTGAGTGGTCACGCTTAATTCCCCGTCCTCGGGGTATCGGGTGCGGTCATTCGAGTTATGGGTCCGACGCCAAGCACGTGGTAATCCCATGGGTCAATGGAGCAGATCGAATCCAAGTTCGGGAGTCGGACGTTCCGGTGCCCGCACGTTTTTTTCGAGCACTCGTGCGCAGTGTCTCATAATCGCAGGGGAAATGAACGCAAGTCTACAACCGAGAAGCGCGCATAAGGATATATGTTAATGCGCGGATGAATTAGATATCTGCGCGCAGGAATACGGGGCGATCTGAACGTGACGGTTTGAACGGTTGGAGAGTTTGAACTGGGGGAACGCTCATGGCTTCCTTAAGCGCCATGGCTGGGGATTGGGCGATGCCCATTGAATCGAGCAATCGAATCAGGCGATTGGTGACTATCCGGCGAGGCGGCGCGTGGAGAGAGGTGCTTTGGTTTCAAACTCGACGCCGACGATTTGGCCACCGAGCGTGTTGGTCGTGTGGACGACGCGGCCGATAACGCTTCGGGCGTTGTTGCCAGCGCAGATTTCCAGACGGGTGTGATGATCGATTTTTTGACGGGAGATGAAACCGGCACCGCCAAGTGATACGTCACGGGCTTTGACCATGATCACGGAGCCTTTGTCAGGACCGGTCAAGATTCGCACGGCCAACGATGCATTCCAGGTCGTACGTTCGTGCACGCGTTTGCCTTTGTAGTTATCGGTGGTGCCTTCGCGACGTGCGTCCTTGACCCATCCCTCGACGACCGTTGATGTTGCCAGTTTGCGTGATGTGCAGAACATGATGCCTCTCCCTCTCTTCCCCTCATTTGCGATGCGGTGACGATCACCAACATTCACAACGCCCATCTGTTGGGACTATTGTGAGCGAGCCGCTTTCGACCTTTCCAAGGAATTGAGGTTTTTTGAAAATGCCACTTGGTGGCACTTAATGCGAGATTCGCAATGGACGCACCCCGATTCGAGGTCCCAAATCAGCGGGGGGAGTGGCCAATGGACCAACCGATCGGTCGGGTCAATCTAACGGTGACGCAGGCGGATTGCCGCATATCGGACGAGACTCGGGGAAGGGCCATTTCAAAGGGGAGGCGGAATAATTCGCGTTGCAGCGTGAAGGTTGCGGTGTGCCCGACGGACTGAGATGGTCTTGATGTGAGAAGGGCGGTTCGTGCCCGAAACCAGGCAGGGCCGCCGCGTGATTTCGTTGACACGCATGGGGGTCTGAGTAGACTTATTGGCCATGAAGAACCGACTCGCCCAAATGGTTTGCCTGGCAGGAGTGCTGGTCTGCGGTGCTGCAACGTTGGCCGCACCCGAGGCAAGCAAGATCGCCCGCCGCTGGCAATTGGATATCGAATTCCACGACCTCGAGCGGGTCAGCGTGACGCTTCCAGGGGACAAAAGTCCGACACCATACTGGTTCGTCCTCTATACGGTGACCAACAACACCGGCGAAGACGTCGATTTCTACCCCACGTTTGACCTGGTGACGTCCACTTTGCAGGTGATACCAGCCGGCGAAGCCGTAAGCCCGAGCGTGTATGACGTCCTCAAACAGCGGTACAGTCGACTCCACCCGTTCTTCAGGGATCCGATCCGGGTACACGGCAAGCTTCTGCAGGGCGAAGATCACGCCCGGACATCGGTGGCGGTCTTCCGCGATTTTGACCCCAAAGCCGACAGTGTGACGGTCTATATCGCGGGACTGTCCGGCGAGTTCGCGAAGGCCATCAATCCCACTTTTGACCCCAAGAAGCCGGAATCATCCGACAATCCGCGTTTCTTCCCCCTTCGGAAAACGCTGGCGGTCTCGTACGATATTCCCGGTGACGAAGTAACCCGGGCGTCTTCCACGCCAATTCGCCGCCTTCGCGAGTGGATCATGCGGTAGGGCGGTTTTTCGCGAAAGTCCCCCTTGGGCGTGGCCGGATCGCCTCCGGATTTGATTGATTTCAAAAGATTGCTAAATTGTGGGGCTCAGCGGGTGATCTCGATGTTCGCCCGGAGTCTTTGGCTCAGGTTGGAGTTGTTTGATGGCACATAAAAAGGGACAGGGTTCATCGCGAAACGGTCGTGACAGTAACCCTCAATA
>BQJS01000108.1 GCA_021604825.1 Phycisphaerae bacterium | reverse complement strand
ATATCGTCGTCGCACTCAACAGCCCGGAAGGCGACCCAGCCGTCGAACCAGAAACCAACCGCGTTGACGTCTACCCGAACACCGGCGGCGCGACGGCTCGCAACCCGGAGAACTGGGCGCGCTTTACGATTCACCAGGACCGCCCGCAGGTCAGCGACCTTCGCATCACCGACGTCGATGACGACGGCGACAACGATGTCATCGTGACGTTCCCGAATGCCAAGAATGCAAACATTCGATGGCTTCCAAATCCGCTGAGCTTCGGTGCCGACGGCAACGTTCTCGAACTTTGGCCGCCCCACGCACCGGTCGGTCAGATCGCCACCAATGCAAACGTCATCGAACTTGGTGACATCGATGGTGACGGCCGCGAAGACGTGATGGTACGATCGTCGGCTGGCAAAGTGATCCAGTGGTTCCGCCGGCCGGCATCACCTTCCGCAACGTTCATCCGCAGTCCATGGCAGGTGTTCACGGTCGCGGAATTTGCCGAACGTGCGCCGGGCGCGATCGCCCTGGGTGACTTAACGGGCGACGGGAAACTCGACGCAGCCATCGCGGCTGAAGGTGCCGTCGCATGGTTCACGCCGTTTAGCAGCACCGATCCGAACAGCACGTTCGAACTCTGGCGCGAAAGCCTAATCATCGATGATGGCCCCCCGCCAGAAGCCGACCCAGCCGGTGACCCGCAAAGTGATCCGACGACCACCGTCGATCCAGCCACCGGTCAAACGGTCATCACCGATCCAAACGCCAACCCGCAAGCAACGGGCGGCACGCTGGTAAACACCATGCTAATCATCGACGTAGACGGTGACGGCCGAAACGACATAGTAGGAACCCTGGACCGCAACGCCCTAAGCGGCCTATCCAACGACGCCCTAGTCCTGTTCCTAAACACCGGCTTCTAGAAAAGCCAAAGCAAGACAGAAACGAAAGCCCCCGAGCGACAGCAACAATTCGCTCGGGGGCTTTTTCATGCGCAAGTATCTCCCAACACCGCTATGTTCGATCACCCCCAAATCCGGCTACAGTCACAGCGGCGCTGGGAATTCATTCAAAGTGAACATATCCAATTACGGAGCCAATTAGAGCCAAAATTTGACTTAATTGGCCCTAATTGGCTATAATTATGGCTATGATTGAAACCTCTTCCCTGCAGATCAGCCCGGATGTCTTGTCTCTAATCGCCGAAATCGACGAATTCAAAGGCGCATGGCGAGCATTGGGGCGATTGGCGCCCGAGCGCCTCCGGCAGCTCCGGAAGATCGCCACCATCGAGAGTGTCGGTTCATCGACGCGGATTGAGGGGGCTAAGCTTTCGGACCGTGAGGTTGAGGCACTGCTTGGGCGTGTACAAGTCAAGGCGTTTGCCACCCGGGACGAGCAAGAAGTCGCCGGATATGCGGCCGTCATGGACATGATCTTCGCAAGCCATGACGTCATCGCGATCACCGAAAACCACATCAAGCAATTGCACGCCAATTTGCTTCAGTACTCCGACAAGGACACGCGGCATCGTGGCGAGTACAAGAAGTTCCCGAACAACGTCGAGGCATTCGACGCATCGGGCAAATCGGTTGGCGTCGTTTTTGAGACGGCGTCCCCTTTCGATACGCCGCGCCTTATGACGGAATTGGTCGCATGGTACAACAAGGCAATCGAGGAAGGCACGCCGCACCCGCTCCTAATCACCGCCGTATTCGTTGTCGTGTTCCTGGCAATTCATCCGTTCCAAGATGGGAACGGTCGCATCTCGCGCGTGTTGACGACGCTGCTCCTACTGCGGAGCGGATACGCCTATGTTCCCTACGCTTCGCTCGAAAGCATTGTTGAACAGAACAAGGAGGGCTACTACCTCGCGCTGCGAAGAACGCAAGGAACCCTCAAAGATAAGAAACCCGACTGGTCGCCCTGGATCGATTTCTTCCTGCAATCATTGCAAAAGCAGAAACGCGCACTTGAGAAAAAAGTCGAGCGCGAAAAGCTCATGCGTTCGAGTTTGCCGGAACTTGCAATAACGATACTCGACCTAGCCGCCGAACACGGACAAATCAGCGTCGCAGATATCATCAAGGCAACGAGCGCACCAAGAGGCACAGTCAAGAAACGACTGATCGATCTAGTAAACTTCGGCCACCTAGAACAAGGCGGCAAAGGCCGCTCGACATGGTATTCGTTGGCTTAGCTCATCGGCCTGCATACGATGGTTTAGAAATGTGAATCAACCGGTTCATTGTCTTCGCAAAAGTGATTGGAATGGACCTGAAGATAGATCATCGACTCCCCCATGTCCAAAGGAGGAATGCTCGCGAAGTAGTGCACTAGTTGCGCCAAGTAAAGATGGCTGCTATCGTTACACCTTTCAGGTTCCTGCAAGAACATGGGCCACCCGTCGTAGAGGAGGCGACTCGATGAATTGGGACTCAACATTCAACGACTTATCGAAATGGCAGGCCAGTAGCCATCCGGAACTTGCCAATTGCAAGCCGGAACAACTATTCGCCCACTCATTTCTTGATCGATATCGTCAATTGCACTGCGACCTTTGGCATCGAATCATCCGAGTCCACGGAACAATTTATACTCTTGAGACTATTAAACCTTTTCCATTTGAGAATATATACGGGCCTAACAACATGGAGTTCTGGCACCTCGTTTACGAGAACTTCTTTGAGATGGCGATCGTCTTGATCCATGGCATGGTTAATGATACTGGCCGTGACGCGCACACTTTGATTTCATTCAATAAGGCAATCGCTCAAGCTGATTGGCTCGATGAACAAAAGCAACGCCTGTATAAAGAGACTATGCGGGAACGAAAATTTGATGCTGAAGTTAGGTCAATTGCCTGTCGAGTGAATAAAATCAGAACGAACCACGTCGCACACCGACTGATTAACAAGGAATCAGGTGAATCAAAGGTTCAATGTGAAAGCGTGAGTCTCAAGGATTTGAGAAGTTTATTCGATGCGACACATGCACTCTTCGGCGCGTTTTCTTTTGGTTCAAGTTTTGTCACGCTAGCGGGTGATCTTATGCCTGCTACCGTTGGCGGAAAGCGAACCCGAACTTCTCTTGAAGAAGTCCTCGAAGCAATTGTTGAACATTTTGAACGGGCTCGAACCCCTTAGCGTGATTCCCGTTAAGCACATTTGAAAGGAAACAAATCGTCGGATAAGTCACCTAAGTTACCCTGGTGAGTACGGCTCACTCTACGCGCGAATCCGACGCTCATCCCATGCGCGCAAAAAAAAGCTCTCGGACCCGTTAACCCGAGAGCTTAAACGCGCAACCAACGCGATTTTACATGAGTTGTTGGGGCACTAATTGTTTAGCGCGTACATCTGTTGATACGTGCCCAAGTCGGCCAAATCTACGTCGCCGTCTGAATCGAGATCGGCACAGCCGCAATCCGAATCAATGTCTTCACCTGGTCCGGTGAAGCAGCGGGTGACGCTTTCGAGGCTGCACAGCTCGGCGGTTGTATCAACCAGTCCTTGCGAGGTGACCAACGAACCGACACCTGCGATGCCCGAATCGGACTGACCACCGGGTCCGCCCAACATGCTGCCGATACCGATGACGATTCCGAGGCAGGCGGCCAGCGGGAGTCCCACCAACGCCTTCTCATAGAACCGAACCAGCGGTGAACTGACAACAGGTGCCACCAAAGCGGAAACGTCCACCGACGTCTGATCGAAAACACCCGCCTTCTGGGCCGAAGCGGCCTTGGCGATGAGCATTTCGATTGAGTTATGAGACATCGTGGACATTACTTTGGATAACCTCTTCTGGCGTTCCTCGTATTTGGCTTTACATGTCATCAGTCTGTGGAACCGGCCCCAGGCGCGAGACTTTTTGGGAATATTTCAGATTTCTTTTTCAAGCCACCCCTTCAGCTTGTCGAGAATCGCCCCCCACCGCGATCTGAGGGTCGATTCGGCGAGGTTCAAACGGGTGGCCGCCTCCTTCCATCGCCGCTCCATGATCAGCCCGATCTCCGCGCAAATCATTTGCTCTTCAGGACTTAGGCGCGAAAGGCATTCCTGGAGCCGCTCCAATTCCTCAGCCCCCTGCAGGAGCAACTCTGGATTAACGTCCACTTCAGCCGGTTCGAGATCGGCACGGCCCTCTTCTATGGGAATGACGGCTCGGGCATCGGCTCGCTTGGCTGCATCGAGGCATTTATTCTTGGCAATTCGGACGAAGTACCCCGAAATCTGGGGTGGGATCTTGCTGGGCCCCGACCGCCGCAGCGACTGGACAATCCCCGTCCAGGTCTCGTTGGCCCGTGCGTCGAGCCAACCAGGGTCCCTCTCACAATGTCGGCGATTGGTTTGGAAGATGGTATAGCGGATGAGCCGATCGTAGCGCGTGACCAAGCCACGCATGGCGTCCTCATCACCGGAAAGAACCTTACGGATCAGGACGACATCCTGGCGTCGCCTCTCGTCAGCTTCGTGGTTGTCTGGGTTCTTCCGGTCGGTCATCGAAACATTATGGCGTCGATCCGTCGCGACGGTCAAACATTATCGATTTCACCCACCTGCGCGACCGCTGAGTTAATCCGGACACACATCCCGGCCAAGCATCCGATAAGTCGATTGCATGGCCGAGGAGAATCCACCCAATGAAAAAGGGTGCCACACCGTGACACTCACGATGCGACACCCCTAGCATTTCAACTTAACGGATCTGACGGCCTACGGATCGATCAAGTAGATCCGATAGATCGTTACGAAAGTTCCCAACGGCGCTTCGATTTCAAACACAGCCGGAACAGCTTCCTGCGTGGGATCACCAGCCACCGTTTCAAATGTTGCTTCCAACGATTGGGCGTTTTCAAGGTCGCCAAAGTTCGTCGGAATATCGCTGAACATCTGTTCGCCAATCAATCCGCCCTTGGCGTCGAGCGCCCGCACCATCAGCGGATTCGTTTCATCAATGCCGAACCCTTGAAGCGGTACGATGCGGATGCCACCAATCACACCTGGCAACTCTTCGTCGAGCATCAGCTGCGCAAGATCGATCCGCAGTACACCATCACCGATACCGATGTGTGGTGGGTTCTCGCCAAACTGGAAGTTCGTTTCGCGACCGTCTTCTCCGACGAGTTCGTACTCGACAGAACCGACTTCTTCGGTTTCATCTTCGTTGAAGATCGGCCCCATTTGTTTGCCCGGATCAATCGGTCCCGGTGCAGGCAGCATCACAAAGTTGCCCGGCGGAATGCAGAAGATGAAGATCGCAAGATCGCCACCGTTCGCACCCATTGAACCATCGACCGATTCCGGTTCACCATCTGTGCCGTTGGTGTCACCCGTGCCAGCCGCTTGAACCGCGCCTGTTCCGGTGCCCATCGCACCACCGGTTCCCGGATCGCCAAGCCCGCTGTCGCCACCAGCGCCGCCATCGCCACCAGTTCCGGTTCCATCACCTGAATCGCCCCCGATGGACGTGCCACCGCTTGCGTTGCCACCCTTGCCGCCCGTGGCCGATGCACCGCCACCAGCGCCACCGTCTCCGGCATCTCCGAACTTGCAATTACCACCATTACCGCCAGTGCCGCCTGTTGCGTCAGCGGTTCCACCGTCTCCACCAATAACAGCACCGGTGGTGACGGGAAGACCAGTCACATTCAACGAAGCTTCGCCGCCGTCTCCCGCATTGGCTGTTCCTTCACCGCCTGGTCCACCGCTGCAACATGCAAAACCGGGTCCGCCGTCGCAGGCTTCAGCCGTCGCGTCTCCACCGTCGCCAGCGATCAGCGGGCCAATAGTTACGTTTGCTAAACCGGTCACGTTGCCACGTGCCAGCAGGCGTTTTCGGTTGTCGGCACCGTTCCCGCCGGTCGCAGTAGACGATTCGCCGGTATCACCATCACAGCCAGCCGCACCAGCCGCGCCCTTGGTCACAGTCGCGCTACCGCCACTGCCCGAAATACCCGGGTTGATCGTCAGTGGTCCTGTCATGTTAATGCCGCCCGACGCGGTCATGCGGAAGTTGCCGCTCTTTCCGCCGGGCTTTCCGGTCGCGCTTCCACATGCGTCCATGTCGTCGCCACCATTACCGCCGTCGGTCATGTTGAGTACGACGTTGTTGATGTTGATCGGCCCACCATTGTTCCAAATGTTCAACCGCATACCGTTCTTGCCATTACGCGGACCGCGACCGTTGTCAGGATCAGCGTTGGCTCCATTCGGTGCGGCCGGACCGTTGACCGTCCAATCTTCGAGATTCAGCGGACGAGCGCCATTGAAGCGGAAGATCCAAACCGGATTGTCGCCAGCCGGTGGTGGATCATCTGGATCGGGCCATTCGCCAGAGATATTCACTGGCATCATCGCAGGACCAGTCACCTTGGGTTGCCCGTTGGTGTTCATATTTCCATTGGTGTCCATGTCGCCGAAGATGGCGTTGTCTGGAGGCAGCGGCGCAAACGTGGGCGGATCATCTTCTGCGATCTCTTCAACTTGGTCGAAGAATTCGTCCGGTGTGCCATCCAGTACTGTTTCGTCGTCCGTGATGACGAGGCTACCGGTCGTGTGAAACTTCGCAGTGTCACCGATTGTCACTTCGTCGTCGCCAACGATGATGTGAATGCCGACCTCGTGCTCGTCGAACGGTTTGTCGCCTTCGACGCCGTTGGTGTCGGCATGCTGCGACATGATCATTCCGTTGATCGTCAGCTTGCCTTCGACGCGAAGGGTGACGCGGCTATCCATGCCTTCGAGCGTGCCGTCGATGGTCGCGTCACCGTTGACCGTGACGACGGCATCGTTCTCAACCGTCATCGTCTCGCCGGCTGCGACATTGAACTCTTCAACGGTCGTATCGCCGTCGATCGCATCGCCATCGGGCGGTGGATCGGTTGTACCCGGGCATCCGCAGATGAACCCCAACGTCATGCATGCGACGACAAGAGATGAACCGGTGCTTAAACCGTTTCTCCAGGTCTGGTCGCGGTCGAAAATTCCCATCACAAAATCTCCTTGTTGCCAATCGTGTCCGCGCAAGATCACGCGGCTATTCCGTTGCCTCAGAAGGGAGGCAAGATCTGAACCAGCCAATGTCCGAATCAACCCAATCGCCGAAGCGAGCAATAATCGGACTGTGTATGTCGGGGGAATCCCACGCGCTCCGAATCCGACCGATCGGGACATGGGACCATCATCATCGATAAAACAGAGAGTCCGGCCAACCCCAAAACCAACTCGAATCAACCTGGCGATCCAAACCAGACAGGCGACTCAAACCAGACCGGCCATCCAAACCAGACAGGCGACTCGAACAAGATTGGGCAGACACCGGTTTCCACCGATCCGACAATTCTAGAAAAGGCCATTTGCAGCCAATATTGAAGTCGAAGCCAGCCCGGACCCGACGCCCATGCAACGCCTCAAAAATCAGGCGGCAATACAGAACGATTGAAATCTCTTATCGGAAAGAAGGCCGGGATTACGCCAACCAAGCCGGATCAAGCGCCAGTCCCCCCACTCAAAGCGCTGGAAACTGGCCATCACCCGTTGACCGAATACGCCGAAAGCGGTAAACCTATCCCCTCGATTGGCAGGAAATCACCGGCAGTAACAGTGGCAAGACCAGCCGATTCGAGGACAAAAAGGCCGTTTTGTGGCTCCAAAGTCGCACCAGAAGCGCCACTAGCTCAATTGGATAGAGCATCGGTTTACGGAACCGAAGGTTGCAGGTTCGAGTCCTGCGTGGCGTATTCGTCATTTCTCACACATCAGCTTGACACCGAAATCACAAGCGGCCGCGAGTGCCCCAAATTTTCAAACTTGGGGTCTCGATTCTGATTGCTTCGTGCCTCGCTCGCTTGGTTGCCAATTCGAGCTTCGATCATCGCCTCCCAAAAAATCAAAGATCCTGGGCCACCTTGCTAGGGGGATGTCAATCTACGCATATTGTGGTTACGACACACGAGAACTGCCCGAACCGCGTTGCCCGGAATGTGGCGTATCAATCTGAGTCAACATGCGTCTGGTTGCTCGCCATCAACCGTCGCGCCGCATTCGGAACATTTGCCGGTGGCATTACCCGTCAGGTCGTAGCCGCACTTGACGCACAAGCCTGTCCGCCACCGGACTTGCCGAGTTCGAGCATGACGTACCCACGCATACAGCGGATACGAGCCGAGAACCACGAACAGCATCCATGTGGGTATGATCACATTCGTTCTCTGCGAGCCCCAAAAAGTGTAAGTGTGATACCACGCGCCGAGCCAGTTCCAATCGCGATCGGCAACCGACTGACCGGCCTGTATTGATCTCCAGCGATTATAAGTGAAGCTCGTGCGTGAAATCGAAACAGTCAATTCCGAGCCAGTTCTAAACGACTCGCGGTGCCACGCGAAACCATATAGCCCGCCAGCAATCAAGAAACCCAGCAGGGCCGACGAGGTGACAAGCATGAGTGTTCTGATCTTGCGTCGCATGGGTCACCTTTGGCGATCGCGTTTGGATTCGCGCGGTACCGGCGTGCCGCATTCGGGACAGGTCCCGCTGGCGTTTCCGGTCAGGTTGTAGCCACAGTTCAGACATTGGCCCTCGGGCAGATGATCCATGCGCCAAAACCAGTACGCCGTCAGCCCGATCGGTACAGAAACGAAGAGTAGGAGTGAGTACAGCTCCTTGACTATGTGGCAAAGCTCCCGAATCGACACTTCGAGTAACCTGATGATTGGAAAGTAATGCCGGTCAATCCACATCACCACGAGCCAGACGCACAGCCCGATAGCAAGCCACGCAAGAACCCGTCGTTTTTGGCGCCGTCGTCTCACTTGACCATTATTGCGCCGTAGTAGAGCGCTATCCACCAGAAGGCTCAGCAATGCAATACAAGAACTCTTCGCCGCGAAGGTATAGTTCATTCTCGACGATGACCGGTGAGGCTGAGAATGCGTCTTCTAGTTTGTTGACGGCCAGGACCTCGAACTTGCTGCCGTGTTTGATGACGGCGATGTTTCCTCTTCGGTCGGGTATGTAGATTCTACCGGCGGCTGCGGCGGGTGATGCGAATATTTGGGTTACTTTTGGAATGCGGGCTGGGCCGAAGATGGTCTTGCCCGTTTTGAGGTTCACGCACGTCAAAATGCCGCGTAGGTGCGACGTGAAGTACAGGTGGTCGTCGTAGAGCAGCGGCGATGGGACGTATGGCGTCTGCTTGTCGCGCGACCAGAGGACCGCCGGCGTGTCGGTGATGTCGCCGGTTGCTTTCGACAGGTCGATCGCGAGCATCTTCTGCCAATCGTAGCTGTTGGTGACCAACGCAATCCCGTTGGCAACGATCGGCGTGGCGCAGACGTTTCGCGAAAGACCGTTGCATTTCCAGATCGTTTTTCCGGTGGCGATATCGTACCCTCGAACGAAATTGGTGGCGGCGACGATGACTTGCGGTTTACCTTTGACCTCTGCGATTAACGGCGACGACCATGATGTAATCTCATCGCGCTGGCGTCGCCAAATTTCCTTGCCGGTGTGGTTGTTCATCGCCGCGATAAATGAATCACCCTGATGATCCCAATTGATCACCAACGTGTTCTTGTACAGTGCCGACGAACTACCCTCTCCGTGTCCGTGCCGACTCTGCATCTCGCCAAAGTCCTTTTCCCAAACAAGTTGGCCATCGAGGGTCAGACAGTACAACCCACGCGAGCCAAAAAAGGCATAAACGTGCTTGCCATCGGTGACGGGAGAACTAGACGCCCAACTCCCGGTGTCGTGCGTTCCCTCGTGCGGTTGAACCTCGCGAAGAATCTTCTCCCAGGCATTCGAGCCATCCTTGCGGTTAATCGCTCTGATCACGAATCGTTGCTTTCGGTCAGCCGGCAGGTTGTCATGTGCGCCAGGGTCGCGGTCGGCCGGCGCGGTCAAAGGCGCTCCATAAGGTTCGGCGGAAGTGACGAACAAATGGTCACCCCACACGACCGGAGTCGAATGCCCCAACCCTGGAATCGGAATTTTCCAACGGATATTCTCACCTTCACTCCAGGTCGTGGGAGGGTTGGCCCGTGGTGCTACGCCAGTCGCAAGAGGTCCGCGCCATTGTGGCCAGTGGCTTGCAGCTTGGTCATCAACCCCATCCGCATATGACGCGACGGATACCATTGCGAACATAAGCGTCAGACCACCTAGTCTTTTTGCCCACTTGTGCATATCGCTCAATTCATATGAATTAGATGTGCGGCTTCGATCTTACCAATGCGAGGAGTTTGGTGCGAATCGGTTGAATGCGTGACCGTCCTCCATTGAGTGCTGGCAATCAACTCGCTATACTGACCGGAGAATTGGACGGAACTCAAGCCTCACCGCTTGGCACCGACAGTTCTGCCAACAGGGAAGAGAGAGGCGCTGGAAAAACTCTGGCGGACTCTCTTTTTTTGTTGGAGATCATCATGATCGATTCGAACATCTTCAAGTACTTCAAAACTGGTGTCTTGTTTGTAACTTTCCTTTTCGTAGCTCCAGTTGCTTTGGCTGGGGCCTCGGCGAGTTTCCAAGGTTTAGGTGACCTTCCCGGTGGTCAGTTTCGAAGCCGAGCAAACGCCGTATCCGCAGACGGCACTGTCGTTGTCGGTCAAGGCAATACCGCAGCATCAAGAGAAGTGTTTCGTTGGACCTCGGACGGAGGAATGGTTGGATTGGGAACCCTACCGGGTGGTCCTCCCAGAACCATGGCGAGAGGCGTATCGGCCGACGGCAATGTCATCGTTGGATATGGAGATACGGCCTCTGGTTTTGAAGCGTTTAGGTGGACGCCGGGTGGAGGGATGGCTGGCATGGGCTATCTCCCCGGTGGTAGTGGTTATAGCGCTGCTGAAGGGGTGTCCGCAGATGGTTCCGTCGTCGTGGGTAGAAGCAACATCGCATCTGGCGGCGAAGCATTTCGATGGACGGCTGGCGATGGAATGGTTGGTTTGGGCGAGCTTCCCGGCGGAAGTTCTTTTAGCGAAGCGAACGCCGTTTCTTCGGATGGTTCCAAGGTCGTCGGCGCGAGTGGATCAACTTTGGGAACGGAAGCATTCATGTGGTCATCGAGTGAAGGGATGATCGGATTGGGTGACTTGCCCGGTGGTATTTTCAGAAGCTCGGCGCGGGCAATGTCCTCAGACGGTTCCGTTGTCATTGGCACAAGTGAGTCCAACATCGGATCGGAAGCGTTTCGGTGGACAGAGGACGGCGGGATGGTTGGATTGGGCGACCTTCCCGGCGGCGTTTTTGGTAGCGTTGCGAACGACGTTTCGGCGGACGGCAGCGTTGTAGTTGGAATGAGTATTTTCAACGGGGCATTCATCTGGGATGCCGTCAACGGGATGCGTCCGCTGCAAGATGTATTGGAGAATGACTACGGCATCGACCTGACTGGTTGGGAATTGGCTGGTGCCAATGGTATCTCCGCCGACGGACTGACAATCGTAGGGCACGGTTACCATACCTTTGATGTTGGCGGCACAAAAACCGAAGGATGGATCGTCAACCTACCGGAGCCTGCGCTTTTGCCGCTTCTTTGCCTGAGCGGCTTTCTCATGACCAGAAAACGGCATGGAATGCGCCGTTAGTCAGATCACAAAAAAACCGAACATGCTTTTCAGAATCGTTTACTTCATTGCGAAGATTTATGCCCACGACCAATGGTTCAGACTGGTTAGCCGCCGCCCTACTCAGGATTCCTACAACCATTCAACCCAAGCCACCCACATCAGAACGGGGTTGGGAACGCTCCCTCCGCTTGGGGTTGAATGTGGGGTAGCAATTTCTGTTCTGCGATGCCGAGAGGGGTGGGCGCACGCCTTGCCAGATCGACTGGCATTTACCGGATCGATTGTTTTGACCGCGAGCGATTTTGAGCGACATCTGATAAACACCAACAGAGGGCTAACACTTGGGTAGACGACAGAGAATGAAAACGCCGATGGCGGCCAAACACGTCCACTCTTCCGCTGCAGCCGTCCCGCGCAGTGAAAGTGATCTGTACGCGCTGCTTAAAAAGACTGACGCGCCGCTGCTGCTGGTCCTCGACCAAGTGCAGGATCCGCACAACCTGGGAGCCTGTCTCCGCACTGCGGATGCAGTCGGGGTACACGCCGTCATTGCACCGAAGCGGCGCGCCGTCTCCTTGACCGACACCGTACGACGGGTGGCTGCTGGGGGAGCGGAGCATGTCCCGTTCGTCCAGGTCACCAATTTGGCGCGCACGCTTGGCGAGTTGCAGGATGACGGCATCCGAATCATCGGTACTGCGGACGAAGCCAAGGGAACGCTTTACGACTGCGATCTGACCGGTCCGCTGGCATTGGTGATGGGATTCGAAGGCTCCGGCATGCGCCGACTGACGCTTGAGCACTGCGACGAACTCGTGCGGATTCCGATGTCCGGCGCGGTCGAGTGCCTGAACGTTTCGGTTGCCACCGGCGTGTGCCTGTTCGAAGCCCACCGGCAACGAAGTCTGGCTGCTCGAGGTTGACTTCGGGCTTGACTGGCAAGGCCAGATGGTGCCGTGATGAGCTCCGCCTAGGGCAGAGGGGCGGGTGTTTATCGTGCGTATCGTTTTGGCGTCATCCGTGAAACCTATCTGAACTTGATCTCAGATTTCGAGGCGATTTCCCGATTCATCCAACCAACACTGATCGAGCAACGCTTTGAGGGTATCCACGCCCAACTCGCGGGCCACCCTGATATTCCTCTCCGGTATGGCCATCGTATCCGGATGCTGCTCGATGGCTTTTGCAACGCTGGCAGCCCGCAGAATGTGAATCATTGGATACGGTGATCGATTTGTATAGTTAGCGGCATCATCCTGCGACGAATCGGCAAAGCAGTAGTCCGGGTGGAAACTGGCCAGCTGGTAAACGTCGTCATATCCATTCGATTCTAAAAAGGACTCCGCATAACCGACCAAATCGAGATACTCTTCAAAGTCACTGTGGCTGTCGATAAGAATGAGCAAGGTGGTCTCTATGGTCTCGTCGCTATCCATGCCACGAAGCACATCCAACATGGCATCGCAACATGCCCCATCCGTGCCCTGTTCCAGCACGCGCATCGCGATGCTCCCGGCTTCTAGTTCACGTCCTGCGAATGGACAGAAATCATGATCAACCACGACAGTCTTGATCCATTTCTCAGTGATCTTCATCACCCGTGCGTCTCTGGATAACGTGCTCATTCAACTCGCCCCAACTGGAAGATTTCCTCGACAGTCGTGTCTCAGCCGCCACATGTCTCACTGTTTGATCTGATCGCCCGTGGCCTTCTTAAGGCATCAGTCGTTTCCGCAACATTTCTTGTACTTTTTTCCACTGCCGCACGGACAGGGGTCGTTGCGACCAATGCGGCTGCCGGGGCGCTTTATCGGCTGGGGTTTGCCTGCGGCAGTTTCGGCGAATGCATCTTTTAATGCGCGGACGTATGCACCAAGCATCCTTCCGTCGCTTAGCCGTCCTTGAGCTTCCAGATCCGCCAGCATCGCGCCGCACAGCATGGGGACTTCAGACTTAACGCTCCCGGGCAGCTGCAATCGGGCCAACTTCAAAAGCGCGGGCTTAAGATCAGGCTCCTCGATGTCCTCCGGCTCAACGTCGCGAGCCTCACACGCCGCCACGAGAAAACTCGTCAACAATTCCGGCGCATACTCGCGCGTGCCACTGGACAACGATCGTGCGGCGTCCGAGCCACAGAAATCGCTAACCCAGTTCTCGATTTTTTGGCGTCTATACAACCCCATAAAAAACCCCAATATCCAACGACTCAATCCGCCAACGACTTCCCCTAAGGGTGAAATGCGCCGTTATGCTTTTGCCGTTCCATCGCTTGTTGGTGCCCGTGTGATCGAACCCACTAAAGATCGAAAACGTGGTCTTGCTGCGCTTCTGCGATCCGATGACACGGTTTGTACCATCCTGACGGTATTCACATTCCGCTGTCTCGCCAGGTACCTTTGAAACACTGCGTCCCGAAATATTGGCGCAATCAATCGCGCTTTCACTCTGATAACGCTTCTTTCCACTTCGCCAATTCGACATCGTGTCCACGATTCGGTTCGTCTGCATTCCATTTTGTGTACAGCCGGACCAGCGATTGTATTACCTCAACCGTCCGGTGATGGGTGGCGCTGAATGTTGATTCGAAAACTTTCAGCGCCTCAAGTAAAGCGGTTCGCGCTGCGGCGAAGTCACCGGCTTCGAGCAACGTTTTTCCATGACCGGCTAGGAAATGCGGGACCGCCCGGGGAAACGTCTCCCTTGCGCCTCGAACTGCCTCGGCACCCAGTGCTTTCGCCTCTTGCAATCGGTCGGTTTGGCGCAAGATGACCGACACGTCGAACACCGCCTGCAAGGTCTGCGGATGTTCGTTGCCGAGAACGCGACGGCAGCCATCGAGGGCCTCGCGATATAGGCGTTCTGACTCATCGAGTTTGCCCATCGATTGCAGCAGGTAGGCCAGGTTGCTGATGCCCGACAACGTGTTGGGGTGATCGTTTCCCAAACTGCGGCGCGTGCCTTCCAGCGACTCTCGGTAGTATGGTTCGGCCCCTTCGAGGTCGCCCATGGTTTCGAGAATCAACCCCATGTCGCTGACCGAGTTCAGGGTGGACGGATGATTGTCGCCCAGGATGCGGCGATTGCGCTCCAACGTTTCGGCGATGTATTTCTTCGCCTCGTCGAATTTGTTGACTTCGCGCAGCAGCAATCCGAGATGGGTCATGCTCGAGATGGTGTTGGGATGATCGTCGCCCATAACGCGGCGGAAACCGGCCAACGCGTCTCGCGCGTATTTTTCCGCATCCTCATACTTGCCCATCATCTTCAGCAAATAGCTGAGGTTGTGCATCGCCAAGATCGTGTGTTTGCTGTCGTCACCGTGCATAAGGCGAATCGCGTCGAGAGTTTCGAGCGCAAGCGGGTACGCCTCGTCGAGTTTTTCCAATGACACGAGCAGCTGAACGAGGTTGCTTCGTGAATCCAGTGTATCGGGATGATCAGCGCCGATGACTTTCTGGCGGCCCTTGAGCGCTTCTCGATAGTAAACCTCCGCATCGTCGTATCGACCCATGTGATGCAGTAGCAATCCCAAATCGTCGATCGAACTGAGCGTGTCGGGATGATCATTGCCCAAGACGCGCCGTCGCCCTTCCAGAGCTTCGCGCTCGTAGGTCTCAGCCTCCGGATAGTTGCCGAGGTTTCTGAGAACGGACCCCATCGATGAGAGCGTTTGAAACGTGGCGGGATCGTTGTCGCCGAGTTCCGCGCGACGAACCTCAATCGCCAGTTGGAATTGCTCGCGCGCGGCAGCGTACAACCCAAGCGCCCGATAGGTGTCGCCTATCGATTGACGCAATGCGGCCGCCACTACGGGTTGATCTGCAAAATCTCTCGGGATGGTTTCAACAGCCAGCGCCAGGAGGTTCTCGTCAAGTATCTTCAACGCCAGATCGGTTGAGTTGACACTTGCCGTCAGCGCTTCAAATGCCGTCAGCGTTTTTTCGTTTTCAACTCCATTGGAGTTTTGGTCAGTTAGCGAATTTCGAATCTGGTCGGTCAGGTCGCTGACAACGTTCTTTCCCATTTGCTCCGGTTCGACTGTGCTGAGCATGGACTGCTGAAACGCGACGACCGTTTTCAGATTGTCGCGGGCGTCCTCGGCTTGCTGGCGTGCTTCGCGCTGGGCGTTCTCGGCAAGACGTGCGCGATTGGTTTCCTTCTCGGCGGCAATGCGCAGGTTGTCGGCTTGCGCGTAGAGCACGCTCATCCAAACGCCGAATCCCAAGGTGACGACAAACAGCGACGCAATGAAACCGCACAGCGCCTTG
>BQJS01000107.1 GCA_021604825.1 Phycisphaerae bacterium | reverse complement strand
AGCACTGCTCACAGAGCAGTGGCACAACTGGGTTGTGGGCGATCCGGTGGATTGCGGATGATCCGGGCCTATTGCCTGGAAGACGAGTGAACCATGCGACACGCAGTGATTATGGCAGGGGGCGCGGGGACGAGGCTTTGGCCGCTTAGTCGGCGGCACCGTCCCAAGCAACTCCTCAAGATCATCGGCGGAACCAGCCTGTTGCGTTCATCCTTTGAGCGCCTTCGGGAAACGTTTCCGCCCGAGCGCATTTATGTCATCACCGGCGAGAAATACCTGCCGCTCGTCGCCAATGAGCTGCCCGAAGTTCCGAGCCAAAATCTCTTCGGCGAACCGCAAGGCCGAGACACCGCCAATGCCGTCGGATTGGCGTCGGCAATCATCGATCAACGCGACAAGAATGCAGTCGTGGGTGTCTTTACGGCTGACCACCTGATCGCTCCGCTAGAAAAATTCACCAAGTGCGTGCAATTGGCGTTTGAAACGGTGGAGAACGAGGCCGATGCCTTGGTGACATTTGGCATCACCGTGCGGTCGGCTGAGACCGCGTTTGGATATATTCGCAAAGGTGACGAAGTTTCTCCCGGCGTCTTTCGCGTCAAGAAATTCACGGAAAAACCCGATCCGATTCGCGCGCAACGTTACGCCGAATCCGGCGATTACTTCTGGAACAGCGGTATGTTCGCGTGGCGGGCGAGTACGATTCTTGATGAATTGGAACAGAATCTTCCGGTGACCCACAAAGGCGTATTGGAAATCGCGCGTGACTGGGATACCCCGAAACGGCCCGAAAAACTGTCTGAGATTTATCCCAAGCTTCAAAAGATCTCGATCGATTTCGCGGTGATGGAACGGGCGCGGGACGTGTTCGTCGTGGAGATGAACTGCGAATGGGCGGACGTGGGTTCGTGGGCGCAGCTTAGTACGGTGCTGGACTCCGACTCGCGCGACAACGTAACCGTCGCGAATTCAGCCGTCCATCTGGGGTCGGAAGGTGTGACCGTGGTTTCCGAAGACGATGACCATTTAATCGCCACGCTGGGTTTGAAAGATCTGGTCATCGTTCACTCGCGGGACGCGACCATGGTTTGCAAGAAACGCGACGCCCAGGCGCTACGCGAACTGCTGGCCAACATCGAAGCCAAGTTCGGTGACAAGTACCTGTAATGGTTCGCTTACCCCTGCTCACCTTCAGCGAAAGTCTGGTCGATTGAAAAAGCTCTTGGGCATTGATTATGGACTGCGGCGCATTGGGTTGGCCGCGGGCGACACCGATGCCCGGATCGCGGTTCCGCTCAAGACGCTGATTCGGCAAGGTGATGTTCAGCAGCAGGTCGATGCGGTCATGGAAGTCGCGGCGGAATTCGGTGCGGATGAGTACGTCCTGGGCCTTCCGCTGAACATGGACGATTCGGTCGGCAAACAGGCCAAAATCACCCAATCGTTCGGGAAGCTACTGGCAGATGCGTCCGGATGCGTCGTCCACGAATGCGATGAAAGACTTTCATCCGCGGCAGCCGATGACTACATGCAGCAGAGCGAACTGACCCACAAGCAGAAAAAGGCGCGACGCGACGCCTTGGCGGCTCAAGTGATTCTGCAAACGTACTTTGAAACGCATCCGGACGAGGGAGAGTCATCGTTGTAATTCATGGGCAGTCTAAGCATTGACGCGCCCAGACCCTCAAACATCATGAACGCTTCCGATCCCCAAGTCACTGAACCGGCCAACAGCGTTAGTCCAACAGCCGCAACGGACGATGCGCCCTCATCGCGCGGTGGGTACATGTCGTTTGGCGACCATTTGGAAGAGTTGCGACGATGTTCCATCTTGGCCCTCGTCGGTATTTTCATCACTACGACGATTTCGTTGATATTCGCCAAGAAGATTCTGAGTTTCGTTTTGAATCCGTTGGTGGTGATTCTGCACGCCCGGGGACAAGTTCCGCAGGCACAAGCGATCAACCCGCCCGACACGTTTCTTCTTTATCTGAAGATGGCATTTCTCGCCGGGATATTGCTTTCGATGCCTTGGACGTTGACCCAGATCTGGCGGTTTGTCGGTCTCGGTTTATTTCCACAAGAACGCCGGTTCCTGAAATTGATCACGCCAGCTTCCATCGGACTCTTCGCGACCGGCGCGATTTTCATGTTCTACATTGTGCTGCCGATCGTGATTAACTTCTTCATTGAGTTTGGCGAAGCGATTACCATCGACGATCTTGAGCCGTCCTGGATTACAGGTTTGATTGTCGGAGACGATCCCACCGAAGAACCGGACGTGCCATCGAATCCAGCTCTTGCTCAGATCGCAATGTTGGCCGTGGACCCGGTGGACCCACCCGTCGGTAGCGAGTGGTTCAACACCACCAGCAATCTTCGTTGCATCATGACGGAGAAGGGCGTGTACACGACGCCCATGCACCCATCGCAGAACGTCTCCGTCGTCAAGAGTCAGTTTGGTTTGAGTCAATACGTCAGTTTCGTGATGATGTTGACGCTGGCGTTTGGATTGGCGTTCGAGTTGCCCTTGGTGATCCTCTTCGTCACATCGATGGGGTTGATCAGCGTATCCGACCTCAAGAAGTATCGACGCTACATCTTCTTCGGAATCGTCATCGCAGCGGCTATCCTCACTCCGCCGGATGTCATCAGCCAATTGCTGCTCGCATTCCCAATGATCATTCTGTTCGAGGGGGCGCTGGTCGTTTCAAGCATAATCAACAAACCCAAACCAACCGATCAGTAGGATGGACAATTCAATGCGTGCTGGGTAATTGCACCTGCCCAATGACGTCGTGAATACTGTTGAGCTGGTGGCGATTCAGGTAGTCCCGCACCCCATCAATCAATGCCAACGGACTGCGCGGATCGACGAACAGGCTGGTGCCGACAGCGATTGCGGTTGCGCCCGCAAGGTGGAATTCGATCGCGTCGCGCCAGGTGCGAATGCCGCCCATCGCGATGATCGGAATCCCGCTCTCCCTGGCGCACCCCTGATAAACCTGATGCACCATGCACAGCGCTACCGGTTTGATCGCCGGTCCGCTTAGCCCACCGGTTACGTTGGCGAGCATCGGTTTTCGCGTGTCCACGTGGATGGCCATCCCGCGCAGCGTGTTGATAAGCGACAGGATTTCCGCACCGCCATCGATCGCACCCTTGGCCAGCCCGACAATGTCGCCCGTATTCGGCGTGAGTTTGACGATCAATTTGCAGCGCGACACCACCTTGCGCACTTCTTGCACCAACGACGCCAACCGTTTCGCATCCGTGCCCCATTCCAAACCATCAGAAACATTCGGGCATGAAACGTTTAGCTCGACGGCTGCGATGCAATCGATCTCGTCGAGTCGCTCGCACACCTTCACATAATCGCTCACCTCGTGGCCAGCCACATTGACGATCACCGGAATCGAAAGCTGCGAAAGGAACGGGACTTTTTCAACGCAAAACCGCTCCAACCCGACATTCGCCAACCCGATCGCGTTGAGCATTCCCGATGCCGTTTCGCAGGTTCGCGGTTGCGGATTGCCCGGTCGTTCGTGAAGCGTGACAGATTTCGTAACGAATCCGCCCAGCGCGTTGATGTCAAAGAGGGGTGCGTATTCCGGACCATAACCACTGGTTCCGGAGGCCGTGATGACAGGATTGGCCAACTCAATGCCGCAGAGGTTGACGGAAAGATCGGGCGAGCAAGATTCGGTCGCAGCGGCCATGAGGGCACAAGTAAGACGCCGGTCCGCGATTGTCAAGCACGGGCGATTCGGGCCAATGCTTGCGTGGGGGCGGCAGATGCCTTAAAGCAATCGATAGGAATCGAGGCCGTCGCCAATTCTGGAGGTTCATCGTGAGCGCAAACATCGCCATTTTCCCGGGTTCGTTTGACCCCATCACCAACGGGCACCTCGACATCATCAAGCGGGCTGGCGAGGTGTTCGCCAACGTCATCGTGGCGATCGGTCACAATCCGGAAAAGGTGGACGTGTTCACGCCTCAAGAGCGCGTCGAGATGATCGGCGAGTTGGTCGGCGACATGTCGCACGTCAGCGTTGCCGCGTACAGCGGTTTGACCATCGACTTCGCCAAGCAATCGGGTGCGACGGTCATCGTTCGAGGCATCCGCGATGCGTACGATCTTCGCGACGAGTTGCAAGCCGCAAACACCAACCTCATCGTCGGAGGGATTGAGACAGTTTTCCTGATGGCCTCCGAGCAGTTCGCCCTAACTTCCAGCACATTCATCAAGCAGATTGTTTCGATGGGAGGAAACGAATCGGCGCGGCTTTCGACCCTGGTGCCCAATTCGGTTCTCGAGAAATTGCGTTCAAAATTCACGAACACCTAGCGGCAAAATAGGGCAACAATCGCCGTTCGTGTGCAGATTCTGCGGGTACGCAATTGTGATTGGACGTATTTGGGCGAGATGACGACAATGAAAGTGGGGAATCGGAACCCGCAGTGCTTCCGTCAAGGTTGAATGCGGGTGGCTTCCCACCGCCTTGGAATCTACAATATTATTAGGCGGCAAAGGCTCAGTGAATTGAATCACGCCGTCTTGCGAGAAACGTGATGGGTGACATGACGCAAATCAATCTAGTTGCGATATTCGGCGGATTGCCAGGATGGGCTGAGATTCTCATCATTGCATTCGTCGGGCTGCTCATTTTCGGCAAACGTCTTCCTGATGTGGCCCGTTCGGTGGGAAAGAGCGTGGTCGAATTCAAGAAGGGCATTCGGGACGTAAAGGATGAAGTGAACTCGGCGTCGTCCGCGACCGACCGGTCCGAACTCGAAGCCAAACCCCAGCCCAAGCTCGACCCTTCCAACTCCGAAGCTGAACGGTCGTCCTAAACGCCGATCAAGAACGCGCTGCAGCTTCGATCAGCTCTTGTCGGGCATGATTTCGTAGGATTCGTCGAAGCCTTGGTCAAAGTCGAACACCTCTTCGAAGTCCTCGATCAAGTCGCCCGGCTGCTTTTGCAACAAGTCCACGTCGATCATGGCGAATACGATTCGACCAAAATCACCGGTGGAGCGTATGTTCCATTTATCGAGCACGGTTCGGGCCATCTTCCCCCAGCGCTGTTGGGCGTAGTTGCGAAGTCCCCAGCACAGGTCGCCACCGCTGACGTGTCGATTGATCTTTTCAAACCCGCCCGCCTCTTCAATGGCCTCCACCACGGAATCATCCAGAGCGCCTTGCTCGTGCAACTCAGACAGATCCAGTAGATCTAGCTTGTTCTTGAAGAGATAGTGCATGACTGCTTTTTGGGCAGGTGATTCGGGACCATGCACGCAGTCCACCGCGACGCCCAGGCCTTCGCGGATGAAGTGATACGCCTCTTCCGGAAAGTCGCCCACGCGTTTCACGAGCGCATCTAGATTCTGTTGATATGCGTCAGCCATGAATGTTGCAGCAAAGGATCACTGTTTGATCCCAACCCAAGTTCAGCGTCAGATCCTCGGTTTGAATACAAATCGAAGCGATCTCTAAATACCCATGATCCTATTTACTTGTCGGCGGATGGACCATTTCCCGTTGGCGGATTTCCCGAAGGTCGATTGCCATCCGATGATTTGCCGCCAGGTGCCTGGCCGCTTGGTGATTGGCCTTCCGGGCGATTCGAGCGCGGGCCCCTGTTGCGGGATCGGTTTCGACGTCCTCGTTTACCGCGATTTCGCTTTGATGATTTATCGCCGCGTTGATCGTCGCCGCCCCCCTTAGTCGTATCAGTCGACGGATTTGTTCCTGAGGGAGTTTTGGTTGATCCGGTGTTCGCTGAGCCTGGAGGATTCGTTTGACCGGCGCGATCTGCCTGCGGGGCCTTTCCTCCTGATTCAGGTCGATTTGACGTCGAGTCGGGTTTGCGACCCCGTTTTCGATTGCCCGATCGCTTTTCGCCGCCCTTATCCTTGGACGATCGATCACCGGAGGGCCGAGCGGGGGCTGACTGACGCTGCTGCGAAGCTGCTTCGGCAAGTTTTTCTTGAACGCTTGCGGGTACGGGTGTGCCCACTTCCCAAACATCTTCGATTGGAAGGGTCAGTCGGCCACCATCGTCCGTGGCGAGCAGAACCAATTGCGTGAGAATCTGCCGGCCAATGACCTTGCCCACACCTTGTGTTGTCTGCACGCGCTTGCCCATGTTCGGGAGTTTCTTGTCCAACTCTTCATAGGTGGTGTGCTCATATCGCAGACAGCATTTCAACCGACCGCACCGCCCAGAAACCTTCGCGGGGTCGAGTGTGGCCTTCTGCATCTTGGCCATCTTCATGCTGACGGGTTTGAGTGATTTGAGGAAATTCTTGCAGCAGCATTCGCGCCCGCAAGTTTCATAGTCGGCGAGCAAACGGGCTTCGTCGCGAGCGCCCACTTGTCGCATTTCAATCCGCGTGCGAAACTCCGATGCCAACCCGCGCACCAAATCGCGGAAGTCGACCCGACTCTCCGACATGAAGTAGAAGATCGTCCGCTCACCGCCAAACAGATGCTCGCACTCCAGCACCTTCATGGGCAGGTTGTGTTGGTCAGCACGTTCCTGGCAGAATTTCTTCTTGTTGAGCGTTTCAGCGCGGAGGTGTTCCCATTCTGCTTCGTCGTCGGGCGTCGCCAATCGCAAGATCTTGCCGTTGCTGAAGTTGTAATAATCAGACCCGCTGGCTGCGACATAGCTCTTGATCTGCTCGCGAGAGACAGACTTATCGCAACCGTCGCAGGTCAAGGAGACCATCTCGCCGTATTCGATCCCGCGGCGCGTTTGGATGATGACGTTGGCCCCACATCCAAATTTCATGTCGGGCGACGCGTATCTGAATTCACCCACCGTCCGCATGTATCCGTAGCGGACAGCCACGGTTGGATAGACCTTCTCCAGCCCGCTACCGCAAGGCTCGCCGGAAGAGCAGCCACCACCCGTACCGCATGAGGAGGCTGCGGGCTTCTTTTCGTCGTCGGGCTGTGGAAGATTGATGACCAATTTTACGTATCCTTGCTGTTCAACCGAGTGAGCGGGCGGCCCGTCAAAGGAGTGCCTACTTCTGATTCCATGGATTCTATCACCCAGGCCCAAGACTCGCCAGAAGAACGTGCAGATTACCCGGCGCAAGGGCCATATGCCCTCATTTCGAATGTTCATCGTGATCGCAACGATTCTTATTGGTGACAATACCTCTTGACGAATATCTGGCGCACCATCACTGTTTCTCTCGAACCTTTGGAGTTGAATTCAAATTGATGGACTCATCGACCCAACTTGACCCTATCCGGGCGCGCAATGGTTTTCAAAAAATCGGTCTGGTTTTGGGTGTCTTGGTATTCGCGATCGTTCTCTTGGGACCGTCGTTGCCGGGGATGGATACACATGCGGCTGCGAAGCTCGGGGTGTCCGCGAATCATCCGGATGTCGCGCGAGTTGCCTATAGCGCGAAAGCCACATTGGCGTTGACCATCTTGATGGTCATCTGGTGGGTCACCGAAGCGGCGCCGTTTCCGGTGACCGCACTCTTGCCGGCGCTGATGTTGCCGGTTCTTCAAGTCACGGGCATGCGCGACGGGCAGACGTTTCTGTTCACCAACAAAGTCGCTTACGCGGGATACGCCAGCCCCGTCATCTATCTGTTCCTCGCCGGATTCTTGCTTGCAGCAGCCATGCAGAAATCTGGGCTGGACCGCCGCATTACACTGACGTTTCTGACTTGGAAACGCGCCGCCCAAGGACCGGCCATGCTGCTCCTCGTCATGATGGCCACCACCGCGTTTCTATCCATGTGGATATCCAACACCGCGACGGCGGCCATGATGTTGCCCATCGCCGTCAGTGTCCTCCACGCCCTCGGCGAGCAACCGGGCCAGTCGCGCTTGGGCAGCGCCATGCTCTTGGGGATTGCGTGGTCGGCATCGATCGGCGGAATTGGTACGCTCATCGGTTCACCACCCAATGGGATCGTCGTCGGCATCATGAGCAGCAAAGGCGTCGCCCAGATCGATTTTCTGAGCTGGATGGGATTCGGCATGCCCGTGGCGTTCTTTGGTTTGATCGCGGCTTGGGGCGTACTGCTGGTTCTCTTTCGACCCCGTATCACCGATTCGAGTCGGGCGGCTGATGCACTCGTCGAACAGAAGCGTTTGCTCGGAGGCTGGTCGCCCGACGAAAAGCTAACCGTTTCGATCTTTGCGCTGGTGGCGACGTTGTGGGTCACGCAACCTTTTTGGAAATATATCTTGCCGCGTGAATGGGTCGGTGGCATTGGGGTTTACGAAATCGGCCTTGGTTGTGCGCTGCTTCTGTTTCTGATTCCGGTTGATCGAACAACGTGGCGATCCGTCTTGCAGTGGTCCGACAGCCGCCGCGTCGACTGGGGCACGTTGGTTCTTTTTGGCGGAGGCATCGCGCTGTCGAATGCCATGTTCGGCACCGGGCTGACCGATTGGCTCGCAAGCGAATTCATTGATTCGATGGGTTCGGTCACGCCTTGGTTGTGTTTCATCGCGGTGATATTGTTGATTGACTATCTGACCGAGATCACCAGCAACACAGCCGTCACCACCATGATGAGCCCGATCCTCATCTCGCTTGCACCGGGGTTGAATCTCGATCCGATCGTGCTGTGCGTGGGTGCAGCGATGGCCTCGTCAATGGCGTTCATGCTCCCCGTCGCGACACCACCCAACGCCCTGGTCTACGCAACGGGGTACTTCCGAATCGGCCAAATGATCCGCGCGGGAATTGTAATGAACCTCATCGGATGCGCAATTCTGGTCACGGTGACGTATTTCCTTGCTGGCGTAGTGTTGCCACCGCTTTCCAATTAGCAGTTGCTCAAGTTGGGCATGAGCTCGTGAATCAACCAATCGCATCGAGCCCGCGTTCGCCGGTGCGGATGCGGACGCATTCCAACAGCGGAAGAACGAAGATCTTTCCGTCGCCGATCTCGCCGGTCTTCGCCCCTTCAATGATCGCTTGCACGGTCGATTCCACATACTCTTCGTTCACCGCAATTTCGAGGCGCACTTTCTTGAGCAGCGTCACTTCGATATCCACGCCCCGATAGGTTTCGTGGTAACCCTCTTCCTCGCCGCAGCCCAACGCGTTGGTCACGGAGATCTTGTAGACCTTGGCTTTGTACAACGATTGCTTCACGTTGTTGAGCTGCTCGGGTTGGATGTACGCCATGATCAATCGCATGATCGAAAGTCCTTTGTGTTCGCCTCTCTTTGTCGAATCACTCGGTCGTGAAGATTTGGAAACCGCTGTAGGCCTCCATGCCGTGTTCGCCGATGTCCAAGCCACGGCGTTCGTCGATGGCTGAAACGCGCAGGCCGATGGTCTTCTTCACGGCGACAAACAGCAGCAATCCCGTGCCAAACGCCCACAAGAACGCGACGCCCGCGCCAATGCCTTGGCTGATCAATTGACCGAATCCGCCGCCATAAAACAGTCCGCCGCTGGTCTCGCTGGTTCCGATGGCCGCTTCGGCGTTGAACAATCCGCACGCCAGCGTACCCCACAACCCACAAACACCATGCACGCTGACCGCCCCAACCGGATCGTCGATCTTCAAAACGACGTCAATGAAGTAGACGCTTCCCACGACCAATGCGCCGGCGATGGCTCCGATGATCGTGGCTCCCACAGGTGTAACCGTGTAGCAACCAGCCGTAATTCCCACCAGGCCCGCAAGCGCGCCGTTAAGTGCCATCGATGCGTCTGGCTTCTTCAAGAAGGCCCAAGCCGTAACGAGTGCTACGAACGCACCGGCTGCCGCGGATAGGTTTGTGGTGACCACGACCCGACCAATCTCGCCATTTCCGACCGTGGTGCTGCCGGCATTGAATCCAAACCAACCAAACCAAAGGATGAACACGCCCAGTGCCGCCAGCGGAATGTTGTGTCCTGGGATGGCGTTGACCTTGCCATTGGGTCCGTACTTGCCAAGGCGCGGCCCCGCGACAATGGCGCCCGCAAGCGCAAGCCATCCACCGATCGAGTGAACAACGGTCGAACCCGCGAAATCACAGAACGCGCCGGTCGATAAGCTTTCAAGCCAACCGCCACCCGAACCCAGGCCGCCCCATGCCCACGATCCGAATATGGGATATATCAGAACGATGATGAAGAGACTGTAAATCAGATACGCTTCGTACTTGACCCGCTCAGCCACCGCGCCCGAAACGATGGTGGCGGCCGTCGCTGCGAAGACCGTTTGAAAAATCAGAAACGTGTAGCCCCAGTCGCCTCCGGAAACGCCCGAGAGCATGAAGTCTGTGGTTCCGCAAAACCCGTTGCTTTTGCCGAACATCAATCCGTATCCGATCAGGAAAAAAGCGATCGATCCGACCGCGTAGTCGGTGAGATTCTTCATGATGATGTTGACGGCATTCTTCGCCCGGGTGAATCCGCATTCGAGCATGGCAAAGCCGACCTGCATCAACATGACCATCGAGGCCGCGACCAGGGTCCAAACGACATTCAGGTTGGTCTGGACGATTTCCACGGCGTCCGTTTGGGCGATCATGCTTCATCCTCAATAGTGTTGATCTGAATCGGCGTATGGCCTCATCCAAGCCATATCTGTCAGGAATAGCTTGTTTAGACTCGAAATAAGCTAGTGGAGCTGTGTTTAAGCTTTGTCTCTGTTATTTTTATATTAGCTGGCTCAAATGCAAATGTAAACAACGCGATCGCTGTCCGATAATTACTCTGTGCGGCATGGAGGTGGATGGGCTGATTGTGGGGCAGGATGGGCGGGGAATCGACTACCCGTCGTTTTGGAGCAGTTCTTGAAGTTGGCTGACCCGCTCGTCGTTTTCGAGACGTTCGTTCGCCGTGATCACCAAGCCAATGACACGTCGCGTCAACGGATGGGTTCGTCCCGGCGATTTCAGGAGGGCTTCGAGCAATTCGGTGAGTAGTGCGTCGGCTTGCTCGAATTGCTTCAGGGCGATCAGGCATCCGCCGAGTGCGGCTGTTGAGGTCAGTATTTCGCGATGACCTTCAGGAAGGAGTTGGGTGAATTTGTCGAGTGCGGCGCGGTAGTGCTTTTCGGCTTCTGCGTATCGGTTTTGATCATACAAGGCTTTCGCATAGGCACGCTGCGCACGGAGTGTGTCGAAGTGATCAGGGCCGAGTTTGTTGGTGCTGCCCTGGAACACATCTTCCACTAACTTGAGTGCTTCATCGTCTTGATCCAATGCCAGAAGAATCTTCGCCAGATTGCCCATGCATCGAAATGTGTCGGGATGGTCGGTGCCGAGCACACGGATTCGACCGTCGAAGGCTTGCCGCATCAAGGTTTCAGCCTCCTCAAGTTGACCAAGCGACTCTGAGATACGGGCAAGGTTATGCAGCGCGGTCAGGACTGCTGGACTGTCTTGCCCGTGAACACGCAAAGCGCTCTCGTAGTACTCTCGAAACATAGGCTCAGCCGCCACGAAATTTCGATTCTTGGCATAGAAAACTGCCAACGTATTCATCGCGGTTAATGTCTCTCGTGAATCGTCTCCCAACGACGCGCGGCAGCGTGGCAATATTTCTTCCAATGTTTCGATGGCTTCGTCAGATTGATCGAGGCGCTCAAGCAGATAGCAATAGTTGAGCGTGGTCATGATCGTATCTTTGTGATCGTCGCCCAACGTGTCGCGCTGCAGCGCCAAGGTCTGTTGATAGAGTGCTTCCGCATCGTCGAAGCGGGACTGGTCAACGTAGAGAATGGCAAGGTTGCTGGCCGTGTTGAGCGTTTGCGAATGCTCGGGCCCGAGATGTTCGTCTCGAAGGGCATATGCGAGATCGTACTGCTCTTCGGCATCGTCGTATTCACCCAACGCATAGTACGCCTGCCCCAGGGTGTCGCGGATGACTGCTTCGGCTTCGGGTTCGTCGCCAAGTTGCTCGCTTGCGGTGGATGCGGCGTGGGCGAGGAGTTCCTTGACGGTCGGTTCATCTCCACGCGTGTTTTCGGGCGCTGCCGCCATCAACATGTCGCGTTGGAATTGCACGATGCGATCGGAGGTTCGCGCTTCGAGTTCGGCTCGGTCGCGCTGCTCGGCGACCATCTGGGCCTGCAGGAATGTGATGATTGAAAACGCAATCAGGAAAAGCAGGAAAGCGCCGGCCAATACAGTCGTGCCTCGGTATCGGGCGACGAACTTCTTGATCTGGTAGATCGCGCTGGGTGGATGGGCGTCAATCGGTTGCGAGTCGAGGTGCCGACGAATGTCGCTGGCCAACTCACCGGCGGAAGCGTAACGCACGTCGCGATCTTTTTGCAGCGCCTTGTGGACGATGATCTCGATGTCGCCGCGCAGCGCCTTTTGGTGCGTTGTGATCTTAACGGGCGGTTGTTCCTGAATGACCCGCGCGGCTTCGAGTAGTGGCAGGGCGTTGACGTCGTACGGTCGATTATCCGTCAACAATTCGTAGAGGACCGCCCCCAGCGAATAGACATCTGTCCGAACGTCGATGGCGTCTTGCGATCCACCGCACTGTTCGGGACTCATGTACTGGAGCGTGCCCACGAGTTCACCGGCGCGGGTCAGCAAGGTCGCGTGTTCGTCGGGGTCGATGGCCCGGGCGACGCCGAAGTCGATGATCTTGGGTTGTCCCGCGGGCGTGACCAGTATGTTGCCCGGTTTGAGATCGCGATGAATGATTCCGTTCTGGTGACCGTGATGCACCGCGTCGCTGACCTTTGCGAATAATTCCAAACGTGCGCGAATGCTCAGCCCGTTCTCGCGGGCATGGCTGAGAATGTCGCTGGCGTTTTGGACGTATTCGAGGGCGAGGTAAGGAATGCCCGCCGTGTCTTCAGAATGCACGCCGGCTTCAAAAACCCGGGCGATTCCAGGATGATCCAGGCGCGCGAGGATTTCGCTTTCGTATTCAAATCGGCGCACAACTTCAGGGGTGGCCACGCGATTGCTGAGGAGTTTGAGGGCAACGGTGCGTCGCGGTCGTTCTTGCTCCGAGCGAAACACACGCCCCATGCCGCCCGAACCGATCAGTGGTCCAACACGAAACGATCCGATCATGCTCCCGATGATGGCGCTGTCGTCGCATCCAGGTGGTGGCGACTGCAAATCGATGACTGGCGGATTTTCCAAAAATTGTGCAGCGCTGTCGTGGGCATCGAGCAGTGAATCGATCTCGGTGCGCAGGCTGGGATTGTCTCGGCATCGTCTGTCGAGGTATTCCTCGCGCTCGCCGTCGGTCATTCCCAACACAGCGTCGAAGATTTGGGCGGCTTCGCTGATGTTTGGGCGCATGCTGGTTCTGCCTCAGGCCAAGTCTGCTTCTGGCCGGGTGGCCAAACACTACGAGTTTCGGATTTCGCGAAATAACCAAGCCTTGGCGAAATTCCAATGACGGTTGGCTGTGCTGACCGAAATCTCAAGCACGTCGGCCGTCGCCTCAATTGAAAGCCCGGCAAAAAACCGCAGCTTGACGACTTCGGCTTTCGTTTCATCCATCTCGGCCAGTCGCCCCAGGGCGTCATCGACCATCACGACGTCGGACAAATCACCCGCCATCAACTCACCCGCATCCAAGGCAACGCGCTGTGCATCGGCACCGCGCTTTTGAGCCAAGCGCTTGCGGGCATAATCCACCAGGATGCGGCGCATGGCTTCGGCCGCCGCCCCGAAAAAGTGCCTGCGGTTCTCCCAGTCTCCGCACCCTTCACCCAATAGGCGGATGAACGCTTCATTTACCAACGCAGTCGGTTGCAGCGTATGGTCGGCGCGCTCGCTCCGCATCTTGGCCTCAGCCAATCGCCTCAGCTCGCCATAGACGACGGCCAACAAACGTTCGGTGGCGTCTATAGAACCATGGCGCAAATCAATGAGGATTTGTGTCACTTCTTTTCGATCGATCTGTGACATAACCGGCCAATCCTCGTTGGGGCTGCAAGAACGTCATCCCAATGGCCATTTTACCTTCACAGGCAAAGTCAAACCAGCCGGGTAGCGCCCTCGCCAACGCGAATCACCCAGCCCTCCCACGTTGATGATTCCAATTCTCGAAATTCGTTGACACGAAAATGACCTGCCATGCGCACGAACATTATGGGAACCGATGCACCCAAGCGTCGGGACAAGGCTGGCTGGCGATGGTTCCTCATCGTCATGAAACGGGGGTCAGACATTAAATGAATGCCAAGGAGATTCAAAACATGTCGGGGCAGAAACGCAAGATGCTGGGCAATGTATCTGGGGTGATGTTGGGGATGTTGGTGTTGGGGACAGCACTGCCGTGTATGGCCCAACCATACGTCAACGGGCAAAACTGGACATTGATCGGGCAAGGCGGTGGAAACGTCCAACTCAATACCGACGGCGATCCAGCCCTCGAGAACTATCCCATCATCCCGATGGTGCTCGCCGACAATTCCGTCGATGTTCAATTCTCGCGCAGTCCGGATGCTAGCGTCATCTACGCACGAGCGTTTGGCAGCGCGCTGACCGGTGTGTGCAGTGCTGGCGAGGCGCAGGTCTACATGTTCAACGTCGTGCAGGACAACGACAGCGGCGGACATCTCGAAACGATTTTCAATGGCGGGTTGTGTTTGAACGGTGGGCTGCCCGACCACGAAGGACTCTACGAAGTCGGCGGGCAGAGTCAGCACGTCGCCTATTTCGTCGAAGCGAAGGACATGCCGTCATCGACGCGGCAACTCGTGCATTGGATCGACTTGAACGATACCAACGCGCTAGGCTCGACGGAGCTTAACGTCGATGTTGACGGAGTCTTCTTCAAGTTTCAACCCGATGGCGAATCGGCGTTCGTCAAGCACGGCCTGCTCGTTCAGCCGATGGCGGCGGACTACACGCTGATCGACCTGTGTGCGCAACCGCGTCTTGGGCAAGCGATTTCCAGCAACGTGGGTGGCAGCCTTTTCGGGTTGGGCGTTGGCGACCCCACGATCGATTTGGTTGAAGACCCGCCAGCAAGTGGTTCGTTTCTCGCGAGGATTCAACATCCAGACATCGGCGCGACCGGGCAACTGGATGTGCCGCTGACGCCATGCAGCGGGGCACCGTCCGGTTCGTGTTGCGACGGGGTGTCGTGCAGCGTAACCGACGCCGCAAGTTGTAGCGGGACATTCACACCCGGTGGCAGTTGCAATCCCGACCCTTGCATCGTACCGACCGAAGCGTGCTGCGGATTCTCAACATGCACCGACGAACCGCCCGCCGATTGCATCAACAATGGTGGGATACCGCAAGGACCTGGTTCCGACTGCGCGTCGGCTGCCTGCTTTGAATCATGCTGCGTCGCTGGAAGCTCGACGTGTTTCTTCGTACGTCCTGACATCTGTACGAGCGCGAATGGTACACCTGGCGGACCGGGCAGCGATTGCGTTTCGACGGTTTGCCCGGCACCAATCTTGGACATCATCAAATCATGTCCAGCCCAGGTCAACGAAGGCGAAACGTACACGTGTACGATCACATTCGAGAATAGCGGTACCGAGGATGCGCAAAGCGTCACGATCGATGAAGTCATCCCAGCTGGTGCAACGTTCGTCAGCGCGAGCAACAGCCCCGGCGGACAGGTGCCGACGCTGGTCAATGGCACGACCATTCGCTGGGACATCGGGACACTGCCACAGCAGACTTTTAATCAGCAGGTCACGTTTGAATTGACCGCTGGCTGCGGCATTTCGCAGATTGACAACACGTCGTATCACATCGTTAGCTCTCCGGGTTTTCCGGTCCTCGGACCAGTGCAGAGCACCACCGTCAACCCAAGCTCGACCGCTCCGATTGACATCAGCGTGTCTTCGATCGACGTCAACGGAGGAATGTTTCGCGAAGGGGATATCGTCGAACACACCTTCACGCTGACGAACACAATTGGCCAAAGTCGCCCTGACGTCAGAATTCGCGGGGAATTCGGCGGCTCAGTTGGAACCGGATTCTTCTCAGACTTCGACAGCGTGGTGGATGCAGCTGGCGGGAATGTAATCGTCGGTGCGTTCAACACCTCGTTTACGTGGAACGGCG
>BQJS01000106.1 GCA_021604825.1 Phycisphaerae bacterium | reverse complement strand
CCGTCGGCGAGTCTTTTCTGGGGCAAGCTGGGGGAAATTTCTTCAATCTTCTCCTTGACGTTCTTGATCGCAGCCAGAGGATTCTCACCGTATCGAACGACCACGACGCCGCCAACAGCCTCGGCACCCGCTTTGTCCAATACCCCCCTTCGGAGCCCCGGTCCAAGTGTCACATTCGCGACATTGCGAACGTAGATGGGCACATTGTCGTTGACCTTGACGACCGCGTCTTCAACATCTTCAAGCTTTTCGATGAAGCCCAGTCCACGAATGATATACTCGACGCGATTCACTTCTATCGTTCGGGCGCCCACGTCGACGTTGGACATCTTGACGGCCATAAAAACTTCGTCGAGCGTCACACCGTGAGCGCGCATCGCGTCCGGATCCACATCGATTTGGTATTCTTGGACAAAACCGCCGACCGAGGCGACTTCGGAAACACCGTTGGCTGACAGCAACCCGTAGCGAACATACCAATCCTGGATCGTACGGAGTTCGTCGAGACCCCAACCGCCTGTTGGGTTGCCGTCAACATCCTGCCCTTCGAGCGTGTACCAATATACCTGTCCAAGCGCGGTCGCGTCTGGTCCGAGTGCCGGTTGTACTTCGCCGGGAAGCGTGCCGGCCGGCAGGCTGTTGAGCTTCTCCAGCACGCGAGAGCGAGACCAATAAAACTCCACATCTTCATCAAAGATGACATAGATCAACGAGAAGCCAAACAGCGAGTAACTTCGAATGGTCTTGACGCCAGGGATCCCCAATAGCGACACTGTGAGGGGATAGCCGATCTGATCCTCAACATCCTGCGGTGACCGGCCCATCCACTCCGTAAAAACGATTTGCTGGTTCTCGCCAATGTCGGGAATGGCATCGACCGGCATCGGATCGCGGGGAAGGCCGCCCAACTCCCAATCGAATGGTGCCGACATCAAGCCCCAGCCGATGATGAACACCATGAAGAGAACTACAACCAACTTGTTTTCGAGGCAGAACCGGATGGTCTTGTCGATGAAACTGGGTGGTGATGGTGGCTGTTCTTGCAGATTAGTTTGGGGCATCGCTCGCACCTCCTGCCGAACGCGGCCCAATGGTTTCCTTCTTCACGCCACAACGGAACATGGCTGAGCCAAAATACGGATTCTCAGTATTGTCTTTCGTTTGGAGCCAGTCTCCACCGCGGTCGCCAAATGCCATTGGACAGTGGAAGCGATGGACCGATTCGCCTTCGACACCGTAGCATTTGGTCGTTACGATCATCGATTCTGAAAGGACCGCGAAGGCAGCGCGTGCTTGTTGAATGTCAGCCGATTCTGCGATGTCGCTGGCTGCCTTGGTCATGTCGACCGACTCTTTCATCCAAGCCATGTGGGCATCACCAGTCAGCAGCTTCATGTCGACGCGTGCAAGGGCGTCACGTAACTCTCCTGCGGCGCTCTGTGCCGGTGCATGTTTATCGTGGCTCAGCGCCTCTTGCGTTTTCAAGTATGCAGCGAGCACAGGACCAAACTCGACGGCAAAAGTTGGCGGGATATTCAACTTCAACCCATCCAACCCGTCGAGGTCTTGTCGCGGCGAAGGCATTTGGTTTGTCTCGGCGCTACCCTCGTGTTGCTTTTGACCATGGTCGTGGGTTGGTGCCGGTTGGCCACCCTCGGGGCTCATCATGCTGGGCTGTGCCATGATCTGCATGGCGCTGTCAATCTTGAAGTTACCACTAACGACAACGCGTTCACCGGCTTCCAAACCGTCGAATACGATGTAATGATTGCCGACCCTCGGTCCGAGGCGAATTTCCCGACCTTGATACGTTCCTGGCTCGCCAGGAACTTCAACGTATACCAAGGCCCGCTTGCCCGTTATGAGGGGGGCGGATGCCGGGATCACCAGCGGCACCTCAACGTCGCCAGCCTCGATGGAAACGAATCCGAGTGTTTCGGTCCGGACCAAAGGCATCCCGCACCGATCACAATCGCCAGCTTCCTCTTTGACAATCTCCGGGTGCATGGGACACATCCACTTACCCGCGAGTTCAGCATCGATCACGCGTCCTCCGGCGGCGACCTCCGAGTGTGCCACCGCGCGCACGAACATCTCTGGTTTCAAACGCCCATCCGAATTCTCGACATTGACGCGCACCTTCACCGTCCTGGTTTTCGCATCGAGTACCGGTGCGATGAATGCGACGGTTCCCGTGAACGTCTCGCCTGGATAGGCTTCGGCTTCGAACTCCACCTCCTGACCGTAGCGCAACCATGCCAAGTCGGTTTCATATGCATCGAGTTTGATCCAGAGGTGCGAAAGATCGGCGATTGTGTAGATTCGCGTACCGGTCTTCACATAGCTTCCTTCGAGGACGTTCTTATGAATGACGATTCCGCCCATGGGTGCGTAAATCGTCATGTAATCTGACGCAGTTCCCCGTTCTTCGATTTCAGCGATCTGTGCGTCTGTCAAACCCCACAAGCGAAACTTCTCGCGAATGTCTTCCAACCACGCTTCAGCTCGTTCATTGAGGAGGGAGCTTCCACCCGCGCTGCTCGGCTTGGTCCGCTGCATTGCTTCGATGAGTTCGGTCTGCGCCGTGAAAAGCTCCGGGCTGTACAGGTAAACCAAGTGGTCGCCTTTTCGTACGGGGACACCCGTGTAGTCGACGTACAATCGATCCAGGCGGCCCGGCACCCACGCGGTGATATATCCCAAGCGCGTCTCGTCATAATCGACTGTTCCGACCATCCGGATTTCCGCCGAAACGCTTTTTCGCCCGACGGGAACCGTCTCGATCTCTGCGAGTTTTTGGGCCATTGGAGAAAGTGTGAGTGAGCGGGGGGCGCCTTCTTCACCACCCGAGTCCTCGACCTCCACCATCTCCATGCCACAAATGGGACATTTCCCGGGCCTGGACATGGGCGGAACGCAAAACATCGAGCAAGCGTACTTGGGTTCCCGCTTTGCCACCGATGCGGTTTTAGGTTTGGATTTCTCTGTCGCCAGGACCAGGTCCATCCCACACAACGGGCACTTACCTGGATCGGGCAAGCGGATTTGAGGATGCATCGAGCAAGTCCAGATCTCCTCGCCTGCTTCATCCTGAGATTGTTCAATGGCATCGGTGCTTGCGGCTCGCGGTGCGGTGCTGACCATGCCCTTAAACGTATAACCGAGTGCAAATACCACAATGACGATCAGCACCATCGGTGTTTTCGATAACATCGCCAGCGTTTTCTTGGCTGCGGCGTTCATGGCGTGTTGGCTCCTTCTCCCGACGGCATCGAGGGGGATACGTCGCTAGCATTTTCGTTGACCGCAGAATCCGTAATTTGAGATGCGTCGCTCGATTCTTCTGGACCGTTCGCCCCATCTTCATGCGATAGAGTGCGTCCCACCAGCATTTCCAGTTCAGCCAGTCGCTGGGCTCGGTTGGCCAAAGCACGTTCGAACGACAACTCGAATTCCAGTAGCGACCGTTCTGCATCCACGAGATCGAGAAAACTCGCTGAACCGGCGCGAAATGCGGTTTCCGTCGAACCGATCGATTCCTTGGCCTTGGGAATCAACACATCTCGGTACAACGCGATCTTTCGCCCGGCGTCCCTGTGTTCAAAGAGCGTACGTTGAACGACGGCCGTCAGAGAATGCTCTTGTTGAGCGCGTTCGCTTAACGCCGCGAGATAACGTGCCCGAGCTTCTCGCTCACCCGCCGCATACTTACCATGCCAAATTGGTACGTTCATCGACATGGATACCATCCAGACGTCTTTCCCACTGTCACTTTGCCTCCCGCCTGGACGGAAACTCTTTCCGATTGCGTAAGAATCGACCAAATCCCCCATGCCGCCAGCGATTCGAGATGCACTGCGCAGCGCTGCTGGATTTCCAAAGCCTTGAGCCTTCGATCGAATTGCGGAACCCACGTCGGTGTAGTCCACGCCGAACGTGAAGTCGGGATAGTAGCTCTTCTTCGCCAGGGCAACGGCATGACGTTCCTGCTCGATCTGATGATCCATTGCCTTTAGTACGGGGCTGTCCTGCGTAAGCCAGCGAAGCACCTGCTCATCTGTGAATGTCTGGCGCTCATCCGAAATTGCCCGGGGAAGGGGCAATTCAGCATTTGTCGGACGATTCATCACGGCATTGAGCCTCGCCACCACCGGAACGAGAAGATCTTGAAATGAACGGAGCTGATCCTCGAGCTTTCCCAGTTCAACCTGAGCGCGGATGACGTCGGGATGGCCGGCAGATGCTGTCTTGTATCTCGCCCGTGCGACGCTTTCTAGGTACTCCACCAATTCGGAATTTTCTCTAACCACGTCGATGGCACGACCGAGGTAGTAGTATTCGTAAAACGCATCCTTGACCTCGAAGAAGAGTTGGAGCTTCTCGTTCTCGTACCGCTGCCTCGTTACCTTGGCCGCCTCGGCCGCGACGCTACCACGCAATTCAAGCTTGCCGAACCAGGGGAATAATTGCGAGAGCCCGAGAGCCTGCTCTTGCGGGCCGGTGCGCGTCTCCACTTCGCGGATGAAATACCGATACGTGAATCGCGGGTCCGGGAGGCTTTTTTCCTGCGGCACGCGCTCGAGGGCGGCTTTCCAACGGTTGAACGCAGCTTCCAACCCGCGGTTGTTCAACGCGGCGTAGGCAAGGTAGTCGCCAAGGCTGGATGACTCATCCAATGTTGGAAGTGCAACGTCATCATCCGACCGATTCGGCCGTGAGGACGATAACAACTCTGCACTGCGAACATTCCGCCTCGTGGGGTTGCTGGCTATTCCGGTTCGTTCGGACGAAGCGCACCCACCAACAATCCAGCCCAACACCGCAACGCAGCACGCCGCGCGTCGCAAGGGCGGCTTGACTCTTGTCATTTTTTCCACGTTCGCAGCTCCTTGGGATCGGTTCGTTAGAAACAGGCGGCTTCGAGCCTCCGACGCTTTGGGGCTCGTAGCCCTGCAACGGAACTGTCGGCTGTCGCCATGCGCTCGCTATACAGATCAATGTCGCCTGATCGACAATCCTGAGGACGCACACCCGTTTTGCAAGCTATTTTGCTCGTGCGCCTCAGTGCCGTTTCTTGAAGCAAATCCGTACTCCGCGTCACCAAGCCATGTGGTCGAGACCAAAGACAAGGCTGCCGCCCAAGAATCCAGTATAACCAAGCAACGCAGACACAATCGCCAGCCCGCCCCCATAGCACCATCGCCATTTCCCCGTAAGTTTGTTCCAGCGCCAAAGTCGAATGACAGACAGGCAAATGGCAATCACCATCACTGCCGTCGATACGAACTGATGTCGTTCAACGATCCCATGGAGCGATTCGCTGAACCGCATCGAATTGTGTGCGATATTGCCGGTAATCACCGCGGCCATTGAGGCCAAGGTGGCGACGAACAGGGGGATAGCGTCAGAACGCTCGAACGCTTTACGACCCGTCCGCACCCACACAACAAAACCCAGTAGGGCAAGCGGCAGTCCTGCGATCGGAAAATGGATGATGATCGGATGTAGACGACCGAGCAACGGTTCGCGCTCGTCGCCCGACTCGATATCGCTGTGATCGTGTCCAACTTCAGCCGCCGATATCGACGCGGCTTTACCGCTTGAGCCCCCATGGGTGCCAGAACCATCCCGGCCTGAGTGACCATGTGCATCGGACTGACTGTGGCCAGGGTCTCCAATCTGTCCGTCGGCGGCCGCATTTGCAGCGTCGGCGAACTGTGGAAGCCGACCTTCGTATTTTTCGGGATTCGCCTGAAATTTCTTGACGCACATATCGCAGCAAAACGCGACGACTCTCCCACGATAGTTCAGCGTGATGGCGGGGTCGACCCTCTCTTCCGCCATGACCGGGCACCATTCGTTGCGAATGGTACTGGGCGGTGAAGCCAAGGCGAGCGCACACGTTAGACACGCTGCCGCAAAGGAGAGAGAACAATGGGGAAAACCACGGGGGGCAAGTATTTTTACCATGATTTACTAGGTCTCGCAATCATCGCCGAATTCACGTCTCGTGAGGTTGGAGAATCGATCTCCAAATCTAAGGGAGGAATCGCAACATGGGCATCGACCGGCTTATGGCGGCGTAGCTGGCTAGAGCTCCAGTGCGTTTCCGTCGGCGTTAGAGCGAGCAACGTGAATAGGGACGCGAACAAGATCACAGACCCAGGCGCATGAACCGAAAATCCGTTGGTTCCAGCGTTGGACGCCGAAACGTATAGTGCTATTCGTATACAGTTCGGGAACATTGCTTGAGGTTTCCACCGCAGGACTCGCATTGGGAACCCACAAGTTTGCCTGTCTCAAAGAAATTCTCGACGGCAGAGCGACAACCCGCGCATTTCATGATCTGCTCTTCCTTGTATGTCCAGTTGTACGGGTCATCCAAATCCAGGCCTTCAATCCAAATGACTTCGCACTGCGGGCACACGACCATCTTGGCGTCCCCGGATGTTGTCATCGAAACAGCCCGCCCGTTTGCTTGGCAACCAACCAGCGCCATGCTGAATAAGACAATCAACCCAAGAGACTTAGCCGTAGACATGATAGGTCCTTTCACCCAAAAACAGGCTTACCCGGAGAACCGAGATAAAACCCCTGCGAAGCAAGGCCAGCATTAGTCGCGCCCCAATGAGAGAGCCGAAGATCCGTATGAACCAAGAAGACGCCGATCGATTCTCATCAAGTCTCACTTGACCCTCAAAGTGCATCCTCGCGATGCCGTACAATTCCCTTGAGTTCTCGTTACGATGCATGGTGCCCTTTGGCGGCATCGTTGCCCAAGTTGGCTCGATCCACGACGGCTTGGGTTTCATCAAAAAGAGCAATGGAAGCTTCTCTATCAGGCACCTCAGTGGTCGTGGTCTCCGCGGTCGGGCGAGTCGTGATCGTGCCCGTCTTCGCTTGTGGCTTTCTTGACCTTGGCACAATTGACTTCGCATTGCGGGCACACGACCATCTTGGCGTCCCCGGATGTCGTCATCGCAACCGTTCGCCCGTTTGCCTGGCAGCCAACCAGCGCCGCGCTGAATAAGACGAGCATTCCAAGAAACTTAGCCGTAGACATGATAAGTCCTTTCACCTGAAAACAGGCGTATTCCAGGAACTGAGATCAAATCTTCCCCACGCAAGGCCAACATGTAGTCAGACCCCCTAAACGAGTGCGGAACAACCGCTCCGCGGCCAATGAAACAAGACGCAACGGTTGATTCATACTGAAGATCGACATGTACTTGAGGGGACGCCGATCGATTCCCTAATTTGAATGGCCAGCGAAATACGTTCTCGCAACGTCATGACATTCCCTTGAATTCACGTCACGATACCCGGCGTCTCATTCAGGCGGCATCGTTGCCCAAGTTGGCTCGATCCACGACGGCTTGGATTTCATCAAAACGAGCAATGGAGCCTTCTCAATCAAGTACCTTAGTGGTCGTGGTCCCCGTGGTCGGGCGAGCCGTGATCGTGCCCGTCTTCGCTTGTGGCTTTTTTGACCTTGGCCCAATTGATGACGATGCCTTGGGAGACAAGGCTCTTGTTGTACTTGGCGGGATTTTCCCGAAGCGGGTTGTCGCATCCTGGGCAACAATAGTAAATCGTCTCGCCCGTAGAGAGCTTCGAAAATACTTTCGGGTCGATGTCGCCACCCATGACCGGGCACTTGGTCTGGAACGTGTAGCTATTCGCCAGCGCAGCGGCGTACTTCGAGGGGTCGCTTTGATACTTGCCTACGCAGGCCTTGCGACACATATAGATTTTTTGACCTTTGCTTTCGACGAATATTTTCTTGTCTACCGGTTCATTGGTGACAGGGCACGTCACTTGAACCTTGGCCCTGTGAGCAAGAGCCTTTCGCTGCGCGGCAACCTTGGCCGCGTATTTGGCTGGGTCCTTCTGGAACTTCGGGATGCACCCTTCGCAGCAAAAATACACCGGGCCCTCATTGGTCGGAATACTCAACGCGAGGTTGATTGGCTCATCCATGACGGGACAGTTCGGCAATGCCATTTCCTTCGCGTCTTTACCGGGGGCGTGATCGCCATGTTTGTGTTGCGCATGGGTTGAACTTGCGCTCAAGCACATTACCAATCCGAAAACGACACCAAGAATCAAGCGATTCATACCCTAATCTCCATTCTTCAATACTGTCGTCCCCTTCCGTCTGACTCACCAAGAGCCGACGGAGGAGAACGCCCTGTTTCACTCATTAGATGCACGAACCGCTGGGATTCTTCCCAATTCGATCAAGATTTCTTGAAGATCTTGCTGTGATTCCAAAGAGAGAAGAGGGAAAAGTGCCTCAGTTTCGGTGTTCTTTGGTCATCAATGGTTGCATGTGTATCGCGCGCGAATTCTCAAAATCGACCTCGAAAACCTTGCGTCGCAAGAGCTTTCTGATATCGGCTGGGTGATTGTCGATAGCGTTGCACGCATTCCTCAGAGCAAAAATAGACCGATACATTTTCGTTGACTGGGGTCGTCCACCTTGGATCCAAGGGCTGTCCAGTCACCGGGCAGGTCTTCTGAAAAGTGAAAACGGACGCAAGGCTGAACAGCACATCGCCATGTTGTTCGAATTCCGCGGCGCATTCTGCCGAGCAGAAGGAGATTTCGCCCGCCTTAGTTGCACGTGAGAATGAGCGATCAGGAGGGTCGCCAGAAACCGGGCACGCCACCTGGACCATAGGAAGATTCGCAAGAGCTGCATTCTGTGCCGCAACCGCCTTCGCGTATGTCTCGGGGGCCGCTTTGTACTGATCGATACACCGAGGGCAGCAAAAGAAAATGGCCCCGTCGGTCGTCTCCAAACGCTGAATGAAGTTCACCGGGAAGGCGCCCACCGGGCAAAGGGGCAGCCACAAGGGGAGACCATGATTGCCCACGGGAGCCGGGGGCGCTAGTAAACCGATCAGGCCTGCAACAGCCAGTCCCCCGGCAATCACAGTCATCGGAATCCGAACCTGGCTCCAAATGGTCTTCTGTCGACTGCGTGACCTTCGTTTTGTCTTCGCGCTTCTTGCACACATATCTACCCTGTTGGATGATATTGCCCACCAGTTTCTTCCAACTCAAATTCAAGAAGCCTCGCCGAATTCGGATCGCCCACGATCAGATTGGAAGAAATCGTCGCGCCATTGCATCCAAGAATTGGGGGAAAGATCCCTCTGACCAACAAATGGGACACTGACTTTTGAACTCAGGAACGCGTTGCCGCATGGAGACATCACAGATCCGCTGGTGGGACACGCTGTTTTTTCGGGGGGCGATGATCGTCAATGTTTTGATGGCTGTTGTGTTCGTCGTGTTCGCCCTAGTTGAGTATCAAGCGGAGCGCCAACGTGCAGTAACTACGCTTCACGCACGCCTCACCGAAGAAGCGCGTGTCTTGCGTGTCGCCCACGCCCAACTTGCATCACCACACGATTTTCAACATTTCATCGATGATTACTGCCACCAGATGGGGCCTACGGCATCTCCCGGACACCACATCATTGTCGTGGACACTGGCGGCAGCATCGTCACCCGTGCTCATGATCGGGCGGATGATGATCTTGAAGCGGCGATGATTGCTCATGTCGACGGATCACAGCTGGTTCTCGACGTGAATGGTCAGCCATTTCTCGCGGCGATCACCGATTTCGCGGATGGAGAGCGCCTTGTCATAGCCCAGTCAATGGACAGCATAAGTTCGGCTCTCGCGGCAACGCGCAATCGAACCGTCGCCATTACGTCGGTGCTCGTCATCATCGTTTTCGCAGGAAGCACGATTGCGTTTCGGCATTGGGTGCGGCGGCCGCTTGCGGAATTATGCGGCAGTGTGGCCTCCATCGGTTCGCGCGACTTCGGCGCACGTGCGCCGGTACGCGGATCGGGCGAAATCAAGTTTCTGGCCAAGAGCATTAACGACATGGCAGACAGGCTGCACGTTTACGACCGTGTTCAGCAATCCGCAATGCGGCGGGCCCGCGATATTCAGCGTAGCCTCTTGCCCAAGCAATTGCCGAACCTGCCCACACTAGAATTCGCGGAGTTCTTCGAACCGACCGAGAGCATCGGTGGAGATCTTTTTGACGTGCTCGAACTCGCAGACGGACGGATCATGGTGGCGATGTTTGATGTGTCCGGCCACGGCATACCAGCGGCGCTCAACACCGCTTTGTTAAGAACTGCATTTCGACAGTGCGCCCGGTCCGGTATGAACCTTCAAGAAATAGCACATGAAATCAACCGTGAACTGGTCGAGATTGGCTATGCCGGTGAGTTTGCAACCAGCCTCCTACTTTGCATTGACGCTGACAGTGAGCGGTTTTCGGTCATCTCCGCAGGTCACGACCCGCCAATCGTCTTACGACAAAGTGGGCATATTGAACATCTGGATTGCGGAGGGTTGCCTCTCGGCGTGGTTGAATCATCGAGCTACGAAGCAGCGTACGCCACGCTGGCCGCCGGCGACCGCGTGTACCTATTCACTGACGGCGTCCACGAGGTTTTCGATCAGAACGATCAGTTCTTTGGCCGCGACAACTTGCAGCGGGCTATTGAGCACACGGCGAAGGCTACGCTTCAGGACCAGGTGAATGCGATAATCAACAGCGTAATTGCGTTTCAACAATCAAGCGCATTTCCCGACGATGTTACGTTCTTCGCGTTTGAACGAAAATGAGACAGCCGCGCAAACAATATCTGCTAATCATTCATCGTGTCACTTGCTTTTTGCGCCTCAGGCGCAGCCCCCAGAGCAGGATCCCCGTCGCTGATGTGGCTACGGCCAGCGCGCTGGCGACAGTCAGCAGCCAATGATTGAAATCCTCGCGTTGGCTGTAACCCATGATGTGAAGCATCCAGAAAAAATCAAAGATGCGCCAAGATTGGTTGCGCCGCGCGAGTACCTCACCGGTAACCGCACAGACGTAAATGTGTGGTGCCTCCGCATGATCCAGAACCACGCGATAGGAAGGCAAGCGTTTTCCGCGGTATTCAAGGGGCGCTTCATCTTGGATCAACTGCACGCTTTCGACCTGCGTCGTAAAACGGAAGTCAGCGGCAGCGATTAGTCCGGCCGCTTTGGGACCGACATCTGTGCTCACGCCACCGTCATCTGCGTTCACTACCGCAAGCGGTCTACTCTCAGGGCCCAAAACGTCAAAGACGAGGCGACCCTGGCGCGATCGCAGTACGAGCCCGGTCACTTCAACATCACCTAATTCGCGTCTCGCTAAAGCCACGGCTTGTTCCGACGTCAGCATGCCAGCTTGTGGATTGATGACCGACGGTGAGGCCATCACTCGATCACGATTCCCACGGACTTTCTCGATGTCCAGCAGACTGAAGACCAGCCCGCCAACGCTCCATGCCAATAGCTGAATGCTGATTAGAAGCCCAAGCCAGCGATGTACGAGATAGCTCTTTTTCTTCCAATGCATGGAATGTATCCGATCCTGACAGTCGCCGGGCCCTGTCCGGTCACTCAAAAATGCTGTATCTTTCGCCTAGCGCAGACGTTGTGCTCACGGTACACGCGACGCCAGTGGAGTGGAGCAGATGACCGAAGCCGAGATCCTGGAAGGATGTCGTCGCGGCGACCAGCAGGCGAGACACGAGTTGTATATGCAGACGTCGGCTCGCATCCATCGGGTCTTGGTGCGCATCACGCGCGATCAAGAAACAGCACGCGACCTCGCTCAATCGACCTATCTGAAAGCCTTCGCTCGGATCAGTCAATTCGATGGGCGGGCAGCCGTCGCCACATGGCTTCATCGAATTGCCGTCACGGAGGCGCTGCAATACCTTCGCAAGCGAGGCCGTGACGCCGGCGTGCCCTGCACAACGAGTGAAGCAATCGCCTCAATACCTGACAATCAGGCCGCAGACGTCCGAATGGACATTGAAGACGCTTTGGCGTTGCTTGACCCCCTTGATCGGACCATGCTCCTGCTGCGTTACGATGTGGGGCATGATTACCGGGCGATTGCAGAGACACTGGACTGCGCCGAGGGGACGGTATCGTCGCGGCTCAACCGTGCACGCGGAAGGCTTCGAACTGTACTGAAAAATAGCTATTCGTCGGAAGAAGATGCTCCTTCCACGCATCAAACATAGTAGAGGCAAGACCGAATCTCAAAGGTAGACCTTGTCATGTCGTGCATCGAACCCGAAAAACTAGGCCGTTTCTTCGATGGGGAAGTCTCCGAAACGGAGCGTACCGAAATTGAAAGCCACATCAGGCAATGCTCACTCTGCGCATCTGAGCTCGCGGACCTTGAATCGATGCGCGACCAAATTGCCGCGGCCCAAACTGCCGATCCCCCAACCGGACTTTGGGAATCCATCGAGGCTTCGATCGATTCTGCAGGACCGGCAGAACAAATGGTGCAACTCCAGCAGTTTCCAGGGCCGAGCAGATTCAGGAGATTCCGTGCAGCCGCAAGCATCGCAGCCGCCGTAGGAATCATTGGCTTCTCAGCATTCTGGATCGGTCGAGGCGAGCCCGCGCAAGCAGCCGCCGTCGACTTCACCGTATTACTCGATTCAATCTCAGAGGGTGCTGTTGAGGCTTTCGATCGCTTCATCACACACCACAGCGGCCAGTCTATTGACCCAACCAACGCCCAGCGTAGCGCTCCCGATTTGGATTTTGAGGTGCCAGCCGACCTACCGGGAGGTTGGCGGCGTGCAAGGACATACCGCCTCGAGTTCGGGGGATCGCGGGGGATCGCGGCCTCGTACATGCGCAACGATGGTGAGTTTCTGGCCACGATCTTTCACGCGCCAGTAAAGAAAGAAAATTTTGGCACGCACAAGGACTATCCGTGTGTCGTCGGAAAGCACCGGGGACACTCCGTCCAGATTGGCGAGTGGCGAATGGTGCACTTGACTGACCCGTCAACATGCCATTGTGTTCTAAGTCGCATTACTGACGAGGATCAACTGGCCAGTGTGATGAGCGCCATCGCGCCTCGATCCAAGCCCTCTGGCGGCCACGGCCACTAATTCGTGCCTCTTCATCTCGCCCTGCAGCAAACCTCCGATTGCCCTTCTCCGTAATCAGCGCTCCCGGAATCTCGACGACCCAAGAAAAAAACGAAATCATCGGGAAGAAAGGAACCGCTCCCTGCATCGAATCATTAGAAGGATGCGGATGACCGCAAGCCTTGCGGCGGTAGCTCAGTCGCCGCCCTTATCTTCCATGTTATGTCGAGATGTGGCTACACATCGATACTATGACCCGCGCCGAAACAAACGGACTCATCGACCTTCGTACGCTGGACCAAGCGGCCCATTGCCTACGAACGCTTGCTCACCCTCATCGGCTTCGCATCGTGCAGATGCTTCTCAATGGACAGTTCACCGTCGGCGAGCTCGCGGAGGCGTGTGGAATCCCCAGCCACATGGCCTCTGAACATCTGTGTCTGATGAAAGACCGGGGACTGTTGACGAGCAGGCGGGAAGGGCGCTTCGCATTCTATGAAATCGCCGAACCGGGTCTGGAAGGAATCATGCTGTGCATCAAAACGCGTTTTGACCGCGTGTCGAAACGCCCATCGGGTTCGTGAATTACGCGTTGCCTCGGTGACTGGTTCCGCGTCGGAATCATTAGGCTGCAGGCACATTAGCTTGTTTGGAGATACTCAATGTTTGCCAGAGCGATCGGAACGACCGGGTTTGTTACGTCCCTATTGTTGATGGGGGGCTGTACGACGATACCCGGATCGAGCGATGCCAATGTTGGTGATGTAGCCGCCAAAGCGGAACGTGTCGCAGCGAGCGTCGGCGGTGCGAATGGGTTCGGTGGCATGGGTATGACTGGTTACCGCGACCATGCACCCAATCAGATGGGATTCAATAGTACGGCGGATCTTGCCTCCTCAAGCGGCCAGATGACAGTACGCCTGCACAATGAATCAGACGAAGACTGCCAGTTCAGACTGAGTTACTTCGCGCGTCACGAAGGGCTTGGCGAACAAATGATGAACGTCGACGTGAACTCAGGCGGCGAAATGACCGTCAGTATCCCCTGCGCGGAAATGGTGGGCATGGGGCCGCTGGAAACACCCGGTGAAGTTGGTTGCGTTCTTGGTAGTGGCGAGACTGTGCCAAACACGATGGCGGTGCCCGGTTTTCTGGGGCTGGATTTCGAGTGCGGTGGCGAGTACGAGCATTTCCTTACGCCGGACGTGGACGATCTCGATGGCGACGGTGATACCGAGGAGCTTATCATTCAGAGTGAAGGCATGCAGTTTCACCTCCAAAACGGTGGACCGGGCGGCCACGGGCACGGTTTCGGCATGGGCATGATGGGGCCCCATTTCCAAGGTAATGCGGCGACGAACATGGGCGCACGAGCGCTGAATGTTGCAGAGAGAATAGGAGGGGTCACCGGCTTCGGTGGCATGATGATGGAGGGGTATTCGGATCACGCTGAGGAGCAGATGGGCTTCCACGACGACGCTGATCTCGCCTCACCCAATGGAACCATGATGCTGCAAATCAGCAACGATTCAATTCAGGACGCTGAGTTTCATGCCGCCTACATCGCGAGCCATATGGGCTTGGACGAGAACATGATGGATGCGACTGTGCCTGCAGGCGAGGTTGTTGTTATAGAATTGCCATGCGCCGAGATTGTTGGCATGGGTTCACTGGAAGACCCCGATGCAGCGGGCTGTCACCTCGACGATGAGACCCCAGTACCCAACACGATGATGGTACCAGGTTTTCTCGGCCAGGATTTCGTTTGCGGCGGCACCTACGGCTGTACGCTCACGCCCGACGTCGATGACTTGGACGGCGACGGCGACACCGAAGAACTGGTCATCATCAGTGACGGGATGCAAACGCACATGACGAACGGTGGCGTGGAAGGCCACATGCACGGCTCACGTTCTGGAATGATGGGACCGCATTTCTCAGGTGGCGGTTTCCCCATCCGCTAGATTTCTTTACTCATATAAGGAGCACAAAGATGAATGGCTTTGGAGGAATTCTCATGGCATTGATGATGGCGATGGTATTTTTGTTCGGCGGTTTCTCCTTGCCGACCGTGTAAAAGCGACCGCTCCAACTACAAATGGGGAGCGCAAGAACCCAACGGTTCTTGCGCTCGCTCCGTTGAATGCGTTCAACAGGAGCAAGCGAGTCGCTGAGCGAACAAATGCGCTGCGGTCCACAACTGATGCGCCCCCGGAGTCTGCATCAATCTTCACCTCCGCTGTTCCCGCGCCTGCCGCGCGGACCTCGACCGCTAGCGTGAAGGCGCACTGGTGCAAGTTTGACCGAATCGACGAAGGAGAGAATTCCCGTGGCCGTGGAGGTTTGCCAATTGATGCCGTCGTCGGCGGCTCCGAGGGCGTTGGAGATGACGTCACGGAAATGAAGGAACGAAATGGCGAAGGAAGAGCATGATCAACACAAGCGGTCCGATTCACCGTCGTCGGACTCCAGCGTTGTCGACCCGGTCTGCGGGATGACGATCCATCGCAATGAGGCGGCCGACTCGCTCAAGCACGCCAAGAACACCTACTACTTTTGCAGTTCCAACTGCGCCAAATCATTTCGCGACACCCCAAGCAAATACACGGGGGCGGACCCGGCGCCCGCGACGATAGACTCTCAGCCGCATGATCATGAGCGTAAGGCGACGGCGACCGAGAAGATCGAATTGGGCGCTGATCCAAGGGGAACAATCTACACTTGCCCCATGCATCCAGAAATTGTGCGCGATGAACCTGGAGCCTGCCCCAAGTGTGGCATGGCACTGGAGCCGATGACGGTCATCGCCGGAGAGGGCGAAGAAGACGATGTCGAATTGAGAGATATGTCGCGGCGATTCTTGATCGGCGCGGCGTTGACCACGCCCGTCGTGATCCTGGCGATGGGACCACTGGTTGGCCTCCCAGTCCAACAATGGCTCGGGCAAAGCTTGGCCCGTTGGATCGAAATGGCACTGGCCACGCCGGTCGTGCTTTGGGCGGGTTGGCCGTTCTTCGTGCGCGGGTACAACTCGATCGTGACGTGGAACCTGAACATGTTCACGCTGATCTCGATCGGGGTGGTTGCGGCATGGGCGTTCAGCATCATTGCGACCATTTTTCCTCGGGTGTTTCCGTCATCGTTTC
>BQJS01000105.1 GCA_021604825.1 Phycisphaerae bacterium | reverse complement strand
CAAATCTTGTCAGGGCTATCTCACTGTGGTTGAAAAACAACGACGGCTCCATTAATTCCAATTCCGATAGTACTGGTCCGTTCTCAGTTTCCACCATGTCGGCTCGGGCGTAGTACAGTTTGTGTGGTACGGCTTGGATCGCTGCGTTGGCAATGGCAAGTTCCGCATCGCTTGGTGGTTCGCTGCCATCGACGCTTTCTGCTTCACCGTCAAAGCGCGGTTTCTTTCGGACGGCGTGGGTCCATTCGCCGTCAATCCAGATGAGCGACCGCTCGCCAGGGTCCTCAAACCCAATCATGTGCGGTTGCACCAGAACGTGATTGTCCCGAAGAATCGCCTTGGCGTGGGCGAGCGCTGAGGAATCATTTCCTTTTGCAAATCGTCTCGCTCCAAATGAGCCTGCTGCAATCGCCGGCTTGATCACAACTTCACCAAACTCGGCAATCGCTTCCTCAACCTCTCCGCCATCGTGCATCCGAATCAGTTTCGTGGGGACGGTCGGCACACCTGCCGCTTCCAATTCCAGCAAGTACCTCTTGTGAAGATTCCACTTGACGACGTCCGGCGAATTAAGCACCGGCGCACATTCGTCTGCACCCAAAATCCAACTGAGAAAGTCATTCTCAGCCGTAAAATAGTTCCATGGCGATCGAATCACGATCACGTTGAGGTTGGAATACTCGCCTTCGCCAAACCGCAGTGACGAATCATCCCACGGCAACATCACCGGTTCGTGTCCGCGTTGACGCAGTGCGGCATCAAGCGGCGCGGCATCAGGGTCGGGTTCTGGAAGTACCTTGCACGTGACCAATCCAACTCGCATAGCCATCCTCACAATGCCATTCACTCGAAGGCCAATTCACCGATGCCCGAGCCGTAAACGGTGATTGACGTCAATTTAGGCAATTCACGCTTCGTTGACCAATCGGCAATGACTCCTTTTCTGTTGCGGTGCTTCGTTGGCGTCGCTACCATTCGGCTCAGGCAAATGCCTTCTCCCCCCAAGTTGGACACGGGCCCCTTCAATTATTCGAAGCATACATGGTTCAACCATCAGGAGCAGAAATTATGTCCAGAGGTAAAAGACGATTTCCATGGCTTGCGATCTTGACCATCGCGCTGTTGACCGGTGGCGGGTACTTCATCACAGCATGCACGCCAGCCGACACCGGCAATGATGGTCAATCGGGCGACAACGGTGACAACATGAACACCAATGGCTCGTCCGATGGCAGTGACAATGGCGATGGCAGCGACACCGGTAGCAATGGCGAGGAATCCGCGTGCAAGCAAGGCGACGATGAAGGCAATGAATTCGACACGGAAGTCAGCACCATGTCCGCGCAGGGCAAGATGCTCACCTTGAATCGTAAAGTCATCACGTCGCCCGACATGGATGACAGCCTCCGCGTCGAAACCGAAATCCTTTCCGACGGCGCGCTCGTCATGCGCATCATCACCACCGACGATGGCATGGGCAAGGTCGAAGTCAACGTTCAATACGGTGACGAAATTCCAGGAGTCGATACCGCCAACATCGTTTTGGAAAACGGCATGATCAAGGGATCGATTGACGGTCGCGATATCGACGAGATGGAAGCCGATGGTGCCGATGCCAACGACACGACCTTTGCCGATGGACAATCGGCGCCCGAAGACGGTGCCAGCGATGACCTGAAGAATGCATTAAATGATCTGCTTGCAAAAGCCAATTCCGCAAGTGGCGATTGTGAAGCCATGATTCCGGATATCGACACCAACGGAATGGGTACAAATGGTATGCAGCAAGCCAAGATACTCGGCCTCCCACCGCAAGATTCAGGGCATGACAGCGACCCTGAGGCGACTACCGGTTGCATCGCGTGTTGGGCGGGATGCACGACGGGCGCTGTGGGTTGCATTGCGGGGGTGTCGGGTGGTTGCGCCGCCTCGCTTGTATTCTACGCCGTTTGCGAGGTCATCGGTGTGGCTGCGTGCGGGATTTCATATCTCGTGTGTGTGGGTGCCTGCAATGCAACGGGGGCACCTTGCTGTCCCGTGAGTTGTGGAGAAGTTGCCTGCTGTTTGACGGAGGAATCGTGCCTTAACTCGCAAATCGGGTTGTGCTGCGACGTGGGCAAGAAGACATGCCTCGGCCAAAACTGCTGCGAAGAAACTCAAACCTGCATCGATTCCGGACCCAACGCAGGCATCTGCTGCGAACCTTCGGATGTTTGCGGCAATACTTGTTGTGAAGCGACCGACACCTGCATCGAGGCAGCGAGTTTGTGTTGCCCAGAAGGCGAAGATCCGTGCGATGACAAGTGCTGTGCAGAGGGGCTGGAATGTCTGGGCGACGGTTTGTGTTGCGACCCTCAAAACTCCTGCGGGACGACCTGCTGCGACGAACTCGACACCTGCAATGAAGCGACGGGCACCTGCTGCGGATTCAATCAAGCGTTCTGCAATGGTGAATGTTGCGATGTGGGTGATGTGTGTGTGTCCAGTACAACATGCTGCCCCCAAGCGCGGGCGTGCGGCGACGTCTGTTGTCCGATGGGAACAGGATGTGACCAGGACACCTTACAATGTGATGCCTGTCCAAACGCAACCGATACGGCCTGCAATGTCGGTGGGTGCTGCCCGGCTGGCAAGTTCTGCCAGGATGTCGAGGGGCAGTGTTGTGATCAAGGCGAGTTGTATTGCGACGGTGCATGCCGTCCTCTGAACGATTGTATTCAATAAAGCGTAAGAGAATACTGTAAGACCATTTGGTGCCCCACCCATTCTTATTTGCATTGGGGTGGGGCACTTTTTTCTGTTGGGAGATTCAATGTGAATAAAGAAACAGATCTCCGCGTTTGCTTGGCATTGTGTCTGGCATGCCTTGCCGGTGTCGCGCTGCCAATGAGTTGCGTCCCGGCGTTGGAAACGCCCTGCTCTGTTGACGCAGATTGCGATGACGGCGACGGGTGTAACGGAAGCGAAACTTGCAACGAAGGGTCATGCGCCGATGGAACACCGATGGACTGCAACGACGGCGATCCATGCACGACCGATTCTTGCACAAACGGTATGTGCGAGCAGACAAACGATCTTTGTCCGGCGACGCTGTTCTGGTCAGAGACAATCGGCGAGGATTGCAGCTCCAAGCAAATCCGACAGATGCCAGCCGACGGTGGAACAGCCACCAACGTCTTGACACTGGTTTCAGAAGATACCGTGCAAGGACTAGCCGTCGACGTCAATGATGACCGCGTGTACTGGTCGATGTCCGGATCGAGCGCCAATTGCGATGACCGTATCCAACGTTCAAACGTCGATGGCAGTAATCTCGAATCGTTGATCATCTTCGGTGAGCAACCCGCTTGTGACTCTAGACCAAGACCCTTGGACATCGCCTTGGATGTGGACAATGGTCAATTTTACTGGATTGCGAACGGGGGCTGTAGCCCTTGTGGTGGAGAGTTCTGCACCGCGTGTAGTGTGATTCGACGGGCCAATTTGGATGGCACGCCCATGATTGACGTACTCACGTTAACGGGGACAGTCAATCCGAGTGACATCGCGATTGATCTGGATGGTGGCAAAATGTATTGGACGGATCTTCAATACACGCCAAGCATTTTCCGCGCTGACTTGGACGGTTCGAATATGGAACCGCTGCACGACAGTCCCGTTGGGGCGGAAGAAATCGCCCTCGATCTTGTCAATGGCAAGATGTATTGGATCGCAAACGGGGGTTTTATTCCGTGTACAACGGATTGCTCGCGCATCCGCCGCTCAAATCTCGACGGCACCGGTGCGGAAGATATTGTCGTGTTTGAAAACCAACCAGATTTCAATGCGTCTGATGTATATCGCGGGCTGGCAATCGATTCGACGCGCGGGAAAATTTATTGGGGCGTCGGTGGATACTGTCCCATCGAAGCCAACACGGGTCGGATCCAGCGTGCCGACCTTGACGGCGACAATGTGGAAGATGTCATGAACGGTTTGGGTATCGTCTATAAACTTGTTGTGGTAGATGCACCCATGTAAGAATCTTGTGATGGCCAATGAATTGGAATCACGACCTTGAGACATGTTCGCAACTCATGACCGACCGGCTCGAACTGAAAAAAAGGGACGCACGGAAGACCGAAATCTTCCGTGCGTCCTTTCTTCATTGGCAGGATGGGCTGCCAGTTGGGGTTACATCCTTTTAGGCCCGACTGCCAGTCGGCGCTGATTATGGATTGTAGCGCCAGAGTTCTCCACCTTCGGCCGTCACGAGAATCGAATTGTCATCGAAGTACCACACATTCGACATCAGGTTCGAGGCCATGTCATCATTTTCATCGACGGGTGAGATGTCGGACCAAGTCGCACCACGATCCATGCTGTAGACGACGAATCCGTGGTTGTCCGGAATGGTTTGACCGACGAGGACGACTTCGTCGCCTCGAACAGCCATCTTCCATGCACCAGCTTGATACGTAATGCCCGAGTTGAACAGGTCGATCTTCTCCCAGTTGGCTGAGACGCTTGCATCACCCGAGAGCTTGTGGATCAGCGGGAAGCGTAGTGACTGATCGAATCCAACAACCAGACCACTGGTTTCGCTCCACATGTAAATATCGTGCAACTCGCCGTCGCGGGTCGAAGGCTGTACTTCGACTTTCTTGAAGTGATAGGTCGCACCCGGTTCGTTTGACGGATAGTAAACGGTGCCTGGCTTGTTGATTACGCTGCCAACACCCCAGAAACGATTGTTGAACCCAATGACGCGGGACATCTGCTCTGAAGGTGAGTCATCACCGGTGAGCGCTCCGTCAAGGTGAGTTTCAAGTTCCATGAATTCGGTCGCACCAGCCGCACGGTAAGCAGTCTGAGTTCCCGTCAAACTGTCCACGAAGAGCTGACCGTCATCGGTCACGGCGATGTTTTCACCCTGCGACACGGCGGTGAAGGCGCTGAGGCTACTTTGATACAACCCGACCAATTGACGAACCGGACTTGATTCATCGATGATGAAAACTTCGTGGCTATCCACGGTGTCGGTTCCCGTTGCATAAAGGGTGCCGTCCGAACCGCGACGGATGTCGTTGATGCGGGCGCCGTTGAACAACATTTGCGATTCCCAGGTTTCTCCGCCGTCTTCAGTGACGTAGAGACCAAAGCCTGCGGCGTTGTCACCACAACCAATGTATCCGTCTAAACGTGAGTCAAACCAAAACGCATTCGCACGGGTTCCACCACACGGCTGCGTCAGTTTGGTCCACGTTCCGCTGACGGGCTGATCGTCCATCATGTCGTCTTCGAGACCGTCGGTGTTCACATCTTCACCCGTGTCATCTCCGGTGTCGTCGCCGGTGTTGTCGGGATCGTCCGGATCATCACCGGTGTTGCCACCTTGATCATCGTTTCCCGTGTTGTCACCAGTGTTGTCACCGGTGTTATCGCCAGTGTTATCACCGGTATCGTCACCCGTGTTGTCGCCAGTGTTGTCTCCGGTGTTGTCACCGGTGTTATCACCGGTGTTATCCCCCGTGTTGTCCCCGCTGTTCGATCCGTCGTTGGACGAATCGCCGCCACCATTGTTTCCGCCGTCGTCCGACATGGTTTCGCAACCCGCTGTCCAGATCATGGCAAACCCCACCAAGGCCAGCTTCATCCATCGATTCGTAGTCATAGCAACCTCCAATTCACAAATTCGTCCAAGACCTTTGCGACCGCCCATCACCCGACAAGCCGCTTCTGTCTTCACCCCGATGCCTGGACTTTGGCCGTTCCCATCCATCCAAAAACATCGCCCCACCAGGAACATCCCAGCAGGCAGCAGGAACGTCCTGCCACCCCAAGACGCGAACTCACCGAAGGGTAGGGACAATAAAATCTCTAAGAATTCGCCAAAAAGTACGGAAACTATGATTTCAGCAATACTTACGTTCATGAAGATCATGGCCAATTCTGCCACCAATCTCTATCATGGAGACAGGGAAAGGCCGTTCGATCCCCTTTTTGGTTGGCAACGCTTACGTGAAACATGTCCGACGAATCATTTGAACCGGTCACTGAACACCTGCGACGGATTCAAGCTGGCGACGCGCTGGCTGCCGATTCGCTGCTGCCGCTCGTCTATGATGAACTGCGAGCGCTTGCGGGGGCTGCGTTTCGGATGGAACGCCCGGATCACACCTTGCAGCCAACCGCCATCGTGCATGAAGCGTATCTAAAACTCGTCGATCAGAAAGATTCCGATTGGAAGAACCGCGCTCACTTTCGGGCTGTTGCGGCGCAGGCGATCCGACGAATTTTGATCGACCACTCACGCAAGCATCGAGCGGCCAAGCGCACCCCACCGACCTACATCAGCATCGATCTGTCGTCCGACCATCCACACGAAGCACAAGCCGACCTTGAAATGCTCGAAGTTGCGATGAACAAACTCGCCCAACTCAACGAGCGTCAGGCGAAAGTCGTCGAGATGCGATTTTTCGCCGGGATGACCGTCGAGGAAACAGCAGTTGTTCTTGATGTGTCGCAAGGTACGATCAAGGGCGATTGGCGAATGGCCCGCGCGTGGCTGCAACGCGAACTCGAATCGGAAATCGAATAGATGGACTCCGCGCGATACAATCGCATTTCCGAGATCTTCGCGCAAGCGATGGACATGCCTGCAGAACAACGCACTCAGTTTCTTGAGACCGAATGCGGAAACGACCAGGCGCTAATCGACGAGGTCAGCGACTTATTGCGCCGCGACGAGAAGCCATCCGCCGTCGATAAACCTGTCATCGATCAAAACGTCACCCATAAACTTCTGACTGATTCATTCTCAGACGCGATCACCAAACCGAAGGAGATCGGCCCGTATAAGATCATCGACATCCTTGGCGTCGGCGGCATGGGAACCGTCTATCGCGCGGAGCAACAATACCCCAGTCGCACGGTGGCGCTAAAAGTTGTTCAGACCCCGCTTTATTCGCGTTCGATGACTCGGCGAATTGAATACGAAGCGCAAGTGCTTGCCCGATTGCAACACGTCGGTATTGCCCAGGTTTTTGAAGCAGGAACGGCGAAGGTAAACGGTGTCACCGTTCCATTTTTTGCGATGGAATTGGTCGAAGGACGCACGCTGACCAGCCACGCGGAGACATACAACCTAAATACGCGGCAGAAACTTGAATTGATCCGCCGCGTTTGTGCAGCCGTTCAACATGCCCATCGGCAAGGCGTCATCCATCGAGACCTCAAGCCAGCCAACGTACTTATTACCAAAGACGGGCAACCCAAAGTACTCGACTTCGGCATCGCCCGCGTCACCGATTCGGACATTCAAACGACGACGCTGCACACCGATGTCGGTCAACTCGTGGGTACCATCGCATACATGAGTCCGGAGCAGGTGGCTGGCGATTCGTCAAACATTGATACCCGCAGCGATGTCTACGCTTTGGGGGTGCTTGCGTTTGAATTGCTCACCGAGCAACTACCGCACCCGGTCGGTGGAAAAACCATCGCAGAAGCCGCCCGAATCATTCAACACGACAACCCCAGAACGCTTCGAGGATTCAGTCCGGAGTTTCAGGGCGATCTTGAAACGGTCGTCCACAAGGCACTGGAAAAAGACCGCGAGCGGCGCTACGGGTCAGCTGCAGAATTCTCAGCCGACCTCAAGCGCTACCTCGACAACGAACCGGTCATCGCCCGCCCCGCAAGTCTGACATATCAATTTCGCAAGTTCGCCCAACGCAATCGCAGCCTGGTCGCCTCTTTCATTGCAGCGTTTGTGCTCTTAATAGTTGCTGTCGCCGGTACGTCTTACGGATTTGTGCACGCGACCCGCGAGCGCGACGACGCTAACGAAGCCCGTTTGGAATTGCAAAAGACGAACGATCTCCTTGCTGAAGAATCGCGAAAGCTCGTCGAAGCCAACACCTCGCTTCAAAAAGCAAAGGAAGCCGTCGAAGAAGAAACCATGAAGATGACAGCGGTCAATACGTTTCTTGGCCGAATGCTTCGCGCCCCAGACCCAATGGGAGATGAAGGCGGCAAGCGCGATATGACTGTGGTTGAAATGCTCGATCGCGAGGTCGGCTCGATCGGGGAAGCGTTCAAGGATCAACCTATGATCGAGTCAGCGATTCGGACGACGATCGGTTCGACTTACGCCGGACTCGGACGGTATCCAGAAGCCGAAGTTCAGCTGCAAATCGCTTTGACGAAACACAAGGAATCTGACGGTCCAGAATCCAATGATACGCAGCGTGCCAAACGCGATCTGGGCGGCGTGTTGGTCAAGCTTGGCCGCATCGATGAAGCGATTCCGTTGATGCGCGAGTCGCTCGAAATCCAAGGCAATAATGAAGAAGGCAAAGACACCATTGAATATGCGGTGGCAGCAGTGCGACTCGGGTGGGCGCTGGAAAAACAGGGGCAATATGAGGAAGCAGAGCGCTGGATCCGACCGGCGATCCCAGTCATAAAGTCTGAAGGTGAAACACACCGCCATATCTATGCATCTGCGATCAACAATCTTGCCAAGGTGATTAACAAGCTAGGCCGACCGGCGGAAGCAGAAGAGCTATACACCGAAGCCCAAAATAAGTTCATCGAACTTCATGGCCCAGATCATTACAGCATTGGTTTGACCATGAACAATATTGCCCTGATGCGTCAGAGGCAGGGAGATAAGGAAGGTGCGGCGGCGGGCCACCTTAAAGCGGTGGAGATATTGCGTAAGACACTCGGTTCAGATCATCCGACGTTGGCGACGGTCATCAACAACGTTGGGCTCCTTTATTTCGACATCGAAAAAGAGGAAGAAGCTGAGGTTCATTTGCGCGAGGCATTGCGGATATACAAGACGGCGTATGGCGCGGATCACCCCGAAACCATCGACGGTCAATATGCCTTGGGACTGGTGCTGTATGAGCTTGAGAAATTTGAAGAAGCTGAATCAATCTATAAGACTGTTTTTGAACGACGTCGCGAATTGATGGGCCCAAACGCTGACAAGACGCTGCTGGCAGAAATGCATTGGGCGCGATGTCGGGCCAAGCTCGGTGATTCTGAAACGACCGACGCGGTGTTGAATCGCGTGATCGAACATTTCGAGAATACCTACAACCCTGAACACCGGTTGACGCAGGTAGGGTTGCGGGCACTGTTGGAATTCAAGATCGACGAGGAACAGTTCGACGAATGTCGCAAACTTCGCCCATTGCTGTCGCCGAAGGATGAACGCAGCGCAACAATGCTCGCACAGACCGAGGGAAAATTCTAAACGATACGCCCAAGCAATTCGACCTAGCCGACTTTGAGTGCGTCCCCCACTTTGATCGTCCCACCCTCTACGATTTCGCCGTAGACCCCACCACGACAATCCGGCACCAACGCTTCGCGCAATCCCATGTGAATCTTATCCATCAGACCGCAGGGCTTGGTTTCGGCATTGACTTTGACTTTTAGGTTTCCAAGACGGATTGTGCTTCCGATCAAGTCTTCAAGCGAACCGCCCTCCAGCAGCACGTTGGCTCGGCGGGTGTGCCAAGGAAGATCGGCACCGAGGCCTTTGGTGGTTTCGGTCCACTGCTCAGTCGATAGCAGCGTGATGCGGCGGTGGGCGGCTGCGGGCAGATCTCCTTCCAAGCCATCATCCGGACTCACGTCAACCTGCTCGATTTCCTGCATCGGACCGTTTTTCTCTGTCCGGACTGCGATCGCCAGAATCTTCCGTCCCATTTCTTCACCCATTTGTGTTATCTCCACCTGCTCGATAAGCCGTAAATGAAGTATCGTCGTTACAATCGGTTCTTCGCGGATCGGAATTGTAACATGGACATTTCACCAAGCCGGCGCGTGTTGCCAACCGATCGGCCGGTGTATTATAAGTTCATAAACGTGTTTGGGCATCAAATCTCGGAGAACAATTCAAATGCGAACTTGCGCAATTGTGTTTTGCTTTGTGGTCACGTCGATTCATTCGGCACATGGTCAACTCAACCCCATCAAACCGCCACCCCTTCCGGACTTCAAAACGCCTGTCGATTATACGGCATGGTACTTCGAACAGTTCGCGCCCAGATCGGAAAGCGATGCGCTACCGTTATACGACCCGCTGTTCTTTGGTCCCGAAGCGAGAAAACTGAAGCTCGACGCGACGGGTAACGCTCGCATTCAAATGGTTGAGATCCTAAACAATCCGCAAGATTGGAAGGTCACCGACAAGCCCGATCTGGCCGCTTGGATTCAGCGACTCGAGAAGAAGTACAAGCAACCGCTCATGGAAGCCGCCACCAAGAAACACATGACGGTGCGCCGGCTTAACGGCTTGAAATTCCTCTGCGACCGTCCGGTCTCGCGCTTTGTCAACGGTCGGGCTCTCGGGCAGATGATGTTTGCCCGCGGATGGCGCGTCGATGGGAATGTCGTCAAGACCGAATACCTGATCGATGCGGCCCAATCGAATCTCGCGTTGGCCGATCACATGAGTCGTCTGCCAAGCCTCGAAGAGCAATTCTTCTCCGCCGGGCAACGCAACGTGGTTTACACGCAAGTCCTCACGGCGCTCCGCAGTTTCATGCATCGCACTCACGTGTGGGACGAAATCATGGTGGCGTTTGATCAATTTGACTGTAACCCGGTGACTCAGTTATACGCCCGTTCACTCTATTTTTCAGAGGCGTCAGCCCTTCAGCAACTCCAGCACTTCTGCATGGACGGACTCGCCCCGGGAACCAACTCAAAGCCCAAAATCAACCAAAAGACTGTTGATCAATTCTTTGGGGCTACGATGCGAAATCAGAAGAGGGTCCACCCGACATGTGCGAAGCTCGCATCGGCGGATCCCGTGGTGCTGGCCAATGCGATACACAATTACTATGAGCAGATGCGTTTGCTCTTGGCCAAGCCCTACGTCGTCGATCTGAAGAGCCAAATCGCGAAAATCGAGAAAGAGTATTGGGAAGGCTTTGACGGGATGGAGTGTCTCGTTCCGCAAATTGGCTTTGCGGTGCAGACGACATTTCGCACCGAGGCGCTTCGGCGCGGTTCGCGGCTGTTTCTCGAAAAGTCCATGCACTACAAGCGCACCGGAATTTGGCCGCGATCGCTCGACGTCCTCAAGCACCCGGCTGTCGCCTATTGCCGCATCGATCCATACACCGGCAAGGACTTTTTATTCCGACCCGGTGGTGATGCGGAGGTCGTGTATTCGGTCGGCGTCGATGGCGTCGATGACAAGTCCGACATGAAGAAAGACATTGTCGTCTGGGCGAACGTCTACACCGAAAAACAAGGCGTCGTTTCCGAAGAGATGAAAAAGAACGTGGAAAATGCCACCAAGAACAATCCAAAAAGCCCCAAACCGAAAACCGCCGCCCCAAGAGACACTAAGACCAAAGACGCACCGCCAACGGGCAATACGCCCTAGCAGTCCGCTTGGTCTTAGAATCAGGCAACGAATTGAATCGCTGCGAAACATTATACGACGTGCTTATGCGAACATGGCACTAGGCGATCGTGATCGACTCGTCGAGGTAAACGTCTTGGATCAGATTCAAGAGTTTGACGCCCTCTTCCATCGGACGCTGAAACGCCTTTCGCCCTGAGATCAATCCCATTCCGCCAGCCCGCTTGTTGATGACAGCCGTCTTGGCGGCATCGGCGAAATCGTTGGCACCCGACGCACCGCCGGAATTGATCAAGCCCATTCGTCCAAGATAGCAACCAGCCACTTGGTAACGGGTCAGATCAATCGGATTGTCTGACGTCAGCTTTCCGTCAACGTCTTTGTGTGTCTTGGCGAAGTTGAGCGTGCTGAACCCGGCGCGGTTCTCGGCTTGCTTCTGCTTGATGATGTCGGCTTCGATGGTCACACCGAGATGATTCGCTTGGCTGGTCATGTCTGCGGCGACGTGATAATCGACGCCGTCTTTCTTGAACCCGCTGTTGCGAAGATAGCACCAGAGCACCGTCACCATTCCCAATTCGTGGGCGTGGTGGAATGCTTCAGCCACTTCCTGAATCTGACGGTTGGATTCTTCCGAACCGAAGTAGATCGTCGCCCCGACCGCCACCGCACCCATGTCGTACGCCTGTTGCACGTTGGCAAACATGATCTGGTCGTACTTGTTCGGATAGGTCAACAGCTCGTTGTGGTTCAGCTTGACGAGGAACGGAATCCTGTGGGCATATTTTCGGGCAACCGAACCCAGGACGCCAAGCGTCGAAGCCACGCAGTTGCAGCCCCCCTCGATCGCCAGCTTGACGATATTCTCCGGGTCGAAGTAGATCGGATTCGGAGCAAAGGACGAGCCAGCCGTATGCTCGATCCCCTGGTCGACCGGAAGGATCGAGACGTATCCGGTCCCGCCAAGACGTCCGGCATCGAGTAACTGCTGCATGGATCGCATCACGGGGAGAGTCCGATCGGTCGATGAAAAGACATCGTCCACGTAGCTGGGCCCTGGCAGGGTCAACAACGATTGATCAATGCCCGTACACTTGTACCCGAGCAGTGAGTCGGCTTCGCTTCCGAGCAGGTCGTGGATTGCACTCATGGTTTCGACTCCATTGATGGTGTTTGCACCGATTTTGACGAATCAGGCGAGAGGCTACCATATTTCTTGACACTGGAAAACGGCTTCGAGCCCGACGGAGATCAGACTGCCGTCGGCGGGGATTGCGAAGCCGGTTCTCCTCTGTAGTATCGGCTGATTCTGCCCAGCAAGCGAATCGGGTACGGGCAGTTGCTAGGGTGCGAACCGTGCGGTAGGCTACGCCGGTTTGTCTTCGAAGACAGGGGAAAAACGGCAATCTTGCGCGTTCCCCGCGAATGATCACAGGAGTGTCCACAATGACCAGACCCCACACTGCCCCTGAAGAACAGGTGGCTGACGCCAGCATCGATGAGCAGTCGCTTCAGGATAAACTCAAGGATGTCATCAGCGTCAAAGTGGACGAAATCGGCTCCCTGCGCAAAAAGGTCGTCATCACAATCCCTCGGGCGAACATCGATGAGCAACTCGATAATCGTTATGACGAGCTCCGCGAAAAGGCCTCCGTCCCCGGATTTCGACCCGGTCGGGCACCGCAGAAGCTGATCGAAAAGCGTTTCGGCGGTGAGGTCGGCGAAGAGGTCAACCACCAACTCGTCAGTAGCGCTTACCTCGCGGGCATCGAGAAAGAATCGATCGACGCGTTGGGTGACCCGTTGGTTCGCGTCACCGTGTCCGAAGATCGCGCCGACAAGAAAGGCAATGCCCAGTCCGTTGATGTCGAACAACTCCTACCGCTTTCCGAAGCACTCCCCCATTTGAAGTGCCCGACCGATGGCGACTGGGATATCGAGTGCGAAGTCGAAGTGCGTCCGGTGTTTGAACTTCCAGACCTCAAGGGCATCAAAGTTTCAAAACCGGAACTGAAGGTTGCCAAAAAGGATGTGGACGAAGAAATCAAGCGCATGAACATGATGCGCGGAACATACATGCCAGTCGAAGATGGCAAGACTGTCGCGGATGATGTGGTCGTCGGATCGATGACCGTGGTGTGCGATGGCTCGACCATCAAGACCGAAGACGATGCCGAACTGGCTGTCCGTGATCAACGATACGACGGCATCCTGATGGAAGGCTTTGGCAAAGCAGCGACCGGCAAGAAGATCGGCGACAAGGTTTCGGTCAAGGTCACGCTTCCCGACGACTACACCGACGTCGAGCTTCGATCCAAACCAGCCGAGGTCACCCTCGCGATCGCGCAGGTCAAGCGTCTCGAAGTGCCAGAGTTGGACGACGAGTATCTCTCATCGATTGGGTTCGAGAAACGCAAAGAGTTTGAAGATTACATCAAAGAAAACATGCAGCAGTCGCTCGACCAGCAGGTCCGCAAAGAAATGCGGCAACAGGTCAAGGACCATTTGCTCGAGCTAGCCGATTTCGACGTCCCCGAGGGCGTGTCGCAACGACACACCGAACATCTGGTCGGTCAACAGATGATGAACCTCTATCGTCAGGGCATCCCCGATAGTGAGATTTCCAAGCACGCCGACGAATTGCGGCTTGAGGCCTCAGCCCGCGCCCGTAGTGAGCTAAAGCTCGTGTTCATTATGGACAAAATCTCTGAGGAAAATGACGTCAACATCAGCGAGGAAGAAGTCAACAACGCTATCGCCATGATCGCCGCCCGCCGCAACCGCCGATTTGACCGCGTCCGGGACGAAATCATCAGCACAGGGCACCTCCGCACGCTATACGTGCAGCTTCGTGATGAAAAAATCCTCGAAATGCTGCTGGGCGATGCGGAGATAACCGAGGGCGCCCCCAAGAAGAAAGCCGCGTCCGATAAGAAGACCACCAAGAAGAAGACGGCAACCAAGACCAAGAAGAAAAAAGCCGATGATAAGAAGTAATCGCGGCTCATTTGCCGTTTGAGAGGTGACTCCTAGAGTTATCCGTCGCACCGATTAGATGCCTTGGATGCGTCATTAGGACGCATTTGTGGGCCACAACGGATTGTCCTGAAAGAAGGAATGCATGATGCACGAAATCGGTCACCTACCGATCCAGACGACGAATCAGTTCCCGGCGTACCAGCGCACCCGCGAAATGTCGATCGAGGACATGCTGCTGGAAAACCGGATTATTTTCCTCGCCGGTCCCATTTCGGAACGAAGCGCCAGCGCCACGATCATGCGACTGCTCTACTTGCAGTCCATCAAACGCGATCAAGACATCAATCTCTACATCAATTCGCCAGGCGGTTTGGTTGACCAGACGCTGGCGATTTACGACACCATGCAGCTCGTCGGTTGCAAGATCGCGACCTATTGCATTGGCCAGGCAGCCAGTGGGGCAGCCGTCGTTTTGATGGCGGGCACCAAGGGCAAGCGATTCATTCTGCCCAACGCCAAGATCATGCTCCACCAGCCCTACGGCGGCATCACCGGGCAGGCTGAAGACATTCGCATCCAAGCCGAGGAAGTCCTTCGCGACAAGCGCCGTCTCAATGAGATCATCTCGGAGACGACCGGAAAGACCGTCGATCAAGTGACCGAAGACACCGAGCGCGATCGCTACCTCAATGCCAAAGAGGCCTTGGAATACGGCGTCGTCGATGAGATCCTCGATCACGGTACCAATGCTGAAAAAGACAAGAAGAAGAAAAAGTGATCGCAGGGCTTGGTCGCGAATCGGGAACATTGACTGCTCTTGCTTGCCAGTCATCTGAACCAAAATGAACACGCCAGAAATCGGCGAGGGAACACAAAATGGCCTCCATGAATTACAACATCCCGTTTGTCATTGAATCATCCGGACGCGGCGAACGAGCTTATGACATTTTTTCGCGATTGCTGAAAGACCGCATTGTCTTTCTAGCCGGCGGCGTGGACGATGAATCGGCCAACCTGATCGTCGCACAGATGTTGTTTCTTTCAAACGAAGACCCGAAGGCCGACATCCACTTCTACATCAACTCGCCCGGAGGAAGCGTGTCAGCCGGCTTGGCGATTTACGACACGATGCAATTCCTGCGATGCTCTGTGGCAACGTACTGCGTCGGGATGGCCGCGAGCATGGGAGCGGTCCTCTTGTGCGGTGGCGAAAAAGGCAAACGATTTGCTTTGCCGAATTCACGCGTCCTGCTGCACCAACCGCTTCTCGGTGGCGTCATGCAGGGCAGCGCTACGGACCTCGCAATCGAAGCTGAAGAAATCGTTCGACTCCGCAAGCGACTCTACGAAATCATCTCCGCCCGCAGCGGCAAGAAGATGGCAGAGGTCGAAAAAGATTGCGACCGCAACAAGTGGCTCGAAGCCGGTGAGGCCATCGACTATGGCCTTTGCGACGTCATGCTAGAACGCATGCCGGAAGCCTAGCCAAAATCCCCAAAGCATGATAATTCAATTGTCATCGGGTCTGACCTTGGACCTGCAGGATGTCCGTGCGCAATCCCCCAAGGGTCGATCTTGGCTTGCATTTGTTGATTGAAGCTGGGATTCTACCAGCATGTCCAGCCCAAACGCCGAGCGCCAGATTGCCGACCTCACCACCCTTCTGGATATTTCGCGCCGGCTTGGAGCGACGACCGAACTCACACCGCTGCTCGAGCAAATCGCCGACGCATCGAATCACGTTCTCAACTGCGAACGCACGACCGTCTTTCTATACGACCCGAAAGCCCACGAGCTTTATAGCCGAGTCGCCACCGGAACCAGCGAAATCCGATTCAGCGCCGACCGCGGCATCGCCGGTGAAAGCATCCGCACGGGCGACGTCATCAATGTTGCC
>BQJS01000104.1 GCA_021604825.1 Phycisphaerae bacterium | reverse complement strand
AGAGCAGTGGCACTTCTGAATAATGGACTCGACGACAAAGGGCCGGGACATGACCAAGACCATGGCGCACAACAAGACGGCTGCTACATTTGAAACCGGTCACGAACCCGAGATGGCATGCCCAAATTGCGCGTCGGTTGGCATCGACACGTTTTACGGCGTCAGCGACATTCCTGTCCACAGTTGTCTGCTCATGCCCTCGCGCGAAGCCGCGTTGGAATACCCTCGCGGTGATTTGAAGTTGGGGTTTTGCGGTCAGTGCGGGTTTGTCTTTAACACGCTGTTTCGCCCGGACGTTCACGAGTACTCCACAGCCTACGAAGAGACGCAGGGGTTCTCGCCAACGTTCAACGCGTTCGCCCGCGAGTTAGCCGCCGACGTGATCAAGAAGCACAAACTCGAAGACAAGACGATCCTCGAGATCGGTTGTGGCAAAGGTGAATTCTTGGTGCTGCTCTGTCAGTTGGCCAGCAATCGCGGAATCGGCATCGACCCGGGTTACGTCCCGCAGCGCACCCCACCGGAAGTCGCGCCGCGAATTGAGTTCATTCAAGATTTTTACGGGCCCAAGTACGCCCACCTGATGGCCGACTTCATTTGTTGTCGCCACACGCTCGAGCACATCGCCCCGACGCTGGAGTTCATGCAGTCGATTCGAAAGACGATCGGCGATCGCACCGACACGGTGATTTTCTTTGAATTGCCGGACGTCTATCGCGTGCTGACCGAAGGGGCGTTTTGGGACATTTACTACGAGCACTGCACGTACTTCAGTTTGGGATCGTTGGCTCGGCTGTTTCGACAAACGGGTTTTGAAGTCACTGAGTTGGAAGCCGTCTACGACAAGCAGTACCTGTTGCTAACCGCGATTCCTGCCGACGGTGCGACTGAACCGAGCCTGGCTGAGGAAGACGATCTGAAGGAAATGTCGCGATCGGTCGAGGCGTTTCCCGCGATCGTTGAGAAGTCCATTCTCGGTTGGCGCAAGTTCGTCGACGATGCAGTCAGCCGGGATGAAAAGGTCGTCCTGTGGGGTTCAGGTTCGAAGGGTGTTTCGTTTCTTTCGACGTTGGCGATCGGCGATTCGATTGAGTACGTTGTCGATATCAACCCATACCGCCAGGGCCACTTTATGCCCTCGACTGGGCAGGAAATCATCGCCCCAGACAAACTTGTTGAATACAAGCCCGATCATGTCATAGTAATGAATCCGATCTACTGCGACGAGATCCAAGCCGACCTCGACCGTATGGGCGTGGCTGCGAAGGTTTGTGCGGTATAGTGGCTGCAATCCCAACCGCAACGCACATCAAGAGAATGTGAACCACCCATGACAGTTCAGCCATCATCAAGCCAGCACAACTGCCCCGGATGCGCTCAAGATGGCGCACGCGTTTTCTTTGTCGCTGAGAGCGTACCGGTATTCTGCAACGTGCTGTGGGATTCGCGAGAGGATGCCACCCAAACCGACCGCGCGAGAATGGAACTTGCCCACTGTCCAAATTGCGATCTGGTATTCAATGCGGCGTTCGATCCAGAGAAGATGGCTTACTCACCGCAATACGAGAACAGCCTCGACGGATCGGCGCGTTTTCGAGAGTATCGCGGGCAATTGGTTGATCGCTTGGTTGCCGATTTTGAATTGAAGGAAAAGCGCATCGTCGAAATCGGTTGCGGGCGTGGCGACTTCTTGCGACTTCTGGCCGACGTCGGTGACAATGATTGTTTGGGGTTCGACCCAAGTTTCGACGCAGAAGTTGATCCACCGCCAACTCACCCAAATGTCACAATACGTTCTGAAAACTATGGCCCCAAACATCGCGGCTTCGATGCCGAGTTGGTGTGTTGTCGGCATGTGCTGGAACACATCAGTGAGCCGTTCGGGTTCGTGCGAAGTGTGCAGGGCACGATCAAAGGCGGCAGCAAGACGGGGGTCTATTTTGAAGTGCCCAACGCGCTCTATACGCTTGAGCATCTGGGCATTTGGGATTTGATTTACGAGCACTGCTTGTATTTCACGCCGCCGGCACTGACGGCCCTATTTCGTCGGGCGGGTTTCAATCCCATCCGCGTGGACAGCGTTTACGATGGCCAATTCCTATCCATCGACGCAACGACCGATTTGGAGAGCGAACACAATATTCCGGCCAACGCATCGTGCGACACGGAGCGGTTGGTGGGGGAATTCAAGACCGCCTACGAGACGAAGGTGGCGCACTGGAAAAAGCAATTTGATCAGTGGGCGAAGGATAGTACCCGTGCGGTCATTTGGGGTGCGGGCTCGAAGGGTGTCACGTTTTTGAATGTGATGAATGCGCCCTATGAAGTGATCGCGCACGCCGTGGATGTGAATCCGCGCAAACAAGGTCGCTTTGTGACGGGTACGGGCCAAGAAATTGTCAGCCCAACCGACCTCGTCGAGATCAAGCCCGACAAGGTCATCATCATGAACGCCATCTACAAGACAGAGATCGAAGCGCAATTGGCCGAAATGAAAATCGCGGCTGAGGTTCTGGTTGTGTGACGATCTCGATCGATCCTAAATGCGCGTTTTTCTTCGACGGCGCGGTCGGCTGCCAGAAAGCCCAGCCAACGTAAACACCAAGCTCGTCATGCCAATCGTTCCACAAGCTCCGCCACCACCACATCCCTGTGTTGTGTCGTTTTCGAGAATGATCGGGCAACCAATTTCATCGACGGCTGATCCTTGTGGCGTATCTTCACACTGATCATCAACGTCGGCCACGCCATCGCCATCCGAGTCCGTTTGACCATTGCCGGTGACCCGGTTGGGTGTTGGGGCTGGCTGCGAAACGGGATTGCCGACGGTGGCCAGCTGTTCGTCTGAACAACCGCTATCGTAGACCGGTGTACGAGCCGGCGTGCCCGGGCAACTGTCGTCGTCGTTGATGACGCCGTCATTGTCGTCGTCTTGAGTACGTTGCTGCTCGGTGCAGCCGTTCGCGTTGACCTGTCCCTGCGACGGTGTATTGATGCATCGGTCGATGATATCCGGAATGTTGTCGAAGTCCGAGTCGACTCTCGGGTTGACGACGATGACTGCACCTGTGTCAGGATCATTTGAAGGTTCTTCCAAAACGCAACCGATGCACTCTTCCGGAGGGGCAGGTGCCGGTGGAGCGGGTGCTGGCGGCGGCGTCAAAGTGACGCATGCCTGGGTGAAGTCATTGCACCCTTGTCCCGGGCATTGACTTGTTCCGCTTTCGCACGCACCATCTTCGCAGGTTTCAACGCCATTGCAGAATTTGCCGTCGTCGCACTGAGAATCATTTTGACAAATGAAATCCTCCGTCTGAGCGATCAAGCGGGGGATGAACGTGAGGTCCGAGCTACTGATGTTGTAGTTGTGAACCTCAATCGCCAGGATGTTTTCGCCATCTGACGTGAGCTTGGTGTGAGGAAGGTTGATCAATTCGAAAGACCCGGCTTCTCGAAGCCCTGACGCGATGGTGTTTCGATTGACCGGGGTGAATTGACCGCCCATGTTGCGACGGGCGACTTCTTCGCCGTTGAGGTAGGCCACAAATCCGTCGTCATAGTCGATTTCGAGAATCAAATTGAATGCTTGTGATGCGTCGGGAATCGTGAATTCGCGTTTGGCATAGACCGTGATGTAATTGCCGCTCATGTCGCTGAGCACGGTTTGGTCATCGCCATCACCGTATCCGATCCCAGTCGGACCGGTTGGCCAACCGGAATTGCTGCAATTGGATGTCGTCCAACCCTCCGTCGGTGTGCCAGCCACACCCTTTTGGTAACACCATGCGTCGCCAGCATTGATGAGTGCGTCAGGGACCACGCCGCACGTTTGCGAGTCTTCGTTGCATTGCTCGCTACCGCACACAGGATCGCCTGGCGAACAACTTCCGCCTTCACAGGTTTCCACGCCATCGCAGAAAATGCCGTTGTCACATTCGGAATCGTTGAAGCAGTCCACACACGCGTTGCTCTGTTCATCGCATGCTTGCGTGGGGCATGGATCGGAACCGTTTTCGCATTCGCCTCCGGTGCAACGCTCAACGCCATTGCAGAAGTCGCCATCGTTGCACTGCGAGTCGCTCGTACAGGACACGCACGAGTTGCTAGACTCGTTGCATTGCAAACCCGAACAAGGATTGTTGCCGGATTCGCAACCAGAGAACAAGTCGCATGTTTCGATCCCGTTGCAGAAATTACCATCGTCGCAGTTGGCGTCAATCGCATTGTTAACGCACGTGCCACTGATGCAGAAGTCGTCGGTGCAATCGACATCGTCATCGCATTGGTTGTTGCTGGTGCAACCGGGTGGGGGAGGTGGCGGTGGTGACCCTCCACCCAATTCATCGGCACCAATGTCATATGCCGATCCGCCGGGTCGCGACGAGCCGTCAATGTCGATGTTAATATTCAAACCGTACCGACTTGAGAATACACTATACACCGAATGCGCCGAGCCGGCATCGATGGCAGGGCTTGACGATTGAATGTGCAGGTCGCCGCTACCGGGATTCGAGTAATTCGGATTGGATGAAAAGTTTCCGGAGCCCACGCCCGTGTTGGACTGAAACGAACTGACGCTGGAGTACGTCGTGCCGCGCCAATCAACCCGCACACTTCCACCGCTTTGATGAAAGAGATTGTCATCGACGGACGACCCGTTCGCGGCGTCCGGATGTTCCACAAAAATGTGCCATCCAGATGACCTGGCAATGCTCGAAATAATGTTGTTTGCGAGGTAGAAATTGCCGTATGCCGCAGCTCCGTGAATCCCTCCGTCGGCGTCATAAATGGAGTTATTGACCACGTGACGCCGCAATCCACCGGCAATCATGACCGCCGCATTGGTCCATGCCGTATGCGGATTGAACCCGCCATCGCTGTCGTGGATGGAGTGAATTACGTTCCCGATGATGTACATATCCTGACCACCACCCAAGTCACCGCCACCGCTGGCGATCATGATGCCGTAGTCGCAGTCGAAGATGACGTTGTTGATGAACCAGATGCGCACCGGGTCATATTGGCAACCCATCCCTGCACCCAAAGATGAGTTGCTGGGACGGTGATCGTGAATGTAGTTTTCGGAAAAGATGATGTCCGTACCCTGCTTCGACCACATCCCGGTTTGCTTGTTTGAAAACGATTCGTTTCGACCAACATAAATGTGGTGCGTTGTTCCCTCCGCAGAACGGCTGCCGGCATTAATCTGAACGCCGTCGCCGCTGTTGTGATAGAACACGCTGTCTACGATCCACAAATTGTTGACGTAATCGCCAACACCGACGCCGTGATAGTCTTCGTCAAAGTTGGCTTGCCAGTTTCCGTTGTCGTGTACTTCGAGATCGTAAAGAACTACGTTGCTCATCGTCTGGTTGTCCCACGCACTGACTTGAATCGCAGGTCCGCCGCAGTCGTGAACCTCGCAGTGGCGAATCGCGATGTGGTGGGGGCCGTCTTCGGTGAGCAAGGGGTTGCCGCCGTCGAACTCGATATTCTCGACGATGATGTACTGGCCTTTGATTTGTGTTCCGTGAGTGAAACGCGGTTTGTTGGAACTGCTGGTTCCGCGAATGAAAATCGGATTCGAGGCGGTTCCTGATCCGCTGATCGGTGTGAAGCCGCCGGTCGAGTAATCGTACGTGCCTTCAACGACGACAACGCTCCCCGCCGAAAGGTTCTGCGGGATTGTCCGTCGTGGGCGGCTGGGTGTTCCGTTGGAGTTGCCGCTGTCGGTCGCGGCACCGTGATTCCGATTAACGTAGTGCGTGTAAAAGGAATCAGAACCGTATTCTGACTGGACCGTTTCTTCGATTCCAAATGAGGGCATGGGAATGCCAATTGGCGGATCCCAGGCTGATGCAGAAGCCGCGCAGGTCAACACCATTGCAAACACCGAGATACGGCTCACTCGACGGAAGTTCGTCAAATGGGGATTCAACCAATTCATTTTCATCAGGCGCGTTCCTTGCATGGTCCGCCCTCCTTGGCATGGGTACTTGCGTACCGAATTTTGGAATTCGTCGTTCGCTGCGTTTCGATCCGGACCGCGCCAACGGTGACGGCGTCGCAGGCAAACAAGATGTCAGTTCCTTTGGGGCAGTGGGGCACAAAAGGCGGGCTGGGGAGCCGGTCCCACTGCATTATGTTCGTTACGGTCAGTTCTGCTCAGGCTTTGTTGCACCGTCCTGGTGTACTCGCCAATCGCTAGGGCTTCAGTGTAACTTAATTCAGGCGACCAACCAACCCGGTCGGTCCAGGCCCCGTGGTTCGCCAACTCAGTGGCAAAGCCCCAGCATTCCTTGCCTTCCTATCCTTTCGCCAAGTGAATGTCTAGAACGAAAGATTTGGACACAAGTCTGATTTGCCCTGATTCGAAAAGTTCCGCTAATTCGATTTCAGCCGCGCTTTATGAAACCCGCGATCGCAGACCCTAAAACGCGAAGACGATTTTTTGTGTATTGGGTGACGGAAATCGAGAATTTTCTGCGCCGCGGACCGACTTGCCCCGAGCTTTGTGGTTGCTCATTCGTCCATGTGGGTGCGGATGTATTCCGCAATCTGGCTGGCCACCCGTTGCGCCCCGTCTTCGTTGAAGTGTTCATCGTCGTAGAACACCGTCGCATCTTTCGGGAGAGTGGCGGCCAGGTCGACAAGCTCGACGTCGTGCTTTTGGCAGAACTCCCTCAGCGCGTCATTGAACATATGCATTCCACTCGCCAGCGATTGAGTCGACAGCGCCCTCCCCGTATGGCCGATCGGGCGACTCCACAAAAGTTGTTCCAAATCTTCGGGGAGATCATTGCGCCAAAGCACCGGTTGGGTCACGAGGATGAGTCGCAGTCCTTTTTCGTTGCAAAGGACCTTCAACGTTGCGAGGTTCTCCTCATAAAACGCCAAGTGATCCGTCAGAGGTGGGAGTGGATAATCTTTGGGTGCTTCTTGTCGCTCGCGCCGTCGTTCGGCATAGAATTCGCCTTCTCCGTCGTTCGTATATGATTCCTCCACGCCGAAGATCCGTTTCAGCGAGCTCTTGAGCATCTGGTAGAGGTACGCCTGCTTGAAGTGGGGGGTGAGTGGATAGTCCGGACCGCCGATTTCAAACACACGCGATGGCGCGAGGGCGATACGATCTTCCTTCGGCATTCGAACGGCGTGTTCAAGATCATTGACGCCACAAAGGACGATGCATGTTTCAAATTCGTACGTGAAATCGCATCGCTTTAAGAATTCAATGTGGTGGAGCAAGTCGAGTCCGTTCTTGCCTGCGTCTGCGACCCACGTGTGATGCTTTGATGCGCCTTTGTTTAGTTCTTGCATGAGTAGAGACGGCCACGTTTCGTTGTCGTCAAGGTAGGAGCAATACGTCGTGCTTCCACCAATGCAGAGAATCTTGTGTGGTTCACCATGGGGACCCTCCCCGCGCAAACCGAGCTGATTGATGGTGATTCGACTCGGACCGGTGACGCCCGGCGCGACTTCGGGTTTGGGATAGGAAATGGAAGTCATTCCCGGCACGTGAAGTCTTGGTGGCGTCGTAAGGTGCAGAAACGCTTCGGCGGCGCAGATCGGAATCGCGCAGCAATACGCCAACGCGGTGAGACGCAAGAGGACTTTGCGTTTCCGCAGAAATGCCAGCAACCCGACAATCACGATGGTACCGACGAGTACGGCGGCCAGAAGGCAATCCATTAGGTCGAGCATTTCGTAGTGATGCGAGCTGGCATTGTTCACGGATTCAAACAAACGTCGGTTGAGAATCGCCGGATGGAGTAGGTCGGCTAACAACAGTCCCGGGAGGATCATTAATATGAACGCAACGTTCCAAGGCTGCTTGTCGCTGGCATCGGTTTGGACGTCGTCATGCAGTTTCTGCTCGCCATCCTGACCCGTTAGCAAGTGGCCTTCCGAGAAGTTTCCGGAGTCGTTGCATTCGCCCATTAGCATTCATCCGTAATCAGATAGGTCGCGCCTACAACCAATTGTGCCGACGACGTACTGTCGATCCAGCCATTTTCGCAATCTACACTTTTTGGTTGTGCGTGTTAAGGGTGAATTCAAGCGTATTTCGGACACAACCCATTTCCTACCAACAGGTTATCGACGATGTCCTGCATGTTGAAGAGGTGAATTGTGGACGCTGAATCAACGACCATAGCCCTTGGCGAGGTGTCGCAATTGCCCTGCCAAGCCCGACGAATTGCGGTTGAGTTTCTCAGCGAACTCGAGCCACTCGGGATGAATGGTGCCCGAATTGGCGTGGGCGACCATTTGCTGACCGGTTCCCGAATCCTTAGCGACGTCTGGTTGCGATTTCGCTGTCTCACCAAATGACAACCGACCCAAAACAAAACCGATCGCCAACACGGCTGCGATCTTAAGTGACGCGAACACGATTCGTTGCAGCGCAGGCGTCCGGCGCGAAACTTGAAATCGGCTTGTACGGCGTAGAGCATCAGCGTGACTGACCGTGTCGAGTTGCCCGAGTGTTGACACCGTTTGTTGAAACGCCATCACCTCATGCGCGCAGGCCTCGCAACCTTGAAGATGATCATCAACAATCTTGTGGTCTCGGTCGGATAACTCGTTGCCCAAGTAGTCGGCCAACATCGTCTCAATTTCATTGCAGTTCATCATCGATTCTCCCGTAACTTCCCCAGCACGTTGCGCAGTGTGGACAGTCCTCGCAAGTAGTGGGTCTTCACCGTGCCGATGGATAGATTCATCGACTCGGCGATGGTTGCGAATGTTTCGCCGTCGTACGTCTTGGCCATCACGACCGCGCGTTGTTGCTCGGTGAGTTTGTCCAACGCCGTCGTGATCATCTCAGCCGTTTCCAAAGTGATGGCCTCGCTGACGGGTGACGGTTGTCGATTGGCTGGCTCCAATGATTCAACCGTGACCGGGCGTTTCTTGCGCAGCGCGTCGATGCAGTGGTTGGCTGTGATTCGACGAAGCCAACCCAGATCATTCTTGATATTCGCACCGCCATGTTGCACCGAGCGAAGCATCACTTCCTGCGTCGCATCCAATGCACCCTCGTGGTTGCGCATGAATCGATACGCCCATCGATACACGTTGGCCCACGCGTCAGGATGTATGTTTGGATCACTCATTCTCTATGGTTGCGCAAATGTCGGTCGCGTAAGCACTAATCCGCTATTTCCCCTTTGGTACGAACGAGGTCGCCATCAACACGACGTCGCGATCGTGCAGCGCATCGGATTCAAACGACCACGAGCAATTCTGAAAACCAGGTGTTTCGACGAACGGTTTGAGCTTGGCAGACAGCGTCAATGCCGCGTTGTAGATAGGGTCGTCTTTCTCGTCGCCGGTGTTGTTCAAGTCATTCACGTCGATTGACTCTGGATCGTCGGTTGCATTGTGGGCGACGATTCTTCCCGGAAGCACGACTTGAACGTCCCAGCTTTCGTCCTCCAGGTCTTTGGATACCTGAAAATCTCTGCGGGCCAAGTGCAATGATCGTACTGTCGCGGACGCAATCGCTTCACTGATGCCCGCACCCGTCAATGCCTTTGCGACTGCGTCATCGACGCGGCGGTGCAGATCGGCTTCGAGGTCGGTCGAATCCTGCGTGCCGTTGGTCGACACCAGCGAGTCCATGACTTTCTTGCGGAGGTCTGGTTCCGAGGTGACTTCGCGGACACGCTTGATCGCAGCCAACTGAGCCAATTGCGAGATCTGACCCCGGTTCGAGATATTTCCGCCAGTCGCCGCAATGGCAATGTCGAGCAACTCGACTTGTTGTTCAGATTCAACGGCGACCATGGCATCAACGACAACTTTGCGGTCGGCATCAGTCATGGACTTGGGTTCTTTTTCCATGAGTGCTTTGATATTGTCGGATTCGAGGATTCGCTTGCGATGGTATTCAAACGGAGCCCAAAGCCTTCGGACATACACCCTATTGAAGTGATAGTAGGTTCCGTCACTTGTTTGCTCGATGGATACGTCCGTGTGGAAACGAGTCGCGGCTGATGACACCAGTGAATTCGGCGTGGCGTACGTTTTGGGAATGGTGCGTCCCGGTTCGAGCGACATAGTGGCGATCAACGTGGCTTTGTCTTTGTCGTTTTCCTTGTTCTTCTTGATCTCAACGTTCCAGCCGTTCGCAGCGCTGGGTGGAGGGTCGCCGGGGGCGTTGTCCGGGTCGCTTGCCCCAAGAATGTCGTCCTTGTCGCCATGGAAATACGAAACGAGTTCCACCTGTCCGTCGGGCAAGACTGCGACAATTTCTGCACGCTTGACGCAGCCCACCGCGAATACCACCAGTGCCACCGCCGCAATTCTGATTCCTGCCCAATCGGAACTATTCGTTTCCATCGGTATCTTCATTGGCCGCTCCCAAGTCTCGTCTAACCAATTACCAGTATCATGGCTCCCATGAGGATCGCCACACCCATCTTGACGATTTGGTGGGCAAGCGGGATGACATCATAATTCGCCGAATGGCGTGATGTTCCGTTGCTTTGCTGGCAAATGGCTGACTTCCAACGTATTTTCGCCCTTGTCCATGCGAATCGACGTTTAGGCCTTTTGGGCCGCGATAAACGGGGCGGTCGCGTCCATTTGGGGATCTCCTCGCCAGTGTCCACGGTGAATCGCGGATTGTGGCTTGTTTCTCTGGATTTGGTAGACTGCGTGGCTCAACATTCGTTCGGCTTTTGACGCGCCGCTGAGGTGCGGGCTGGCGATTTGGCAATGGTTATTACCTGCTCGTGATGCAGGGGCGCAGTGGTTTGGCTCGCGACGTTCTGGCGTGCGATCTGGACCAAGCGGTGACGTGGGAACATTACTCTTATGGTAGATTTTAATCTTATCAGTTCTTTGGATGGTTCCAGTTCCGAGTTGGATTCCGAACTCAATTCCATTTTCGATGCCGGGTTGGACGACGGCGCGATCGGAACGTTGGTGGATGGCCCCGAAGGCGAAGAACTCGCACCGGGTCGCGTGATGAAAGGGAAGATCGTCGGTAGGGCTGGTGACGATGTGGTCATCGACGTCGGGCTCAAGAGCGAAGGCGTCATTCCGATTCAGGAATGGGACGATCGCAGCGGCATCGACATTGGCGACACCATCGATGTCTTCCTCGAGAATCTTGAAGCCGAGAGCGGCGTCATCGAACTCTCGAAGCGCAAAGCCGATCGAATCATCAACTGGAATCACATCGTCGAAACCAAGAAAGAAGACGACCTGGTTTCCGGACGAGTCATGCGAAAAATCAAAGGCGGGCTGCTGGTGGATATCGGCGTGCCTGTTTTCCTTCCGGCATCGCAAGTCGACATCCGTCGTCCTGGCGATATCGGTGAATTCATTGGCAAAGATGTCGAAGCCAAGATTCTCAAGATCGATACCGAGCGTCGCAACATTGTGATCTCGCGTCGTAAGCTGATTGAAGAGACGCGCGGTGCGGCAAAAGAAAAGCTGATGTCCGATATCGAGATCGGTCAGACCCGCAAGGGTGTCGTTAAGAACATCGCCGACTTCGGTGCGTTCGTGGACCTTGGCGGTATCGACGGTCTCTTGCATATCACCGACATGAGTTGGGAGCGCGTCGCGCATCCTTCGCAGGTGGTCAAAATCGATCAAGAGATCGAAGTCAAGATTCTCAACATCGATATGGAAAAAGAGAAAATCGCACTCGGTCACAAGCAGCTTAAGCCGAGTCCATGGGAAGGCATCGAAGAAAGCTTCCCCATTGGCGAGAAGGTCAAGGGCGAAGTGGTGAACATCATGAACTATGGTGCGTTCATCAAACTGCGTCCGGGCATCGAAGGCTTGGTGCACATCTCCGAGATGAGTTGGACGCGGCGCATCAACCATCCGTCGGAACTCTTTAACGTGGGTGATGAGATCGAAGTCGTGGTCCTCGACATCAACAAGGACAAGCAGGAGATTTCGCTGGGCGTCAAGCAAACCGAGATCAATCCGTGGACCAAGGTGGCAGAGAAGTATCCGCCGAACACGCGTATCACCGGTCAGGTTCGCAACCTCACCAACTACGGTGCGTTCATTGAGATTGAAGAAGGCATTGACGGTTTGCTGCACGTGTCCGACATGAGCTGGACGAAGAAGATTTCGCATCCGTCGGAAATGATCAAGAAGGGTGACGAACTCGAATGCGTCGTGCTGAAGGTTGAAGAGAACAAGCAGCGCATCGCCCTGGGCCTCAAGCAGCTTCACGAAGACCCGTGGTTGCGTGCGGTGCCCGATAACTATATCCCGGGTCAGATCGTCGAAGGTACGGTCACGAAAATCACCAATTTCGGCGTGTTTGTTGAGTTGGAAAACGACCTCGAGGGACTGTTGCACGTCAGTGAGTTAGCCGATCATAAGGTGGAAGATCCCCACGACGAGGTGGCGATCGGACAGAAAATTCAGGTGAAAATCCTTCGGGTCGATGCACAGGATCGCAAGATCGGCTTGTCAAAGAAACGGGCTGAATGGTCTACCGAGCATCAGGAAGATGGCGAAGCACCCAAGGTCGAGAAAGCGCGACGTGGTGGGCTTCACGGTGCTGGCGAAGAAACGACCGATCTGATCACCAATTTTATCCCTCAGCCACCGGCACCAAAGGCGGCGGAGGACACCGAGGCTGCTGGCGATGCGTCGGAATCCAAGAGTGAAGGGGCTGTCACAGATGATGAATCGAAATCCGATGAAGAATCAAAGGAAGGCGACGCATAGTCTGGGCCCAAGAAGTACAACTGGCCGAGTTGGTTCGGCTGGTGTTTTGATGATTTAAAATCCAAGCGGTCTCAGTGCCGGGTATCGGCGCTGGGGCCGCTTTTGTTACTCTATTGGGGCAAGTGGTGTTTAGGGGGTGAACGAGTCGGTCGTTGAGGCAGTTTCCCGATTGAATCAATTGGGAGAGACCGGATCATCGTTTGTCGTAGTAGCTGTCGGTGGCGTTTTGAATGGCTGCCGATCTTCTGGGGATTATGCTGTCGGGGAGTATCAGCGATCGCAATCGACTCTGATTTACAATTCTATTTGAAGCAGATCAATCAGGCGCCGCTTCTGACTCCGGAAGAGGAGAAGGAACTCGGGGCCAAGATCCAAGCGGTGTACACTGCCGCCGATCGCTTCAAGAACAAAGAGATCACGCTCGCCGAGAAAGAGCAGATCGAAAGCGATGGCCAAGGTGCGCGCGATCGGATGGTCAAGTCGAATCTGCGCCTGGTGGTCAACATCGCCAAGAAGTACAGCCACCGGGGGATGTTGCTCAACGATCTGATCGAAGAGGGCAATCTCGGTCTAATCCGCGCCGTCGAAGGGTTCGACCCCAAGCAGAACACGCGCTTCAGCACGTATGCGTCGTGGTGGATCAAGCAGTCGATCAAGCGATCGCTCATCAACGGCGTGCAGCCGGTTCACATTCCGGCATACATGGTCGAGATGATCGCCCGCTGGCGGCAGACGATGGACCGTTTCGTCGAGAAAGAGGGGCGTTCACCATCGCTGGAAGAGTTGGCTGACCTGATGGAAATTCCATTGAAGAAAGCCAAGATCGTCCGCCGCGCGGTTAAGGCGTTCACCGCCCGCCCGCAAGCATCCAGTGGTGACGACGCGATGGGCTTGGGCGAGATCCTAGCCGACGAACGAACGCCCGATCCCGGCAAAGCCCTCTTTGAAGAATCCGAAGCCTCACTCATTCGAGAATTGCTCTCGCAAATCGACGAGCGCGAAGCAAAAATCCTGCGTCTACGATTCGGTCTCGACGACGAAGAAGCGATGACGCTAAAAGACATCGGCGCAAGGGTAGGCCTAACCCGCGAAAGAGTCCGTCAAATAGAAGCCGGCGCCCTCCGAAAGCTCAACGATATGATGAGCAGCCTCCAGTCGTAGACAATCCAACGCGCGGAATCATTTAATTCACTATCTGTTCAAACTTCAGCCAACTGGGTCAAGCCGGGTAACGGGGGTCGTCCTGACTGCCAACGGGCAGTCACTCACTCCCAACCATTCCGTCGGATTCTGTAGATTCCTGCCCCTATACCTACTGACGCCAGCAATTTGTCGCGTTAACCTGTGGTACATTCATGTCACTATGTTGTTTTCGTAGCAACATACGCGACATCCATACATTGTCTGACTCTAATGGAGAACCAGTTGTATGCGACAAAAAAACTCAAGGAAACTCGCTATCGGGGCCGTAGGTTTGGTTTGGGTATTCTCGCTGAGCTTTGCCATATGTGGTAATGCAGTTGCGGATAACTACGACGACAATGATTTTCTGATCGCCGGTGCTTTTTCAGACAACATATTCGTTTATGACGCGGAAGATTATTCATTCAAGACCGAGCTGTTCACCAGTAACTTCGACCGCGTACGTGCGATTGGTTTTGACCTTCTTGGAAACGTCGCCTCGGCAAACCTAGGCGGGAAGATGCATCTATGGAGTCCAGATGGAACACTACTCTTGACCATCGATGTTGGCTTGCCCGAAGGACCTGTCGGTGTAGGAGTCGGTCCGTCAGGCAACTACTTCATTGCAGTTCAGAGTGGGATACTCGAATTCGATCAAAGCGGGAACTGGTTGCGCACTTTGGGCCCAGGTAAGGATTACAAAGCCGTTGCGTTCCTGCCGGGAGACGTCATGTGGGGGGCAGGTGGCGGGTCCAGCGGCGCGGCAGGCATCATGGATGTTTATGACGTAGTGTCGGGTTCAATCCTGTATTCAATTCCATTCGACAACGGGCAACTCCAGGTTCAAGCGCTTCACTACAGTCCATCCACTCACTCGGTATTGATTGCAGACAATACTTTTGGCGCTGTATTTGAGCGCGACGAAAGCGGGGCATTCATCAGACGGTTCGATGCCCCCGGCATCCAAAAACTTAGCGGTGTAACGAGAGGCCCGGGAGGCGTCGTTTTTGCAACCGACAATGGCGGAAGCGAATTTACGGATGGGATACTACACATTTGGAATCCGGATGGGACGCATATTGAATCAGTCACTTTAGCCAACAATATCAGGGGGGCCGCAAACATACTTTGGACCGGAGACTTGCCGACGGATTGCAACTCCAATGGTACAAATGATGCCTTGGAGATTGCCGGCGGAACGAGTATCGATTGCAATCATAATCAGGTCCCAGACGGTTGCGATGTCGAATTGGGCGACAGCCCAGATTGCGATTCCAACGGAATCCCCAACGATTGCGTCGTATGCAGTGTGGCCGGCGATTGCGACGACTGTGATGAAGAAACTGTGGACATTTGTTTCCAGGGAGTCTGCCTGCACCAACCTGATTGTCTGCTAAGGCATCCAGCTGACTTTGATGCGGATGGTGATGTCGATCTAGCTGACTACAGCATTTTCGCGGAGTGTTTTGGTGGCCCCGACGGCGCTATACCAACCTCTTGCCCGTTTGTGTTTCCGTAGCTTCTTGCCTATCGGTTGACGAACTAAGGTTGAAAGACTCGCGTGAATTCGGCCCCGTCTTGCATGTCGATGTCTTCGTCTGCATCGAAGTCGAAGGCGTCTCGGCATTGCTGCGGTGTTGTTGGTGGCGTTGGTGTTGGGGTGGTTTCTGGGCCGTTTAGGCAGTTGGCTAGTTTCTCGTAGTCGTTCAGGTCGATGTCGCCGTCACCGTCGAAGTCGCCTGGTAGCGGATCGTATTCGTATGCTCCGCGATCGACGGTTGTGTCGGCGATGCGGGGGTGTTGGTCCAGGTCTAGTGTGATGCCGCCGGGGATGGCTGTGTTGTCGGCTGTGTTGATAGCTGGTGAACCGGTGCTCAGGCGTGTGTTGTCGTCGAGTGTGCCGTAGATGTTGTCGATGCCGTTCGCGTCTACGAGCAGCGGGTCGTCGCCGTTGTTGTTGGTGCCGCCGAGTGTGCCGGTCCAGCCTTCGATTGTTGTGTGGTTGATTGTTGGGAATCCGTCGTTGTTGTCGATTTGACCGGCTTCGGTGAATGATCCATTGGCTGAGTTTTGCCAGAGGATGCTGTTGTCGATGACGGGGTCGCTTTGGAAGTTGAAGATTCCGCCCGTGCCGAGCGTTCCGGTGTTGCCGACGATGGTGCAGTTAATCACATTCGCGTGGCTGTCGAACAAATTGATCATTGCCGCGCCGAATGCGCCGGAATGTCCGGCTAGCAGGCAATTCGTCAACGTCACATTTGAATTTCCATAGCTGTAAAGTCCGCCGCCATCGCCTACAGCGGTGTTGTTTCTGAAGATGCAGCGGTCGAAGTTGGCCGAACAGCTGAAGAACCCGACCACCGCACCGCCGATCGATGCGCTGTTGCCATCGAAGATGCAATCGGTCAGCGTCGGAGCGCAAAATGAGTAACCGTAGATCGCGCCACCTTCGGAGGATCCGACGCCGGTATTGTTTTCAAAGGTGCAGCCATTCAAGTTTGGGCTGCTGCTGAAGTAGTTGGCCAT
>BQJS01000103.1 GCA_021604825.1 Phycisphaerae bacterium | reverse complement strand
GGGGTTGAACATTCCCTAGATGCGGCGCCAGGTGCCAGTGGTATGAGGTTATAGCGGCATGACAAGCAGCACGATGCGCGACAACGTGTGTATCCTCGCGATCGAGGGTGAGTTGAACAAGACGACGGTCGATCAGTTCCGCGAGTTGGTGGACGCTGCGGTTGTCGAGAACACGCCCGATTTCGTGATTGATTGCACGGATTGCACCGGCGTGGACAGCGTAGGGTTGGAGGCGCTGACGCAACTGCATCGCGAATGCCAGGAGCGTTTGGGGATGTGCAAGGTTTGTACACTCAGCGAACCCATGGAAAAGGTCATGGAAGTGACGCGGCTCGACAAGCAGTTGGAGTTGTGCGTCACGTTGGATGAGGCGCTGGCGGCGCTAAGCTAGGTACACGTTTTATGTCAGGATCGACAGAAACCAAAGCAGTTCGGGTCGGTGACGTTCTCGTCGAGCGTGGCTTGATCACTCCGCAACAAGTGGATGAGGCGATCGCCGTTCAACAGGAAGATGGCAAGCGCCAACTTCTCGGCGAAATCCTGATCGAATTGGGTTACGTGTCGCAGGAGCAGCTCACCGCCGCACTCGCGGATGCTTCCGGCATTCCGTTTGCCAGGTTGACCTCGCGGCTGGTCGATCGCGATGTTTACAGCGTGCTGCCGGCTGAGTTCATCGAACAGTCGCAGGTTGTGCCGCTTTTCAAGGTTGATGGCACGCTTACCGTTGCGATCAGCGACCTGTCAAACTTTTTTCTTGTCGATGAAATCGCCCAACACGCCGGATGTCCGGTACAGATTGCCGCCGCATTACCTGACGACCTCCGCGACGTCATCGAAGATGTGAGTCAGGACGAAGCCCCCAGTTTCGACGAACTCTTTGCCCATACCGAGAGCGTCACTGGGTCGGAAGATCAAAGCTCAGGTCGCTCCGACGTTGACGATTTGGGCAGCGACTCGCCCGTCGTCAAGCTGGTCAACCACGCGATCCATAGTGCGATACGCGAAGGGGCGAGCGACATTCACTTTGAACCTGACGAGGAATTATTTCGCGTACGCTATCGCGTGGACGGTCAGTTGTTCGAAAAACTCCGACCGCCATCGCAGATGCAACCCGCGATCGTCGCCCGCATCAAGATCATGGCCGGCATGGACATCTCGGAACGGCGACTCCCGCAAGATGGCGCGATCCGCGTCTCGTCGCGCGGCAATCAAGTGGATCTGCGTGTTTCAACATTGCCCAACAAGTACGGCGAGAAGGTTGTCATTCGAATCATCGACAACTCAAACAGCCTGTTGACTTTCTCTGGGTTGAATCTCGACGACGACATCCGAACATCGATGGAACGAATCTGCAAGGAGCCTTACGGAATCGTTCTGGTAACTGGGCCAACAGGTAGCGGAAAGAGTAGCACGCTGTATTCGATGCTCAACGAGATCAATTCGCCGAACATCAATATCTGTACCGTCGAAGACCCGATCGAATTCAACGTTCAGGGTATCAATCAATTTCAAGTGCACAGCAAGATCGGTCTGAATTTTGCGTCGGTGTTGCGAACGCTGCTTCGCCAGGATCCGGATGTGATCATGCTCGGTGAGGTTCGAGACTCCGAGACGGCTGCGATTGCGGTGCAAGCCGCACTGACGGGGCACCTTGTTCTCTCGACCCTGCACACCAATGACAGTGCCGGGGCCATCACGCGGTTGCAAAATCTGGGGATCGAACCGTATCTGATCAGCGCGGCCATCGTCGGCGTGGTGGCGCAGCGATTGGTCCGGCGGGTTTGTCCCGAATGCCGAACCGAAACCGAGCCCACGCCTCACGTTGTACGTACTGCCGAACGGGCTGGAATTACGATTGACAAAGTCGCGAAGGGACGCGGATGTGCGACGTGCCATCAAACGGGCTTCAAGGGGCGAAGCGGAATTTTTGAGGTCTTGATTCCGTGCGACGAAATGCGCGATGCGATCGCTGCCGGTGCGAGTCTCGGAAAGCTAAGGACTATCGCAGAGGCGCAGGGAATCAAGACGCTGTTCGAAAACGGAATGGCCAAAGTGCAAGCGGGTGAAACCACCGCCGAGGAAGTCCTGCGTGTGACCAGCGCATGACACGATTGGCGATCACTGCCAACGGTGCTTGGGGGAACTGACGACAATGCCACGATTTGACTACTTGGCACGCAATTCAAGCGGCGAATCGATCGAAGGCGTGATCAGTGCGCCCAGTCCCGCGGAAGCCACCCGCTTGATCCGAGCCGACGGCAAATTCGTTGTGCGAATTCAGGAAGCCGCCCAAGTCGCCGAGGCAGCGGTTACTCAGGTCAGAATTGGCGGCAATCGCGTCAAATCAACGGAAATCATTCATTTCATCACGCAGATGTCGGTGATGGTCGATACCGGTGTCTCCATCACCGAGGCCCTTGATAGCATCATTGAACAAACCGAGTCTGTCGGATTTAACAAGGTACTCAAACGCATTTTGTCTGACGTCGAAACGGGTACGCCATTTTCGACGGCGTTGGCGCGGCATCCAAAAGTCTTCAAACCGTTGGTCGTCAATCTGGTCAAGGCATCGGAAGCATCCGGTCAATTGGGGCCGATGCTTGATCGTTGTGCAACGTACTTGAGCAACCAGCGTGAGACGTCGCGCAAAGTCATTGGTGCGATGATTTATCCCGGGTTTTTGATGTGCATGTCGGTTGGCGTTGTCATCTTCCTGATGACGTTCCTGATGCCGAAGTTCACCGGGTTGTATCGGGGCAAAGAACATTTGCTTCCGGTTCCAACCAAGATTCTGATGTCAGTCAGTGGATGGATGACCGCCTATTGGATGTATTGGGGCAGCGCGCTGTTTGTCGGTATCGTTGGGTCAATCTGGTTCTTCCGCTCCGAGCGCGGGCGTCGACCCTTGCATTGGATCTTGCTGAACACGCCGTTGATCGGTGGCATGTTTCACAGAACCTGTCTGACCCGTTCGTTGCGAACCCTTGGAACGCTGACCCGCGCGGGCGTTTCGATTCTCGAAGCCGTCGGAATCACGCGGGCCGTCGTGGGCAATCGATACTTTCAAGACATGTGGGACGAAGTCGACACCCGTGTTCAAGGCGGCGAGCAGATGAGCGTTCCGCTTCTCGAGACCAAGTTGATGCCTCGATCGGTCACTCAAATGGTGCGTGCCGGTGAGCGTAGTGGCCACCTCGCCGATGTGCTCGATCGGGTCAGTACATTCCTCGAGCGCGATCTCGAGCAGTCCATCAAACGCGTCACGTTGATGATCGAGCCGATCATGATTTTCGTCATGGGTGGCATCGTCGGAAGCATCGTCATCGCGCTGTTGCTGCCGATCTTCACGATCTCCAAGACCATGGGGCACTAGCGTTGCCGGTCCATCTGGGTGTGCCACTGCTCTGTGAGCAGTGCTTCCCAAGTGACTCGCCATTGCAGGCAACCCAATTCGTTCACCCGTTTGTAGAGTAAACACGCCTGCGTTAAGATCATCCCCAGATCAAATTGCATTCGCGGCCACCATCCTTGCGCTGAGTCTCAACCGATGAACACGCGTTTGACGTTCTTCACCAAGCCGGATTGCGAACTCTGCGATGCGGCGTGGTTTGTTGTGCAGAAGGTCATTGGAAAACGGGGCATTCTTGTCGATGTCGTCGACATCTCAGCCGGTGACAATGCCCGTTGGGCAAATGAATACGGTGAGCACATCCCAGTGCTGCATGTAAATGGAAGAGAACATTGCCGACATCGCGTTATTGAAAAAGATTTGCGGCGCGCTTTGAAAGGTTGCGATTGAAACCTCGACTTGAATTCACGACTGTTGGCATCTTCCTGACGATGGCTGTTGTTGCGGGTGGCTGCTCGTCACCACGCGCAACCGTTGAGCTATTTCATCCCTTTGAAATTGGCCTTCAGGAATCGGTCGAACTCGATAGCGAATGGGCGCATTACGATTCCGGCGATGCGGTCGCGCAGTTGCTTTGCGAATGGCCCCTTCCGGGTTCACGCTACGGCAAGAAGCAATACGAATTGTATTTGCGCCTGCCAACCGCGCCCGGTGTGTTTAAGATCGGAACGCCGATCGAGCTAATTTCAGGTGACGCGATAGCCAAAGACTCAAGCAGCGCGGTGGAAGGGTCGGGCCCGGATGTTGTGAGTGGATTCCTGATTCAAAAGACCGGGCGACTTAGAGGCGTAACCCATGTCGCAACGGGACAGATCGAAATCAAGCGCGGAAACACCCTCCGCGGATCGATCGATTTGGTCTGCGCCGACGAAACCGAGATCGTCGGTGAATTCGTGGCCAAGCCCGGCTACGTGATGTCGTTCTTTGAGCGCGAACACCAGTTGGATATTGCCAACGCCAGGATCGTTGCCCAAGGCGAGCCGCTTCCCAAGCCTCCAGTCACCCAAGAGTGACGCAATGTTAAAATAGGGTGGCGTGTTCACGGTCTTCGAGGGGCACGCAAGGAGTGGTGCGGCAAGGGTCGATTCAAGCCGTTCGAGCCACTTTTCTTCCCCGCTGATTTTACTTGACGAGATTACCCATTTCCGCCAATATCCGGATTGGACAATTCACGTGGCAACAATGGACAGGAGGTCCGCCGATGCAAAGGATTGCAACAACTCTGGTGGCGCTGTGCGCGCTCGTAGTGGCGAACGGATGCAAGGAAAAGGTCGAGCACCTCGACACAACACCCGTTCGGGACAGTTCCTACTCCTACAATTATCAAGAACCCGCGTCCTCAAATAGCAGCTATTCGTCGGCGCCGGTCTCGAGTGATTCGCAGTCGTACGACACGGGTGGGCGGACAAACAACTACACCGCGACGCCCGCGTACTCGAACACAGCCAACACGAATCAGTCGTACACGGCCAATCAGCAATACGCTGCGCCGGCCAACGATTCGTACGCAGCCCCAGCGGGCGGTGCCGGTGGAACGCACGTCGTGCAGCGCGGCGAGACCTTGTACGCGTTGGCCCGCATGTACTACAGCGATCAATCGAAGTGGCGCGTGATTTATGAAGCCAATCGCGGCGTGATGTCCAGCCCCCATGCAATCCAAGCCGGGCAGGAACTGATCATCCCATAAGTCGGCGTTGCAATTAATTGGGTGCCCCACCCTTGAGGGTGGGGGACTGGCAAGAGCGCGATGACGCACACAAATTCAACCACGGTTTCGCGGTGGGCATGGGGTTGTCGTCGACCCTCCACCGCGGTACCGTCGCTTCATGCCCTCCGAACTCCTAAGCAAGCCGATCATGTACACCAAGGGCGTCGGTCCGCGCCGGGCTGAGGAGTTCAAGTCGTTGGGCGTTCGCACCGTGGGTGATTTGCTCGAATACCTGCCATTTCGCTACGAACTGCTCCCCAAATCCAAGCCCATCGGTGAACTTGAAATCGACGAGGTGGCGACCGTCGTCGGCAGCATCGGGCGGGTGCGCGCGACGCAGGGCTATCAGCGATCGTCGGTGTTGATTGACGTTGTTGATGGGACGGGAACGTGTCGCGCCCGATGGTTCAACGCGCCGTATCTGCGCGAACGAATGGGGCATGGACAGATCATCCGTGTGACGGGCAAAGCCATTGAGGACAAACGCTGGGTGCAATTTGTGAATCCGACGTTTGAAATTATCGCTGACGATGTTGACCCGTTGGCGGCTGATGACGATGCATTGGTGCCCGTCTATTCCGCGACCAAAGCGCTTCCGCCGAAGCAGATCGCGCGGGTGTTGGATTCCGTTTTGCCATTGGCGATTGCGGCGGTTCGTGATTTTCTACCAACGGAATTGATCAAGCGCCACAAACTGATGGCGCGCGGCGATGCGATTCGTGAATTGCATCGACCCACGACGTTGGCCAACGTGCAAGCCGCTCGCGAACGATTGGCTTACGATGAATTGCTGCTGATGCAGCTGGCGATTCGAGTGCGCCGGCATCGCATGAGACAAGCCGACGACGCACCGCCGATCATCACGACGCCCAAAATCGACGAACGCATCCTCGCGCGGTTGCCGTTTGAATTGACGGCTGCCCAACGACGGGCCATCGATGAGATCGTTGCTGATCTCAGTCAAACGCGGCCCATGACCCGCCTGCTGCAAGGCGACGTGGGGTGCGGCAAGACAGCCGTCGCGATTTACGCCGCACTGTCAGCCGTCGCCAACCGAATTCAGGTGACGATCCTGGCGCCGACCGAAATCCTCGCCCGCCAGACGCACGACAAGATCTGCAGGTATCTAGAGGGCAGCCGCGTCAAGGTTGGTTTGCTCGTCGGGCAGATGAAGGCCAGTGAGCGCAAGGCGTTGTTGGCTGGGTTGGCGACAGGCGAGTTGGACATTGCGATCGGTACGCACGCGCTGCTGGAAGACGACGTCAGGTGGGCGCGGTTGGGCTTGGTGATTATCGACGAACAGCATCGATTCGGCGTGGCCCAGCGAACGTCGCTGCGCGCGAAAACGCGCGGGCATCACTATTTGGTGATGACAGCGACGCCGATCCCGCGCACATTGGCGATGACGGTATATGGCGATTTTGAAGTAACGACGATCGATGCGCTGCCTGCTGGCCGCAAACCAGTTGAGACGAAGATCGTGCCGCCGAACATGCAGGCGGCGTGTTGGACGTACGTGCGCAAGCGAGTGGAAGCCGGCGAGCGGGTGTTTGTCGTCTATCCGCTTGTTGAAGAATCCGAGACGCTGGACTTGAAGGATGCCGTCGCTCAGGCAGAATCGCTTCGTAAAGGTGAACTGCGCGGAATCGAAGTTGGCCTACTACACGGCCGAATGAAAAGCGACGAGAAACTCGCCACGATGAATGCATTTCGCAATGGGCGCATTCAAGTGCTGGTGTCCACCACCGTGGTCGAGGTAGGCGTGGACGTCCCCGAAGCCACCATGCTGATCGTCGAACACGCCGAACGGTTCGGGTTGGCTCAACTGCATCAATTACGTGGTCGAGTCGGTCGCGGCAACAAACCCGGAACGTGCCTGCTGTTCACCGATTCCAATTCCAAAAAGGCCAAGACGAGATTGGAAGTGTTGCGATCGACAAGCGACGGATTCAAAATCGCACAAGCTGATTTGGATATCCGGGGCCCGGGCGAAATCGTAGGCACCAGACAAAGCGGCATCCCTATCTTTCGAGCCGCCGACCTGATGAAAGACGACGCACTGCTGCAGACCGCGATCAATGACGCTGAAGCGATCACAAAGGCTGACCCGGACTTGGCAAACCCAAAGAATCAGAAGTTATTGAAAGCCATCGAAGAAGCACATCCGTTGGCAATGTCGTGATTGCGCATCTGAAGTATTGACTGGTCAACAGGTGCGTCCGGGACGCACCCCACGTTTGCAAATCGCGACGAAATGTAGGGTGCGGCCCGGCCGCACCTGTTAATCCCTTATTCACCCGTATTAAGTTCGACATCACCAAATCGCAATGGCTTCACTTCACGACCGCCGCATACGCACATCCAATCGGGATCATACGCACCCCTTCGCACCCATTTCTCGAAACTTGAAGGCTGCCATCCGTGTGGGCAGCGGGCGTGATCATGCTTCACCGGGTTGTAATGAATGTAATTTATGTAGTGTCCGAATTCGTCATCGTCCTTGACGACGTGCTCCCAGAATCGACGCTACCAAATTCCGCGTTCGCCGCGCTTGAGTCGTGACGGGCTTCGGGCCGATTCAAGGCCGCCACTCGCCATGAACAGTTCGGTGAATCGGCCTTTGATGGCGGACCATCGCATCGAGTATCGCGCGTCGTCGTCCGGAAGCGTCCAAATGCAATGAAGATGGTCAGGTAGGACGACAATTGCGTCGATTTCAAACGGATGATGTTCGCGCTCTTCTCGAAACGCTTGACGCAAAAAAGACAAAGCCGATTCGCCGGCTAGGATTGGACGCCTGAAATTCGTCACGACTGTGAAGAATATGGTCGCTCCATGAGCGATGGGACGGTGGTAGTCGGGCATGGCGTTTTGAAGATACCTTGGCCGACGCGGACAAGCAATTTAAACAGGTGCGTCCGGGACGCACCCTACAGCGATATCAATCTGAATGAAACTTTGACGCGCGTGCGAACCGGTATTCTGCCTCGTGCAATCCCGCTGCTTCCGCTGTTGTCACTCTCGGCAACCCGTAGGCTGTTGTCAAAGGTATGGGTTTGATACATTCCAACGACTTCCTCAATAAGTAATGGTTCGCCGATTTGAGACCCCAAGGTTTGTGCAAGCGATTGCGCTTTTTCCTTTGCGTCCAAGAGCGCTTTGACTCTCGTTTCGTTCTGGTAATCGATTCGCTTGGAATGATCGTAACTGACAAAGTCGATGCTGACGTGTTTGATTTTGGCGAGACCGGACCAGAGGCTTTTGTACTTGTCAAAGTTCGACAATTCAAACGAGACACGCGTTGTGGCGAAGTAACCTTCCTTGACGCGGTTGCTGTTGCGGTATTCCCAATTTTCGCCGAACTCCATGCGGGCGGTTTGCACCTTCTCGTCGTCGATGCCATTGTCTTTGACCAATTTCAATACACTGGCGACGAAGCCGCTGTGGTTATCGGCGACGGGGGCGAGGTCTTTGCCTTTGTTGGTGATGGTCAAGTGCCAGTTCATCAAGTCTGGCGTGACCTCGGTGGTGGCGGTGCCGTAGACGGTAACGTTGGGAAGCGAGTTGTCGCCTGCTTGCGCGATGGATGCGAATGCGATGGCGAACGATGCGATAAGGTTCGACGTTTTCATGGGGTGGTTCCTTGTGAAAGTCGAGTTGCACTTGAATGTCCGTCCTCCACTCTGGAAGGGCGGTGTACCCTCAATGAACAACCGGGCCGCTTGGATTAGATTGCAATGGATTCGGCCCGTTCTAACGATTCAACGTTATTGTCTTCGACGACACAGCGCGCGGATTGGTTCGCGAGATTTCAAATTTAGGTTTGATTGTTGCAAAGGGAAGAAAAAAGAATGCTAGCGGCCCACGCCTCACTACATCGGGCCGGATGGAAGGAAAGGCATGTTTGGAATAGCCGCTAGCTGGTAAATATATAGCCGCGTTTTTCGTTACTTAAAATGAGGACAATTACCCAATTGTTGCGAGACACTTCTGCGAAGAACTCAGGCGACTCTTGAATCGTGCGCCAATGCGATAGTTGCGACCGCGTTGTATCCGATTATTGAGTGGGGCGCGTTGGCGTGCGCAGAAAAAATGGAATCGTGTTCCACCTCTGGCGAAAGGGTGCGGTACATGGTTCCGAATTGAGCACCCACTACCTCACAATCGGGGGGCTTCTGGGTCGTCAATGAACCAGAATGCCGTCCAAGCCAGCGATCATTTGCCCTTCAAACATAGCGGCAGGGCGGCCAAATGGTTTTGATTGAACCCAGCCCCCCGTCTGGATAAAATGGGGTTCTATGAATTCGGAACAGATCCAATTCGGGGTAGATGCCCACCCTCAATCTTCTTGCTTGCGACAAGGAGCGGGCGAGGAGAGATCTAAACGTTCACGGGGTGTGATATCTCCGTGGAACGTTTTGGGACCCCATGGCGCGAACACTGAAATCAGCGAGGCCAATGCTGGTTTCCCGTTGAACCACGGGCGCCGACCCTCGGCTTATCTGGGTTGGAAAGTTCACGAGTGCCCACGTCAAGCCTGCCGTATGCTGTCCACACCGATCCACGCCCGTGCGAGTCGTTCGTGCGAAGTAAGCACATCGCCGATCGTACGGATCGCGAGCCTCTAGGTCCGATCGTCTGACCTGCGGCTCGCGCCTGAAACAAACCCACGCGTCAACAAGGCTCGATCAAGATTTGGTGGTATTCGTATGAAAAATCAAAAGCAAGTTCAGAAACTCGGTCTCTACAACGCTCGTGATGAGCACGACAACTGCGGTGTTGGCTTGGTGGCTGACATTGAGGGACGGCGTTCGTTTCGCATCCTTCGGCAGGGCATCGCCGGGCTCGTCAATCTCACACACCGCGGTGCGGTCAATGCCGATGGTTTAACCGGTGACGGGGCGGGGATTCTCACGAACATTCCGCATGGGTTGATACTGCGCGAGTTGCGTTGTCGCGGTATCGAGATGACCGATGCGGGCGAGTTGGCTGTGGGCATGGTTTTCATTCCGCCCAGTTGCGACGACGCCGAACAAACGTGCGTCGAAATCATCAACCGCGAAATCGCGCATTGCGACATGACCGTGTTGATGTGGCGCGAGGTGCCCGTCAACACCGACGTCCTCGGTAAGCGGGGGTCGGAAACCTGCCCCGTAATTCGGCAAGTGATCGTTCAGCGCAATGAAACGTTGGCGGCGGACCAGTTTGAGCGGGCACTGTATCGAGCGCGCAAACGAGTCGAACGGGCGATCGCCGACACGCATGTCGAGTCAATTCACATCGCGTCGCTATCGAGTCGGACGATTGTTTACAAGGGATTGATGGTCGCGCCGCAACTGGACTCGTTTTATCCTGATCTCGTCGACCCCGATTACGAGACGGCGATCGCGATGTTTCACCAACGCTTCAGCACCAACACCAACCCATCGTGGGAGCGGGCTCAGCCGCTTCGCTACCTTGGGCACAACGGCGAGATCAACACACTGCGTGGCAACGTCAACCGCTTCAACGCTGGGGTCGGGCAGATGTCGAGTCGGGTTTGGGGCGAACAGCTTGCAGACTTGCACCCCATCATTGAACCCTATGGCAGCGATTCATCCGCACTCGACAACGTCTTGGAACTGCTCGTTAATTCCGGTCGCGATCCAATGCACGCGATGCTGATGCTGATGCCCGAAGCGTATCAACAGATGGTCACGATGCAGGAGGACATTGGGGCGTTCTTTGAATATCACGCCTCGATGATGGCCCCCTGGGACGGACCGGCCGCGGTGACGTTTACCGATGGCGTGGTGGCGGGGGCGATGCTCGATCGCAACGGACTTCGACCGCTTCGTTATTGGGTGACAAAAGATGGCACTCTGATCGCAGGCTCCGAGACGGGGATCGTTCCAGTCGAAGAAGGGCAGGTTGTTCAATCGTCGCGATTGGGGCCGGGTCGAATGATCGCGGTTGATACAGCCGCCGGTCGACTAATGCTGGACGATGAAATCAAGAGTCATTACGCCAACCGCCGACCGTACAAACGCTGGGTCGTTGGCAAGATGATCAAACCCTACGACGAGCGCGAGGCCGTGTCAGCCGAGGAATCCGCACTGGACCTTGACGATCTGACCCGGGTGCAAAAAGCGTTCGCCTATGGCAAGGAAGACATCGATCGGTTGCTCATTCCGATGATCTACGATGGCAAAGAGCCGGTGGGTTCGATGGGCAACGATACGCCGATCGCGGTGCTGAGCCATTTTCCGAAGACGATCTATCGATACTTCAAGCAACTGTTCGCCCAAGTGACCAACCCGCCGATCGACCCGTTGCGCGAGCGATTGGTCATGTCGCTGCGGACGGCTGTTGGCGGTCGGGCGGGTGTGCTTGACGAGGACGAGGGCGCGGCGGAACTGATTAAGTTTGCCTCACCGGTGATCGATTGCGCTCAATTCGAATGGCTCAAGTCATTGTCGAACGATCGGTTTCGGTTACAGACCTTGTCGTGTCATTTCGATGTTGCCGGTGGGCCTGAGGGTTTTGAACCAGCGCTCGATAAGCTTTGCCAAGCGGCTGAGCGTTCGATCGACGAGGGCGCGCCGCTGATCGTCTTGTCGGATCGAGACATCAACGCCGATCGCGCACCGATTCCGATGCTTCTCGCTACGTCGGCGGTCCATCAGCATCTGGTCCGCGTGGGCAAGCGAACCCAGGCGAGTCTGATTTGCGATACCGGTGACCCGCGCATGGATCATCATTTCGCTTGTTTGCTTGGGTTTGGTGCTTCGCTGATACATCCTTATGTGGGTTTGGCGTCGGTCCGCGAATGGGTGCGACGGGACCCGCGCGGTCAAGGTATCACCCTGACCGATGCACTGCAGAATTACCGAAATGCGGTTAACAATGGCTTGCTCAAGATCATGTCGAAGATGGGCATCTCCACGATCAGCAGCTATCGCGGTGCGCAGAATTTTGAAGCAGTCGGCATCGCCAATTCGGTGATCGATCAATACTTCACCGGGACAGCCAGTCGAATCGGCGGCGTGGGGCTGCACGAGATCGCCGTCGATGTACTACGCTTTCACGCGGAAGCATTTGGCGACGATCCCAACCTTGCAGACCGCGGCATCTACGCCTATCGCAAAAAGGGCGAGTACCACTCAACCAACCCAATCATCACCAAGACGCTACACAAAGCCGTCCGGAATCAAGACGCGCAGGCGTTCGCGCAATACACGAGCCTGGTCGATGAGCGTCCGGTGTGTAATCTGCGCGACCTCGTCGATTGGCAACGCAGCGACAGTCCTATCCCGCTCGAAGAAGTTGAGCCCGCAGAGACGATTGTGAAGCGGTTCTGCACGCAGGCCATGAGCCATGGTGCCGTCTCGCGCGAAGCACACGAGGTGCTATCGGTTGCGATGAACCGCATCGGTGCGAAAAGCAATAGCGGCGAGGGCGGGGAGGATCGCGAACGCCTCTACCCATACCGCGATACGCTGGCAGAACGATCGTTGGCCCGCTGGCATCCGCAGTCCGGCGACTGGGGTAATAGTCAGATCAAGCAGGTGGCTTCGGGCCGCTTCGGCATCACACCGGAGTACTTGGTCAGCGCCCGCGAGATTGAAATCAAGATGGCACAGGGTTCCAAGCCGGGCGAAGGTGGGCAGATTCTCGGCGACAAAGTAACCGAGGAGATTTCCAACTTGCGCCGCGCTATGCCAGGAGCGCCGCTGATTTCGCCCCCGCCGCATCACGACATCTATTCGATCGAAGACTTGGGGCAACTGATCTTCGACCTCAAACGCGTCAATCAAAAAGCGCGGGTTGGGGTGAAGCTTGTGTCGGTCGCGGGCGTTGGCACGATCGCGGCTGGTGTGGCGAAGGCCTATGCGGACTTTATTCAAGTTTCCGGGCACGACGGCGGGACGGGTGCGTCGCCGCTTTCATCAATCAAGAATGCCGGTCTGCCCTGGGAACTTGGACTGGCTGAGGTGCAGCAGGTTCTCGTGCTGAACGATTTGCGAGGACGTGTGACTGTGCGGGTGGACGGCGGACTCAAGACCGGGCGTGACGTCATCATTGCCGCGCTGTTGGGAGCGGACGAGTTTGGTTTTGGGACGACTGCACTGGTAGCCGCTGGCTGCGTGATGGTTCGGCAATGCCATTTGAATAATTGCCCGGTGGGAATCGCGACGCAGCGCCCGGAATTGCGGGCGAAGTTTCCCGGTGAGCCGGACCACGTGATCGCATTGATGATGTTCTTGGCTGAGCAGGTGCGCTTGGATCTCGCGGAAATGGGCGTACGTCGCCTCGACGAGATCATCGGTCGATTCGATTTGCTCAAGCAGCGCGGGGGCCTGGCGTTGCCGAAGACGGATAACATTGATCTGTCGGCGATGCTGACCGATCCCGATCCAAGCGGTTCAAAAGCACGCCGGTGCCTTGTGCCTTTCAATGATGCCACTGAATCAAGAGTTGAATTGGACGAGCGCATTCTGCACGATTGTCAATCTGCGATTGGAGAATCCACCTGCATCGTCAGAGGTTACGAAATCACCAATCGCGACCGCAGCGTCGGGGCGCGACTCTCGGGAGAAATCGCTCGCCATCATCGCGACGTCGGTTTGCCCGGCCACTCGATCAGGCTTCACTTCACCGGCGTGGCTGGCCAAAGTTTCGGGGCGTTTTGCAACAAAGGCATGCGACTCGTACTCGACGGTGAAGCGCAAGATTATGTGGGCAAGAGCATGTACGGCGGATGCATTGTGATTCGCGCGAGAGGTCTGCATGATGAACTGCCCGTGTTGATGGGCAATACGGTCATGTACGGTGCGACGGGCGGCGAGTTGTTTGCGGCTGGCTTGTCGGGTGAGCGACTTTGCGTGCGAAATTCCGGCGGGCGTGTTGTGGTCGAAGGGTGCGGCGATCATGGATGCGAGTACATGACCAACGGTGTGGTCGTGGTCCTTGGCAAGATCGGACGCAACTTCGGAGCCGGCATGACCGGTGGAACCGCGTTTGTCCTTGGCGCGCCGAGTCGCATCAAGAGCATGGTCAATCGGCGGGATGTGGATGTCCGACCGCTCGCCGACAATTTGGAGACGGCTGTCGTTTTGGCAATGATTCGACGACACTTCGACCTGACGGGTAGCACCCAGGCTGCGAAAATTCTCAACAACACACGCGAAAGCCTCAAACGATTCCATACGATTGTTCCGCTGACGGTCAGTGAATCGTGGGCGGAAAAACAGCGCGAGGTGCTGGAACGCGTACTTGCCGAATTGAATGATTTCCGGCAGGCTACACCAGCCGTTTGAATTGATGATCGATACAACGTCCATAGAAGTCGAGCGACTGAGACCCCATGACCGAACCGCTGAACAAATACAGCAAGCGTATTACACAACCCCGCGCCCAAGGTGCCTCGCAGGCCATGCTGGTCGGAACGGGGCTGAGCGATGACGACCTGAACAAACCGCAGATCGGTATCGCCAGCTGTTGGTACGAGGGCAACACCTGCAACATGCATCTCAATGATCTTGCGGCATCGGTAAAAGGCGGAGTCGTGGAAGCCGGTTTTGTCGGCATGCGATTCAACACCATTGGCGTCAGCGACGGCATCAGTATGGGCACCGATGGCATGAGCTATTCGTTGCAATCGCGGGAGATCATCGCCGACTCGATCGAAACATCGATGGCCGCCCACTGGTACGACGCACTTGTAGCGATCCCTGGATGCGACAAGAACATGCCCGGCTGTCTGATTGCGATGGGGCGGTTGAATCGTCCGGCGATCATGGTTTACGGCGGAACGATCAAACCCGGCTGCCGCGATGGGAAGAAGCTCGATGTGGTGTCGGCTTTTCAAAGCTATGGTGAGTTTCTAAGCGGCAAGATCACCGACGACGAACGGCGGGCGATCGTGAACGAAAGTTGCCCGGGTGCGGGCGCGTGCGGCGGCATGTATACCGCCAACACGATGGCCAGCGCGATTGAAGCATTGGGCATGACGCTGCCCTACAACTCGTCAACGCCGGCAGACAACGATCAGAAGGCGAAAGAATGCCATCGCGCGGGATTGGCAATCAAAACGTTGCTAGAGCGTGACCTCAAACCGCGCGACATCATGACGCGCGAAGCGTTTGAAAATGCGATGAACGTTGTCATGGTCCTCGGTGGGAGTACGAATGCCGTGCTGCACTTGCTCGCAATGGCGCGGGCTGTGGATGTTCCGTTGACGATCGACGATTTTCAAAAAGCCAGCGATCGCGTGCCACTGCTTGCAGATCTCAAACCGAGCGGTGCGTACGTGATGGAAGACCTGCACGATGTTGGCGGTACACCGGCGGTCATGAAGCTGCTCATGGAAAACGAATTGCTCGACGGTAGTTGCATGACCGTCACTGGCAAAACAGTCGGCGAAAATCTAGCGGACTTGCCCGGACTCGCCAACGGTCAGAAAGTGATTCGGTCATTTGATCAACCGATCAAGAAGACCGGGCACATTCAAATCTTGCGCGGCAACCTTGCGCCCGACGGTGCTGTTGCGAAGATCACGGGTAAGGAAGGCGAGAGCTTCAGTGGACCAGCTCGGGTTTTCGACAGCGAGGAAGACATGCTCGCCGCACTCGAAGCAGGCAAGATCGCCAAGGGCGACGTGATCGTTATTCGGTATGAGGGGCCGAGAGGTGGACCGGGCATGCCCGAAATGCTCACGCCCACATCTGCGATCATGGGGGCTGGGATGGGTTCGGATGTTGCTCTCCTGACCGATGGCCGCTTCTCGGGCGGCAGCCACGGTTTCATCGTCGGGCACATTGCTCCGGAAGCGCAAAACGGCGGACCGATCGCCTTGGTTGAAGATGGCGATCGCATCACGATCGAGTTGGTCAACCGTACCATCCAAGTCGAAGTCGCCGATGACGTGTTAAGCGCGCGGAAATCAAAATGGACGGCACCACCGCTTAAAGCCAACCGCGGCACGCTCTACAAATACATCAAGAACGTGAAGTCGGCATCAGAAGGTTGCGTCACCGACGAATAGTCAACGGTGATTCGTTTCGAGCATCTTGGGTCCGTTGCCCATTTTTCCGTCATTCCCGCGCAAGCGGGAATCCAGAGTTCCACAAAGACGCTACTCTTATTTCACCGCATCTGGTCGCGATGAATCATTCTCGGTTGGTACTTTCTTGGGATGGGTTTACGCGCCCATCTGGATTCCCGCGTGCGCGGGAATGACGGCGGTGGCGCGGTGGGTCGTAATTTGTGGCCGTACTTCGTGACCCTACTTGGGATAACCGTCTGGATTTTTGCGATGCCATTGCCACGCGGTTTCGAGAATCGAACCGATGTTGGTGTACTTGGGCCGCCAAC
>BQJS01000102.1 GCA_021604825.1 Phycisphaerae bacterium | reverse complement strand
TTTGATCTCGCGAAGATGGCAGGCGATTTACGCGAATCAGATAGTCTTCGGGCCTGCCCTCTGGAATCTTCTGGGCAAATAGTTTGGCGACCTTTGTGCCTGATTCGATGTCGATGTAATCGGCGAAGCCGCCGCCATGATTATTGATAAACATGATGCGCATGAAGTGGTTCCTTTCGGACTAAGTCATTTCAATGGTGATGATTCGCACATGGGGTTAAGGTGTCGATGACTGGAGTTGTTTCAAACCAATTTGAACCCCGAAGATGGGTTCGGCAATGCAATGCCACGGTTGCAGCGGTGACGACATGCCGCACTTCTGCAGTGACGCGTCCGAGTTCGCAAACCATGGTGGGTTGCGACTTCATCGGCAAGATTTTGGCTGCTACAAAAAAGTAGATGGTGCTCTTTCGGAATGACGTCATCGATTGTCAGGATCACGACGCTCTCCTTTCAAAATGTCTGCGCGCAACTCGGGCGCAGTTGGCTTTTGCGATTAGGTTCATGAACACTTGGTGAGTGACTTACTGGAATTGACGTTGTTGGGGTGTTTCAAGAATCGTTGCTGCCGTTGTCGATGCTGATGAAGACAAGCAAGGCCACAACCATCAATACAGTTGCCGTCGGCGAAACACGATAGACGACAACGGCATTAAACAAGAAGCCCGCCAACAGCAAGAACTTATCTCCTGCTTCTAGGGGCGGTCGAAGCGCCGGTTCGAACGCAAGTTGCGCGTTTCACGGTATGAACGCGTCGATTTGGCCTGCCCAAACCTCGATGTGACGCACCGAATCAAAGTTTGAAGCAGACGCCTACAGGGCCTGGGTACGAGCGCTCGCACAAAGGCGAGCCACTCATCGAATGGGTCGCGAGGCGGTGACGGTCCGCTGTGTGGCCGGTTTCGGTGACGGTGATTCGAGTTCATGTTGAACCTCCTTTAGGATTGAGGAACTTGCGGCCATTACGCATTGGCAGCGAGTACAGAAATGGCATGGGTCGAGGTCATGTTCGTACTGCTATCCGTTACGAATCCGCCGCCAATATGAATCGATGTGGCGCGTCCTGCGAAATTGCCGCCCAGGACCATACGGCTGCTGGCGTCTGTGGTGACGTACACGTTGCTTTAGTCCCGACGAATTGGGTTTGGAACCAAAGATCGTTTGCTTACCAAACATGTGATGCCTCCTGAAAATGAAAAAGAACGCCCCGAAACACACCGCGTGTTTCATCGCCGTTCTTGCGTTGTGTTGGATTCTGGTTGTTGCTGATTGAATCGGCGAACTATCGTCGCCCGCGTCGATTTGGAACTGAAGAGTTATTGAGGGATTTGGCGGCGGGAAGGACGCTGCGTACGAAATACCTGAGTGCTAATCCTCTCCACTTAATATACGACAGAATGCATCAAGAATGAACCACTCTACTGTCGAGTGCGATTTGGTATTTTGGCGCTCTACGCCGATCTACTGATAACTATTGGAGCCGCCTGTTGTGTCAATCGCTATTGCTCATCAGTCTCCTGTCTGCAGCGATTCGCGTTTCGAGTCCATCGACCCATTCGGGGGCGTACTGCCTAGCCAGTCTCAGCGCCTCTTCATGGTACTGGAGTTGCATTTTCCAAAGATGCGATGGAATCAAGCTTGGGTCTTCAAAGACTTCGCGTTCTGTCTTGGCGTACTGGGCGAACGTTTCTTCATACTCGGCTTGCTGGCTCGCAAACGCCCGAATCGCCGGATCGAGCGTTACGCCATCCGTCCTTTTGAAAGCGCCTTCGGTTTCAGCAAGTTGATCAAGAGTCGCGGCCCCCGACCTTTTGAAATTCTCACCATGGGCATCGGCAATCAATAAGAATGCGCCTCGATTGGCGAACCGTTCCGTGTCAGACGACGAAACCGTATCGCTTCCACCAAAGATGCCGTTGAAAACAAGGTATCCAACAGCCCCCAACACGACCCACATCCAAGTCTTCATCTGTGGTCTTTCGACTGTCTGCTGTTGTTCGGGATACCGTGATTCAACGGGCAATGCATTTCGGCACGTCGGGCATTGGGTACCGCCCAGACTTGCACCTTCTGGGATACCAACCATTTGGTTACAAACACTACACTGAACCGTTCTTGATCGATTCATCAATACACCTCCAGTCAGATTTTCGAAAAAAGTTAACGATCGGCCATCCAGCGTCATTTGAATGCCATTTGCCCAATCTCGGGCTATGCATAAGGGCATTGAGTTGACGTTTCCTGGGCAATGTTGTTCTCCGCAGGGTCACTGCGTTTCGGCGGCAACTTCACTTGAACCTCGACCTGCCAAAACAGCCGTCGCGGAGCAAGTCTAAGTGCCATTATGACGTTGGGCAGTCATTCCCTGCGGAAAATGGCCCAAGTCATACTAAAGGGTTGGGCATAAATCACACTTATCGTGTGTAGATGATTGTACTACTTATAGGTGTGATGTCCAACGATGAGAATCGGGGACATCAAATCCAAAGTAGGCCAGAAGCTTCGCGAATTGCGTGAAGAAATGGGTTGGTCGCAGGAAGAACTCGGCTTTGAGGCCGAACTCCATCGTAATTACATTGGCGGAATCGAGCGCGGAGAGCGGAATGTCGGCATTGAGAACATCGCGAAATTGGCCAAGGCGCTACGAGTAAGACCGCGCGACCTCCTCCCCTAGTCGCTTGGATATATTGCATAAGTGACGAAGTGAATGTTACGGCACTATCGCCACGGAAGAGGGCAATGGCCTAGAATTTCTCTTTAGCCGAAGTGATGATCGCGGCTCACCCGTTTGGTTCTGGGCGATCAGAACTTCGGCTTCACGCAATTTGTGTTTCAACGCTTTCGCGTTTCAGTCTGCTTCGCCGAATGCCGTCTGCTGCTCATACGAATCCTCCTCAATCAAAACCGAAATCCTAGCTCAGCACGTAGACTAACGTGGGAGGGCAGGTCAGGATGCGTTCGCGCGGACTGCCGACTTGTTGGTTGATTGAATAGTCTTGGACTTCTTCTTCATCGTCTTTGATCTCCTCTTCGTTGACTTCCTCCAAACAGGACGGGCAAAGCTCTTCTTCAAGTCGTGTCACGCATAGCGCCAATTCACGACGTGAATGCTTTTCGGCGGCTGACCAGCGTCTGTTCTGGGAGAGATCTTGTGGCGTGCTGATGCGCGCTGGATTTCCGGCATTTCGTTGAGTAGTTGCCACAAGAAATCGGTCTGCGCGAATAAGCGTGATCTGCGCTGAAGATTCTCGCAGACGCGGGCAGCGATACGCGGAATCCGCTTGTTTCTATGCGTGGACATGAGCAAGTGTCCTCCAAAAAAAAGCCGGTGGCGCGATAAGCGCGCCTCCGGCATGGAATACTGATCTTCCAACAGATTTGAACTTCTGATCTACGAAACGATCGCACCTTCGATCTTCGTGGGCGTGATCGTCACTCGATCACGTTCATGCAAGATCTGATCGCGAGATACTGGCTGGAGATTGACGCGAATCAGATAATCTTCAGGGCGACCGTGCGGTAACTTTTGGGCAAAAAACCTGGCGACCGGCATGTTGGGTTCGATCTCGATGTGATCGGCGAATCCGGCGCCGTCGTTGTTGATGAACAAAATGCGCATGGTAATGGTCCTTTCAAAGAGTGTAGTTTTCAGATTGAAATTTGGATTGATGTGTGCTGCGATGTGTGTTGACGTCGTCGCTACAAACGTTCGGCACTGCTGCGATTGATCACCGTTGGGTCATGTAGCTGCATTTTGCGCCGCACCCCGTGGCGGTCGGCCAATTCGTCGGCGAGTTTGGGATCGGAACAGAACAGCAAATGGTGTTCCTTGGGGATGATGTCATCGGAAGTCAGGATCATGTTGTTCTCCTTTCAGGGTCTGCGTGCACCTTGGGCGCATGTGCTAATCGAGTTCTGGGTTTACGTTTGGGGATGGGTCTAACTTGTGAAGTGCGAAGGACGGAGTGAATTACTGGTTGGAGTCGCTGTCGCCAGGGCCGAGTAGCGCCAGCAAGACCACGACTATCGCAATTGAAGTGACCGGCGCGGTCCTGAATGTGATCATCAGGGTGAGCAAACCTCCAGCAACCTGCAGGAATTTGTCACCTGAATTCAGGGGCGTTGAGAACGCCGAGGATGAGATGCGTCGCGTCGTCGCGATGACAAAGGTTCACCGTTGTTCTTGTGGCGGTTGGACACAACAAGCCGCCAAGACGCCTGAATCAATCCCCACAACGGCTTGACGACAAGGGTGCGCACCATGACCAGCCATGCATCAAATGGGGCATTCGGTGGCGATGGACCAGACTGTGGTTTTGGTTGCTTGAAGCGGTGCGATTTCATGACGGGCCTCCTTAAAAATGGGGTGGTTGGTGACATCTGAATTGCGGAATCGAGCGCCTTGGGCAATAACTCAGCGAGTGTTGCGCTTCCGTCGCAAATACGAGTCGATGTGGCGTTCTTTTCGATACTGCCGACCGGGGCCATACGGCTGCTGGCGTTTGTGTTCGCGAACGTGCTGTTGATGCATCGATGGCTTACACAACGAGCCCAAAAAAGATTGCATGCTGCACATAATGATACCTCCAAAGGAATAAACGAACGCCCCGAAACGCCGCGCGCTTTGTCATCGTTCGACAATAGATTTGAGTTGATTTCAAGAATCGAAATGTTTTGGGAATCGTGGAGGTGCGATACGATTTCGCAGTCCGGCTGACTTGATGGACTGGGCTCGCTTTCGGACGAAACACCGCGTTAGGCACCGGCTACAACAGTGCCTGAAAGCTAATCGCCCTTCATTATATTATACGACAAACTGGTAGTAAAATGAACCTGTTCGCGATCGAAGTACAGTACCTCGAGCACTTGTCTTGACGACCACCATCCTTGCGAATGACCTTTCCCCCTCAAACTGATCCACCTGTTGGGTTAGTATTTCGGTCTTAATTGAGGAGGAATTGCCATGAGCAGGGTTCGTCATTCGACGGAGCAGATCATTCATAAGTTGCGTGAAGCTGAGGTTTTGATTTCTCAGAACCAGACGGTTGAGCATGCTTGCAAGCAGATCGGCGTGACGGTGCAGACGTACTATCGCTGCCCGTTGAATTTGATTGGCAGTGCATTTTAACAGGACGATTGTGTCGTCCGATGCAATTCAGTGAAGTGTCTGAGAGCTAATTACCCTTCATTATATTATAACACAAAAAGGCCCAAAATTAAGCAGTTGCGGGCTATTGCGCCAAGGCGCAGAGCGTCAGAATCAGCTTTTCTTTATTATAACACCTAAGCTCTCAAAATTAATCTTGCTCGAGACTGCCCACAAGGAAGGGCCGGCGTTCGTCGCACAGGTCCATTCAGCAGGGGGCCAAAATGTAAGCGCCCTTTCGATCCAACTTCAGGAGTGGTTCAATATTGGGGGAGTGATGTATCGTTGACCAGCCACTACACTCACGGTAACCAGTTTATATCTCTGTGGAATAAGGATCCTTCGTCATGGCGAAATTGCAGTACTGTTTTGGCATATTGTCGATGTTGGTCGTCCATGGCATCGATGCGCCGGATCAGACAATCGGCGCGGAAGCGTCCACCTCGAAAGTTGGGCAATCGAGGTCATCGGTTCGAGAGCAGGTGGAGATCAATGATGGCTGGCTCATGGCGGTCGACCTCGTTCGATCATCTCGGGCTCCCTTCTTTTGCGCATCACAGGTGAGTCCTGTTGATTTGCCGCACACTTTGAACGCATCAGACGGACAAGATGGTGGAGGCGACTATCGACGCACAACGACGGCCTATCTGCGTCGAATTGCAATCCCCGTTCAAAGCGAGGGCCGACGCGTCTTCTTGCGCATTGGGGCGGCGAATATCGTTGCCCGGGTTCTTGTGAATGGCCAAGCCATTGGAGTCCATCGCGGTGGATTCTCCGCGTTTGTGTTTGAATTGACCGGTGCCGTCCGTTGGGGGCAACTCAACGATCTGATGGTTTTCGTCAACAACGCGCCAGACAAAAGTGTGCCGCCCTATTCGGCGGACTTCACATTTTTCGGAGGGATCTATCGAGATGTATCGCTCCTGTTCACTGGCCCGCTTTGTGTTTCGCCTTTGGACTACGCCTCCGCTGGTATGTACCTGCGAGTGGAACGCATGGATGCGGTTGCAGCAAAGATCGCGGCATCCATCAAGTTGAACAATGCGGATTCGACTAAGGAAGGTGTTCGGTTGCGCCTCGAATTGACCGATCTTCAAGGCGAGGTTGTCGCAAAAAGCGAGACGACTCCAGAGGCGGTTCCACCGGGGAACTCGATGAAGCTACTTTCGCTGGTCGTGCGAGATCCACGTTTGTGGAAGGGAGTAGCCGATCCGTATTTGTACACGGCCACATTGTCACTCTTTGTGGGCGATCGCGTCGTCGACCGCGTAGAGGAGCCGTTTGGAATCCGTACTTTCAATGTCGACCCGGACAAGGGATTCACCCTCAACGGCGAGCCATATCGGCTGTATGGCGTGAACCGGCATCAAGATCGTGAGAATCTCGGCTGGGCAATTCGTCGTACGCATCACGACGAAGATTTCGCCATGATCCGAGAGATGGGCTGTACAGCCGTCCGCTTGGCCCACTATCAACATGATCCATACGTGTATGACTTGTGCGACCGGTTGGGGTTGGTGGTGTGGGCGGAAATTCCTTTAATCAATCGGGTTGTCGACGCGCCGGGATTCCGCGAAAACAGTCGCCAGCAGTTGATCGAACTGATCCGGCAGAATTACAATCACCCGTCAATTTGCTTCTGGGGCGTACACAATGAAATTACGGCGCCGTGGGAGCCAGGCCCAGATCCCGCACCGCTTGTTACCGAACTCGCCGCCCTGGTGGAGCAGGAGGATCCGACGCGCCGATCTGTGTGCGCGGGGACGTCTCCCGACGAACACCCGGCGAATTGGCAAACCGAATTGGTCGCCTTCAATCGCTATTTTGGATGGTACCACGAATCTGCAGATGATTTCGGTGCGTGGATTGATCAAGTGCACGAGCGGCGTCCCTTGATCCCAATCGGAATTAGCGAGTACGGCGCCGGTGCCAATATTGAACACCACGCACTTCCGCCCAAGAAACCAAGGCACGATGGACCTTGGCATCCCGAAGAATACCAAGCGCTTTTTCACGAAGTCCATTGGCAGCAGATTCAAGCCCGCCCTTACATCTGGTGCAGTTTTGTCTGGAGCATGTTCGACTTTGCCAGCGATCAACGCAACGAGGGTGGGACACCTGGTCGTAATGACAAAGGGTTGGTGACGTATGATCGCCGCACCAAGAAGGATTCATTTTATTGGTACAAAGCAAATTGGTCGAAGGAGCCGTTTGTTCACATTACGAGCCGACGGCTGGAGCGTCGTGACAACCCGATTGTCTCCGTGAAAGTGTACAGCAACTGCTCCGCAGTCAGCATTTCTGTCGGTGACAAGCTCTATGCCGCGAAGCGAAGCAACGACCACATCTTTGAGTGGCCCGATGCCCAACTGTCGAAGGGGAAAAACATGATTCACGCCGTTGGCACGTTTGCGGGCAAAACAGTTTCGGATGAGTGTTTGTGGTACTGTTCCGCGCCCGAGTGAATCACCTGTCATCAAACCGTATGTCTGATAATTGGCAGTTCCATCAACAGGTTTCACGCCTTGCCAACTCAGGTTGCTGAGCAACTCCTTTGTACCTAGAATCAGTAGTCCATCCGAAGGAGAGAAGTGAATCGTGCTGAAGTTTCAAACACCTCTACGTCTGTTTCTGGTCGCGGTTGCGCTTTGCCCATCGATGGCGTCAGCGGTTGATATCGAAGCGCTCATCTCCAGCATGACCCTCGACGAGAAGGTCGGTCAGATGACGATGGCCGAGCGCGGTAGTGCCACACCTGCGGACGTATCCACGTTTTTTCTCGGTTCCATTTTGAGCGGGGGCGGATCTGCTCCCGCGCCCAACACACCTGTTGGGTGGGCCGATATGCACGATGCTTATCAAAGCGCCGCGCTGAGTACTCGCTTGGGCATTCCAATCATCTACGGCATCGATGCTGTTCACGGACACAACAACGTCTTCGGTGCGACGATTTTTCCCCACAACATCGGCTTGGGGGCGACGCGCGATCCTGACCTCATCGAAGAGATCGGTCGAATCACCGCCAAGGAGGTAGCCTGCACCGGACTCGAATGGTCGTTCGCCCCGTGCGTCGCCGTGGTCCGGGATGAACGGTGGGGCCGGACTTACGAAGGGTTCGGCGAGGACCCTGAATTGCAAGTGTTGTTGTCCGGGCGATTCATCGCAGGAATGCAAGGTGCGACCATGAGCGGAGAGCGTATCGTCGCCTGCGCCAAGCACTTCGCGGGTGACGGTGGGACCAACGGCGGGGTTGATAGAGGCAACACGGTCTTAGACGAAGCCACGCTGCGAAGTCTGCACATGCAAGGTTTTCTTAAGGCGATCAGCAACAACGTTGGCACAATCATGCCATCCTACAGCAGTTGGAATGGCGTGAAGATGCACGAGCAGGCGTACCTCTTGACCGATGTGCTCAAGACCGAACTTGGGTTCGATGGATTTTTGATTTCCGACTGGGAGGCAGTCTACGAACTGTCAGGCCAAACCTATTACGACAAGGTAGTGCAGATGGTCAATGCCGGGGTCGACATGGGGATGGAGCCCAACAACTGGCAGAACTGGATCGCCACATTGAAGTCGGCGGTGAACAACAATGACATCAGCATGACGCGCATCGATGACGCGGTTCGACGCATCCTGCGGATCAAGGATCGAGCGAACATTTTCGTTGAGCCGCTTGCTGACAGAACTCTCGTCAACAGCGGCGCGCTGGGATCTCCCGCGCACCGAGAAGTCGCCCGCGAAGCCGTTCGGAAATCACTTGTCCTTCTTAAGAACGACGGGGTTCTTCCGCTCTCCAAGACCAGCAATGTTTTCGTGGCAGGCAAGAGTGCAAACAACATCGGTTATCAATGCGGGGGCTGGAGCATCACTTGGCAGGGTGGCAGCGGTAACATTACACCGGGCACCACAATCTTGCAGGGAATCCAAAGCGCAGTAGCGGCCAGTGGCGGGACGGTCACTTTCAGCGAAAATGGGACGGGGTCTGTGGGGCACGATGTCGCGGTCGTAGTGATCGGCGAAACGCCATACGCCGAGGGCCTTGGTGATAACGGAACGCTGAGTCTCGATCCCACGGACATCAACTGCCTCAACCAGATTGGCGACATTCCCACCGTTGTGGTTCTCGTTTCGGGGCGACCGATGATGGTTAGCGATCGCGTCAGCGACTGGAGCGCCTTTGTTGCCGCATGGCTTCCCGGAACTGAAGGCGAAGGTGTCGCTGACGTGCTATTTGGCGATCATGGTTTCATTGGAAAACTCCCCCACAGTTGGCCGCAGAATATCGCCCAGGTCCCGATCAACTTCGGAGATGCTGTTTATGCGCCGCTTTATGCGTACGGATACGGCTTGAACTATTCGTCGGTGCCACCCATTGTCGCCATCACAAGCCCGTCGGACGGTGCAGAGATTCCGGTGGGAAATACTGCTATTCATGTCGATGCCGCCGATGCAGATGGCTCTGTCGCGAAAGTCGAGTTTTACGAAGGTGCAAACTACCTCGGTGAAGACAGCACAACGCCATATAGTCTTATCTGGAACGCAGTTTCCGACGGGTGCTATTCGATCACAGCGCGGGCCATTGATGATGCCGGACTTATCACCACGGACACAATCGCAATCGTTGTCGGTAGCGGTTGCACCGGGCAGTCGCCTTTTAGTGGGAGTCCGTCCGTTGTTCCAGGAAAGATTGAAGCGGAAGACTTCGACCACGGTGGAACTGGCGTCGCCTATCTGGACTCAGATCAAACGAACAATGGTGGACAGTACCGACCGCTGGAGGAAGTGGACATCGAAGTGTGTGCAGACGCTGGCGGAGGGTTCGACGTTGGGTGGATGGCCAGCGGTGAATGGCTGGAGTATTCGGTGAATGTCGCTGCGGCTGGCGAATACCAAATCGACATACGGGTTGCGTCGGAAACGACCGGTGGAAACTTTCATATCGAATTCGATGGGGTTGATAAGACGGGGAATATCAACGTACCCGCAACTCTCGGATGGCAGAACTGGGTCACAGTCAGTTCGAATACCGACTTATCCAAGGGCGCCCAAACGATGCGGTTCGCAAATCAAAACGCTGCTGGTGAGTACAACGTGAATTTCTTCGACTTCACTCTATTGCACCCGCTCGGCGACATCGACCGCGATGGAGATATCGACTTTGCGGATTATGTACTCCTTGAGAATTGCCTCACGGGCCCGGGCGGATCAGTGCCACCCACTGGATGCACACCGGCACAATTTGGTGAAGCCGATCTAGACGACAGTGGCACAGTCGATGCAAAGGATTTTGCGAAGTTTCAAAATCTATTTGTGAACTGATCGCACGTCCCCTGCGCGACGATCCACCCTTAGAGTGAGCGGAGAATATCTCGACTCTTCCCGGCGAACAGCAATGACGTGCGATGACAGATTCCTGAAACTGTTGCCGCTAATGAGAGTGCGTTGGGTTCCAGTGAAGCCGATAATCGTATTGTAAACAGGCGAAGGTATTACAAGAACATTTGTACGGTTGTTGCCATGCCAAATTATTGCGGATAAGGATTCTTGATATTCCGTTGGCACGGAATTGAATGACCTCGAAAATCAAACGTCAATTGGCTAGAATTGAATGAGTCAAACAAGAGGGGCAACTTGAGAAACTTGTCGCCTGAGTGTACTCAACTAGCCGGAGGCAACCGTGAAAAATCGTGGTCTATTTGCCGTCAGTGTTTTGTTCGCATTAAGTTGTTTGGCCAACAAATCTGCGGGGCAACAAACGCTTGTTTGGTCTGACGAATTCGATGGCAACAGCCTCAACACTTCCGATTGGGAATACATGATCGGTAACGGTGATGCGTATGGCATACCGGGGTGGGGTAATGGTGAGTTGCAATACTACACTGACCGACCAGAGAATATTTTCGTCTCAAGCGGCACGCTGAACATTGTCGCTCTGGAAGAATCGTTCGAAGGTTTCAACTACACGTCGGCGCGCATCCGCACCTTGAACAATCAAGAATTTCTTTACGGTCGCTTTGAAGCCTGCATCAAGATGCCCAAAACGCAGGGCGTTTGGCCAGCATTTTGGATGCTGCCAACGAATTCGCCTTATGGTGGATGGGCGTCCAGCGGCGAGATCGACATCATGGAAACGAAGAACGAAGCCGAGGTCATCGGCGGCGCGCTTCATTTCGGCGGACCTTGGCCACAGAACACTTTCGCTGCCGGTTTCTATTCGCCAGGCACCGATTTTTCCGCAAATTTTCATGTGTATCGAGTCGATTGGGAACCCGATTCAATTCATTGGTACGTCGATGACGTGCTCTTTCACACGGAGTTCAGCAACAACTGGTATAGCACAGCTGCCCCGGAAAACGTCCGCGCGCCCTTCGATGTTCCCTTTCATCTACTCCTAAACGTTGCGGTGGGTGGCCATTATCCCGGTCCGCCTGACGGCACAAGCGTTTTTTCACCGGCAACGACAACGATGCAGGTCGATTGGGTGCGGGTCTATGAAATCGAACCAACCGAACCCGGCGAGCAAACGCCTTTCCTGGGAACGCCGCATGCCATTCCCGGCCGCATTGAGGCAGAAGCGTTTGACGTCGGCGGTCAGCAAGTCGCGTATCTCGATTGCGATTCGCCGAATAATGGCGGCGAGTTTCGACCCAACGAAGGCGTAGACATCGAAGTAAGCAACGAAGGCGGATTCAATGTTGGCTGGATGTGCCCGAACGAGTGGCTCGAATACACCGTCAATGTCGCACAGGCCGGTAACTATCGAATCGAAACTCGTGTTGCGTCGGATCAAAACGGCGGAGAATTTCGACTGGAATTCAACGGGGTCGACAAGACCGGACAGGTTACAACGCCGGGAACAGGCGGTTGGCAAAACTGGACGAGCGTATTCGCAACGGTGTCTCTCGATGCCGGCGAACAGATCATGCGGTTCGCCAACGGAAGCAGTCCGGGTGAATTTAATCTAGGCTACTTCGACTTCGAACAACTGAGTCCCGCCGATCTGGATCTGGATGGCGACGTCGATGTCGGAGATCATCAGATGTTCACGTCATGTCTTGCGGGCCCCGACACGACTCTCCCACCGGGCGGATGCTCTACCTCAAACTTCGAAGCCGCTGACCTCGACAACGATTCGGATGTTGATCTACAAGATGCCGTCGAATTTGACAGAGCCCGTTAGTTTCCGGCCCGTCATTCTTGATTCCGTTAATCTGGCGCAACGGAAGCAAGCTTCAAGTTCCGGAAGATCGTTCATTTACAAATCGTGCGGTTCTTCATTCATCTGCTTTATGCAAACCCCAATAGTCTAACTTCGGCATCGGCTCCGGCTAAACTGCAAGCCTGCCTATTCCATGGCGGCTTGAAACTTGGCCCAGTCCAGAAGATCAACGTGCGTATTGCGATCCAAGTCGGCGTTGTGACAACCGGGCAAAACTTCAACATCCGGGCCGGTTAAACAATCTGCAAGCAAGTCGTAGTCGTCCAGATCCACATCACCGTCGTTGTCGATGTCTCCGGGTTGAAGCTGACCGTAAACTTCAAACTCATACAGCGAGCAGCCGTTGATCGAAGCCCCGACGTGCGAGTACATCCGAATGTATTGACCCACTGCAAACAAGTCGATTGTTTCCGTACCGCCTGCGCCCGTCGCGGTTGAATGCACCGTGGCCCACTGTGAGCCGTCCTCCGATACGTCAATATCGTATTCCTGGGAATGAGCGTCAGCCCAATTGAGTACGACTTGGTTAATCTCGTAGCGATCACCCAGGGCAATCTCGATCCATTGCGGATCACCATCTTCACTTGACCAATCCGTCACTGGATTTCCATCAACGGCGTTGTCTCCCACCTGCGAAACGCCCACGGACGAAAGCGACACGTCATCATACGCAATGTCAGCCGCCGATCCATTGATCGCACCACCGGCCAATCGAAGAATGACCAAAGCCTTGTCGGCACCCGCGGGCGCGACAATATTGAAGAAACCGTACTCTGCGTAGCTTTCAGTCAGACTGCCACCGATGTCCAGATACCCGGAGTCACCGATCACGATACCGCCAGCATTGAGCCATTGCATATACATTTGCACAACGACGCCAACGCCGATTGAACCAACCCGACGAACCTGTGCTGTATAATCATACGCATTGCCTGGAATCACCGAACTGGGTGACGTTTGCTGTTGTGCCTGGGCAGCCGGGCCGCCTGAGGACGTGCCAACTACGCTTAGGGATAGTCTGGAGGCGCCCGTATTTGGCAGCGCCTGCGTACGAATTGCGGTCGCGGTCGCATTCCCTGCTGGAAACTCGAGCATCGTCCAGTCATCCGCGTCTGTTCCGACCCCAAACTCGAACCCGCCATTGAGCAACAACCCACTACCAACCGAAGACGACACGGTTGCCGGTTTCAGTAACGCGATATTTTGCGGGACGTCTACCACCTCGATCAAGACTTGATCGCTACCCGTCAGCCCGACGTTGTCGGTGACGGTCAGCTCGAAGACGTAGGTACCTTCGTACAAATTGTCGGCGCTCGTTATTGCGGACGAAGGCGTCGGTAACGTCGCCATGGCTGGACCGCTGATCTGCGTCCACGCAAAATCGACGATCGTTCCGTCAGCATCTGAGCCCAAACCGGACAGGGCTGCACTGGTTGTGGGCAGCGCAATGATCTGGTCGGGACCGGCATCCGCCGTCGGGGCCGGGGTCGCGACCGTCACAGACGCGCTGTCGGAGTTGGTCAGCCCATCATTGTCGGTGACCGTAAGTCGAAACACATAAACGCCCTCAAGCAGATTCGATACGTTGAGGATGCTGCTACCGGCACCGTTGAGCGTTGCCATCGATGGACCACTGACCTGCGTCCACGAAAAATCGGTAATGACCCCGTCATCCGTGCTTTGCGTACCGTCCAACGTCGCGCTGTTAACCGGTAGAATCACCAGTTGATCATCACCGGCATCTGCGTCCGGAACTCCTGCACCCACGGGTAACGCATCCCCCCCACCGAGTAGACATACATCGTCGAATTCGATGTTTGAGATAGGCCCGTTCACGCCCAAAAGTTCAAAGAGTAGGCTCACCTCGGTGAGGTTGACGGCGTCGATGATGTCAGACATCGGGATTTCAACGACGTGCCAGTTTCCGTTGCGTACGAATCCGTACGGATCGCTTCCGTTGGAAAACTCGATCCACTTCTGATCAATGTCGTCGACGTTACCGCTGCGCATCCCTAAGCGGAAGGTCGTTGTCGCACTGGTCTTAAGTGCCAGATGCAGCTTGCTTTCGGGGAAGCGAAACGCCGAAAGGTTGTACTTGATCGTGGGCGTAAATGCCGCACCGAACCAGTCCAGTCCGGGGGCTGAGGTCAATGACATGCTTTCGGTGCCTTCGTACGGATTCTGCGTACCTTGCAGCAATGTGTCCGCCCAAATGAAGAACTCACCATCAACACCCAGTTGATATTCGCCAGCTGTCTTGTGGGCAGGGTCTTCCGTGAATATGCCAAAGTTGCCGTTCTCTGGCGTCGGGCGCGGAACGTCCGGAGTCCAGTACATATTATCAATGGCAAATTCGACAGTCGCTGCCGGAGGATCGCCCGCGATCATAAAAAGTTGGCTGACCGTATTGAAGTCCACATTCAGAAAGCTATTCAGGGGGATAACGACTTCATGCCAATTGCCGTCGCGCACCAGTCCAAACGAGGCCCCCCCGTTTTCCAAGAACACCCAACTCTCGCCGGAAGTGGCGCTCTTGAGACCGATCTTGAACGTCTCCGATGACGTCGTCTTCATATGAAAATGCATGTGCCCGTCAGAGTAATTTTTTAAGTTGCGGTCAAACTGGGTGGAGAGAACGCCCATGCCCCACCAATCGCCCGGAGCAGCCGTCATGCTCCAGGCCTCTGAACCCTCGAAGGCCGGTTCAGTGCCGTCGATGAGATTGTTCCACAAAAGAAGCGACGCATCGACTTCGTACTGCACACTGTTGTTGACCGGAGTCGTCTCGGTGAAGACGCCAAAGTCACCGGTTTCCTGAACATCGTCACCGTAGAACAATTCCGTGTCGCCGTTGTCAAAGAGGCGAATGTAGTCGATGTGCATCTGCGCCGGGAACGTCGCAGAAATCTGCCCTGGATCAGTGATTTCGATAAAATTCCACCCACCAACAGCCACGTTGGTAAGCAAGAACATCGGGTCGTGAAACTCGGTGAGTTGATCAGCGATTGGGTCACTGATGTCCAGCGACCAAAACAAGTCGCCATCCACATAGGTGCGTATTTCAGTCGGGGTCCACTCCATCCGGAACAAATGGTAATCGAGATGCATGTCAGTGGGCCGGTCCGTGAAGCTATGCGTGAACACATGGTTGCCATCGAAGTCCCAGTGAGCGGCTGAAACCACGCGCCGATTGACGACACCGGCGTCGAACCCGTCCTTTCGACCGAACTCCATGATGTCGAGCTCACCGCATGCCGGCCAATTGATGGCTCCGAAATTGGTGCCCATGATCCACAGCGCGGGCCACATTCCGTTGTCCACATCCGGTAGCTTGATGCGCGCCTCAACCGTTCCGTATTTGAATGAAAAGCGGCCATTCGTTACCAACCGCGACGACGTGAATTCTTTACCTCCGAGATAGCTTTCTCGTCGGGCCTCAATGACGAGGCTGCCGGAATCGATAAATACATTTTCTGGACGATTGGTATAGTATTGAAGCTCCCCGTTTCCGAACCCGCTCCCGCCTGTGTTGAATGTCCAGGTCTCACGATCGATCGTCGGTCCGTCAAACTCGTCGGACCAAACCAATGTTTGCCCTACCGTTGTGGGAATCACCAGAAGGGAACTGCAAATCGCCATCAAGCGCATGCACGTCTTGCGAGTAGTCATTGTTTTGACCTTCCATGGTGGGACTGATTGCTGCCCCCATTGGGTAAATGTGGTTGTATCATTCGAAACGGAATCGAGCAGCACGCAGGTGGGGTTGCTTCAGGTTACATCTTCGCTAAATACGAGCACAAACCCGTTGCAGTCCTTCACGACGATTTCTCTCACCTCGTACTCGCGAGTGACAGGTCCTTCGAGGACCGTGGCACCGCGGGACGTAATTTCAATATTCAAAGCATCCAGCCCACGCACCCGAACATAGGCGTCAATCGCAACCGGCTTTAGCGTTCGATTCGAGACGCTCGATGCCCCGACTGCTTTGGCAAGGAATACCTGGGCCCGACCTCGGGTCACGATCGCGTGTATCGGTGGATCCTGAAAGTAATCCGTTATCTCAAAACCCAAGACATCCCGGTAGTATTCCGCCGTCGCAACGACATCCTCGACGATGAATTGTGGGGCAATGGCCCTGACGGTCACCGTGTCGCGATCGGTTGAGACACCGTCCAAGAGTCACATCCTCCCTTTGCGGGACTGGTCGCCCACGCACCTGATTGGTTGCGTCACAATGTCCATGCCCCAGCAAAAAAAAGG